>NZ_JBIVMI010000012.1:105059-135898 GCF_044753005.1 Kitasatospora sp. NPDC088548
CTATTGCCTTCTTTTCCCTACTGGTTGGTTTCTTCGCTCGTTTCCCGGCGCTGGTGTCCCTACGGTATTGGGGGTGGGGGGGGGTGGGGCTCGGGGGGGGGGGGGGGGGCGGGGGCGCCCCCCCCCGCCTGTGTGGGGGTGGAGATGGTCAGGAGACGTTGAGCGCGGCGTCGTCGATCACGAAGCTGGTCTTGAGCGAGGAGTCCTCGGTGCCGGTGAAGGTGATGGTCACCGTCTGTCCGGCGAAGGCCGAGAGGTCGAAGGACTTCTGCGCGAAGCCGGTGGCCGCGTCGGCGTTGGAGTAGGTGGCCAGGGTGGTCGAGCCGGCCTGGACGGTCAGCTTGTCGTACGCGGTGGAGCCGGTCTCGGCGGTGTCGACGTGGACCCAGAACGAGAGGACGGCCTTGCAGCCGGCCGGGACGGCGACGGTCTGCGCCAGGGTGTCGGTGTGGCTGCTGCCGTAGCCGTCCAGCCAGGCCTTCCATGAGCCGGTGTGGGCGGCCTCGCCGGTGCTGCTGTCGACGACGCCGCTGGACGCCGTCCACGGTGCGGCGGTGCCGCTCTCGAAGCCGCCGTTGCCGATCAGCTGGGCCGGGGTGCAGCCGCCGGAGGGCGGCGGGGTGGTGCCGCCGAGCAGCGCGGTGTCCAGGGCGTCGGCGATCGGGCTGCCCCAGCCGGTGACCTGGTCGTAGCCGGCCTTGGCGGGGAAGTCCTGGTTCTTGCCGGTGGTGACGTCGTGGAAGGCCGTGCCGTAGCCGCCGCCGTTGGCGACCGCGTACAGCTTGGGGGAGGCCTCGCCGAGGACCGGCTGTCCGGCGGCCTTGGCCTTCTGGTCGAACTGGGCCGCGTAGCCGGACCAGAGCGGCGCGGCCGCGCTGGTGCCGCCGTACACCTGCCAGCCGCCGGCGGTGTAGATGGCGAAGCCGCTGGCAGGGTCGGCGTCGGAGGAGACGTCCGGGACGGTGCGCATGGTGCCGCTGACGCCGGTGCCGGTCTGCCAGGCGGGCCTGGCGAAGACGGTGGAGACGCCGCCGCCGGCGGTGCTCCAGGCGCTCTCCGAGGAGTAGCCCGTCCCGGATACCTTGAGGTTGGTGCCGCCGACGCCGGTCTGGTGCGGGCTGGACGCCGGGAAGTCGACCGCCTTGACGGACGAACCGCTGGTCGAGCGGGTGCAGTCGCGCGAGCCGTCGTCGCCGGAGGCGGAGAAGACCGAGATGCCCTGGGCGGCGGCCTGTTTGAAGGAGTTGTCCACGGCCGTCATGGAGGAGGCGGTGGTGTCCGGCTCGCAGGAGCCCCAGGAGATGGAGATCACCGAGACCTTGTTGTCCGAGACGATCTTGGCGGCCATGTCGATCTCGCCCTGGTCGCTGTTGGGCGCCTCGTAGACCAGCTGGGTCGCCTTGGGGGCGACGCCGCGCACGATCTCGCTGTCCAGCTCGACCTCGCCCTGGCCGTCGCCGGGCGCGGAGTCGTAGCTTGCGCCGTCCACCGAGACGGTGCTGACGGCCGGTCCGGTCAGGCCGTACTGGGAGTCGTAGGTCTTCAGGTCGGTGGAGCTGTAGCCGTCGAACTCCCAGAGGGCGACGGTGACCCCGGTACCGTCGGCGCCGGTCCTGTCCAGCCGGTAGGCACCGTCGTACTGGGACGGGCCGAAGCCGCTGGGCGCGGCGTTGGGCGCGGCGTTGGGGGCGGCCGCGGCCTGCGGCTTCGCCAGGCGGGTGGTGCGGACGGTGTGGTTGTTGAGGCCGGAGACGCCCTGCACCACGCCGGCGAGGTCGGCCGGGACGGAGGCGGCCGCGTCGTTGGCGAAGAAGGCGCGCTGTGCCTGCGGGTCCAGGTAGGCGCTCTCGTGGGTGCCGAAGGCCTTGGCGATCTGCGCGGCGGTGCCGCGCGCGCCGACCACCTGGCGGTTGTCGCTGACGCCGGAGACGGTCAGGCCCTGGGCGGTGAGGTACGACCTGACCTGCTCGACCGCCGCCTGGGTCGGGCCGAAGCGCTCGGTGAACTGCTGCGGCGTCAGGTACCCGCCGTACTCGGGGGTTCCGGGGGTGGCGACCGCGGCGAGGAAGCGGTCCAGCCCGGCGGTGTCGCGCAGCTTCAGGCTGACGGCCACCGAGAGCTGCTGGTCGGCGGGGACGTCGCCCTTCTTCTCGGAGCGGGCCACCGCGGGGGCCACGGTGTCCGGCAGCGAGACGCGAGGGGCGGAGGCGTTGGGGACGGGAGCGGCCTGCGCGCCGGTCACGCCGAGCGAGACGGCGGTCAGCGGCAGGACGGCAAGGGCCGCGGCGAGGGCAAGGGAACGGGGGCGCACGGGATCCTCCTCTGGCCGGCGCGTGGGGGCCGGCCGGGGCCAGGGCGTTCCAGGGTCGAAAACGCTGGCTAGAACATGACAGAACCCGTGTGCGAATTGGCTTATGGTCAAGCAATTCGTTGCTAAAAAACAGTCAACTGTGAATGGGAGAAAACAGAACAGAGTGTGCGGGCCTTCATACAGTGAATGGCGGGAAATCCGGAACCGGATCACGTCAGGACGGGAAAGGAGGCGCTCAGGCGGACCGGAGCGGACTCGGCGGACCGCGAATCGGGGAGGGCCGGTGACGGGCCGCCAGGTGACGGAGCCGCGCGGTCCCCGGCCGTTGACCGGTGGACCACCGGCCCTTGACCTGCTGAACACCCGCCGGGCCGGCGCCCCGGTGAACGACCTGCTCGACCGGCCGGACGGCTACCGGATCCGGCTCTCCCCGGCCGGGCCGGCGGCGCTACCGCGGCAGGGGCCGCACCGGATCAGGCGGTGTGGGCACGGGGCATGCATTCTGCATTTCTTCGACACGTCGCGGAACGGCCGCCGGCGGTGGTGTGCCATGGCGGCGTGCGGGAATCGGGCGAAGACGGCGCGGCACTATGAGCGGGCGCGTGGACAGGGCCTGCGGACAGGAAACGCGGACAAGGCGCGCGGACAGTGCTCGCGGATATGCGGATCCCCGGACACCGCGCCCGATCGGGCGGTGCCCGGGGACGGCCGGGGCTCCCGGCGACCCTCGTGGCGGGCGCCCGGGGAGTACGGGCGCCCGCCGGGGCGTGGTCAGTCGTCGGTGGGGGCGCCCAGCCACTGGGCCAGCGCGGCGCGGAGTTCGCCGTGGCCCGGGTCGACGGCGGCCCAGGCGGCGTAGCCGTCCGGGCGGATCAGCAGGACGGTGTCGCGCAGCTTGCCGTGCGGGTCGGC
Organism: Kitasatospora sp. NPDC088548; assembly: GCF_044753005.1. Lineage (NCBI taxonomy): Bacteria > Bacillati > Actinomycetota > Actinomycetes > Kitasatosporales > Streptomycetaceae > Kitasatospora > Kitasatospora sp. NPDC088548. The sequence goes on from NZ_JBIVMI010000012.1 coordinate 108,283, forward strand.
GGGCGCGGCGGTGACCAGCCGGTCCGCCCACGGGTCGGCGGCGGACAGCTCGTCATTGCTGACCAGGACGAACCGGCCGGCGCGCAGCGCCTCGGCGAGCCGCTCCGGCGGGGCCGGCTCGCCCTCGCGGGCCTGCCGCAGGCCGGTCAGCCGCAGGTCCGGTACGCGTCGGCCGACCAGCGGGTGGGCGTCCTTCGGAGCGGCGTAGTGGATGCCGATGCCGGAGACGGTGCGGGCGCCGCGCTCGGTGACCAGGTCGAGGTGCTCGGCGACGGCGGCGAGGGCGCCGCGCAGGGCCCGGGTGGGGGCGGACTGGGCGAGCGCGAGCCGGATCAGCGCGCCGGAGCTGCGCAGGACGGCCTTGCCGACCGGGTGCCGCTCGGTCTGGTAGGTGTCCAGCAGGGCGTCGGTGGCCCAGCCCCGGACGGCGGCGGCGAGCTTCCAGGAGAGGTTGGCGGCGTCCTGGAGGCCGGTGTTCATGCCCATGCCGCCGGCCGGGGAGTGGCAGTGCGCGGCGTCGCCGGCCAGGAAGACCCGGCCGGAGCGGTAGTTGGGGACCTGGCGCTCGTCGCTGTGGAAGGTGGAGGTCCAGCGGGCGTCGTGCAGGCCGTAGTCCTCGCCGAGGGCGGTGCGGGTGACGGCGGCGATCCGGTCGAGCGAGGGCGGGGCGGCGTCGGCGCGCTGGTCGTCGCCGTCCCAGGCGATGACCCGGTACCAGCCGTCGCCGAACGGCGCGAGGAAGGCGAAACCGTTCTCGGCGGCGCCGACGACAACCGCCTCGTCGGGCTCGCGTTCCAGCCGGACGTCGCCCAGCATCACGGAGTTGACCACGGACTCGCCGGGGAAGGGGATGCCGAGCAGGTCGCGGACGGCGGAGTGGACACCGTCGGCACCGACCGCGTAGCGGGCCCGGTGGGTGACGGTGGTGCCGCCCACGGGGTTCTCCTCGCCCGAAGGACGGGAGCGGGCCTCGATCGTGACGCCCTCGGCGTCCTGGCGCAGCCCGGTCACCTCGGTGCCGCGCAGGATGGTCGCGCCGGCCTTCAGCGCGCGCTCCTGGAGCAGGCGTTCGGTCTGGTACTGCGGGGTGACCAGGACGAACGGGAAGCGGGTCGGGAGCTGGCCGAGGTCGACCTTCAGCCGGTCGAAGAGCCGCAGCGAGCTGAGCGGACGGCCGGTGGCGATCAGCTCGTCGGCCAGCCCGCGGGCGTCCAGCAGCTCCAGGCTGCGGGCGTGCACGGCGAAGGCCCGGGTGAGGTTGGACTCGGCGCCGCGCTTCTCCAGGACGGTGACCCGGACCCCGGCGGCGGCCAGGTCACCGGCCAGCAGCAGGCCGGTCGGTCCGGCGCCGACGATGAGGACGTCGGTGCCGATCTGCTTCGCGGTCATGTGTCAGCTCCCGGTGCTCGGACGAAGGCTGAACGCCGCTCTCAGCGTTCTCCCGGACACCATCATCGCTGCCCCGGGCGGGACTGTGAATCTCCGGGCCCCGGCGGCGCGTGCCCGCCGGAGCCCGGTACCGATGTGCCGCGGCCGATCGGTGCGGTTGATCGGTGCGGCCGGGTGGTGCGGCCGTCAGCCGTGCCGGCGGACCTCGACGGTGCGGAACCGGTTGGCGACGAAGGCGCCGTCGCAGTAGGCGGAGTTGGCGGCCGGGTTGGCGCCGGTGCCGTGCAGGTCCGAGAACGCGGCGGTCTGGTTGGCGTACACCCCGCCGGTGAGGTTGAGCGAGAGCGAGACGCCGGCGTCCAGCGCGGCCTCGACCAGCGCGGTCTCGACCTCGGGCGAGGTGGTGTAGGCGGAGGCCGTCATCGCGCCCTGGGACCGGACCGTGGAGTGCAGCAGCTCGATCGCGGCGGCGGTGGACTCCACCGCGACGGCGAACGACACCGGGCCGAAGCACTCGCTGTGGAAGACCGCCCGGTCGTCCGGCTTGTCGGCGTCCAGCGTGACCAGCGCCGGGGTGCGGACGGTCGCGGCGGGGAACTCGGGCGAGGCCACCACGCGCGGGGCCAGCGCGAGTTCGCCGTACTCCCCGGCGGCCGCGGCGACCGAGCGCTGGAGCACACCGGGGTTGACCACGGCGCCCAGGACGGCGGCGGCCCGCGCGTCGTCGGAGAGCAGGCCGTCGATGGCGGCGGCGAGGTCGGCGACCACCTGGTCGTACGGCTTGGCACCCTGGTCGGTGTCGATGCCGGTGCGCGGGATCAGCAGGTTCTGCGGGGTGGTGCACATCTGGCCGCTGTAGAGCGAGAGCGAGAAGGCCAGGTTGTTCAGCATGCCCCGGTAGTCGTCGGTGGAGTCGATGACGACGGTGTTGACGCCGGCCTTCTCGGTGTACACCTGGGCCTGCCGGGCGTTCTCCTCCAGCCAGTCGCCGAAGGCGGTGGAGCCGGTGTAGTCGATCAGCCTGACCTCCGGCCGCACGGCGAGCAGCTGGGCGACGGTGCCGCCCTCGTGCTCGGGGGCGAGGCAGACCAGGTTGGGGTCGAAGCCGGCCTCGGCGAGCACCTCGCGGGCGGTCCGGACGGTGAGGGCGAGCGGCAGCACGGCCCGCGGGTGCGGCTTGACCAGGACCGGGTTGCCGGTGGCCAGCGAGGCGAACAGGCCCGGGTAGCCGTTCCAGGTGGGGAAGGTGTTGCAGCCGATCAGCAGCGCGACGCCGCGCGGCACGACGGTGAACTCCTTGGTCATCACCAGCGGGTCGCGCTTGCCCTGGGGCTTGGTCCAGCCGGCGCTCCGCGGCAGCCGGGTCTGCTCGGCGTAGGCGTAGGCGACCGCCTCCAGGCCGCGGTCCTGGGCGTGCGGGCCGCCCGCCTGGAAGGCCATGCCGTAGGCCTGCCCGGTGGTGTGCATCACGGCGTGCGCGAACTCGTGCGAGCGGGCGTTGATCCGGGCCAGGATCTCCAGGCAGACGGCGGCGCGGGCGAGCGGCCCGGCGGCGGCCCACCCGGGCTGGGCGGCGCGCAGGGCGGCGATCAGCGCGTCCGGCCCGGCGTGCGGGTAGCCGATGCCCAGTTCGAGGCCGTACGGGGAGACCTCGCCGCCGATCAGGTCACCGTCGGCGGGGTGGCCGTCGAGCGCGAACGGCTTGTTCAGCAGGGCCTCGAAGGCCGCCTTGCCGTCCTCGGCGCCGCTCTCGCCGTAGGCCTTCGGGAACTCGGGGTAGGGCGACCAGTAGTCGCGTTCGGCGGCGGCGGCGAGCGCGGCGTCCAGGGTGGCCTGGTGGCGTTCGGCCAGTTCGGCGACGAGGGGGTGGGTGACCGCTGCGGACATCGTGTGCGCTCCTCAGAGGGGAGGACGGGACACGTCCCAGAGTAACCGAACGATCGGTCGGCTCAAGGGGGTGTGCGGCGCCGGAACACGCGAAAAACGCGCGGGGCGCGTCCGGAGTGGACGCGCCCCGCGCGGGAACAGGCTGCCGGTCGACCGGCCGTGGAGTCGTGGGGCCGTCGGTCCGCGGGTCGCCGGTCTACGGGATGCCGAGTTCGAAGATGACGTACCCGCCGAACCAGCCGGAGGCGACGGCGCCGGTGCCGAGCACCGTGGCCAGCACCGGCCAGCTGAGCTTGCGCATGCCCACCGCCAGCGCGATGAACAGCGGGAACGCGGGCAGCAGATACCGCGAGACATTGCCGAAGATGCCCAGGCTGCCGAGCACCGACACGATCGTGGCCAGCGTGTAGGCGGTCAGCACCAGCGGCGGGCGCAGCCGGATCATCAGCACGATCAGCACCGGCAGCGAGAGCACGATCAGCGTCGCCAGCAGATCGGCGACCGGGAAGGCGAACGGGTAGTCGCTCCGGCCCAGCAGTACCCCGCGGATCGCCTTGTAGGTGCCCTTGCCGAAGTCGAAGTAGTGCAGCCAGGCGTCGTGCTGGAGCTTGAAGTAGCCGCCCCAGTCGCCCATCCGCCAGCCGACCCAGCCGACGTAGCCGAGCAGGCCCACGGGGGCCATCAGCAGCGCGGCCAGCGGCCTGGCGATCCCGCTCTCCCGCCGGTACAGCTCGACCAGCGCGGCCAGGCCGACCGCGCCGATCAGCGCCGCCGAGGTCGGCCGGTTGAGGCCGGCGACCAGGGTGAGCGCCCCGGCGGCGACCCACTGCTTGGTCATCACGCAGTAGCAGGCCCAGGCGGCGAGCGCGACGAAGGACGAGTCGGAGTAGAGCGCCCACTCGGCGCCGGAGCCCGGGGCGATCGCCCAGATGCCGGCCGCGATCACACCGGCCCGGGCGCCCGCCATCTTCTCGACCACCGCGTAGATCCCGGCGGCGGCGAACAGCGAGGCCACCACCGAGACCAGCATCCCGGCGCCGTACAGACCGAGGCCGGTGGTGTCCGAGACCAGCCGCATCAGGCCCGGGTAGAGCGGGAAGAAGGCGGCCGAGTTCTGCTCGATGGTGAAGCCCGGCGTCCCGCCGGGGATCACCACCAGCGCAGGGTGGTAGCCGAACTCGGCGACCTGCTGGTACCACCAGCCGTCCCAGGTGGCCAGCACGTCCCAGGGGTTGGCGCCACCGCCGAAGCGCGGGTGCTTCTTGAGGTACTCGCCGGAGAACGAGAGCAGCTTCATGAAAACGGTGAAGCCGATCAGCTTGAGCACGGCGTAACACCACACGGCCGGCCCGAATCTCACGGCCAGGCCCCGGGCACGCTCGCGCCAGCCGTGCCCCGGCGCCGCATCCGGTTTCTCGCTGCGCTGCTCGGGCACGTCGGACGCGACTGCCGGTATTGCGCTCATCAGACTGGACCCCACCCCTGCTGGCCATGGACGATCGTCCGGAGAGTCTAGGCCCTGGGGTGTTTCACCGGTGCGGACCGATGGACCCGACCGCGTCCGGTGGAGTGAGGGCGGGGATACTCGGAGGATGGCCGATCACACCACGCGTACCGCCTACACCGTGGAGTCGCTGCTCGCGGTGACCGTCGACGTCTTCAACGAGCGCGGTTACGACGGCACCTCGATGGAAGACCTGTCGCGGGCGGCCGGCATCTCCAAGTCCTCCATCTACCACCATGTGCGCGGCAAGGAGGAGCTGCTGCGGCTGGCCGTCGGCCGGGCCCTGGACGGGCTGTTCGCGATCCTCGCCGAGCCGGCTGCGGTGACCGGCCCGGCCGTGGAGCGGCTGGAGCACGTGGTGCGGCGGACCGCCGAGGTGCTGCTGGCCGAGCTGCCGTACGTCACCCTGCTGCTGCGGGTGCGGGGCAACACGGTCACCGAGCAGTGGGCGCTGGAGCGGCGCCGGGAGTTCGACCACCAGGTCGCCGAGCTGCTGCGGGCCGCCGTGGCCGACGGCGCGCTACGGGCGGACGTCGAGCCCCGGCTGGCCACCCGGCTGCTCTTCGGCATGATCAACTCGATCGTGGAGTGGTACCGGCCGGGGCTCAAGGCGGCCGACGGCGTCGCGGACGCGGTGGTCCACCTGGCCTTCGACGGACTGCGGGCCCGCTAGCCGCCCCAGCCCGCCGTACCCGCCCCGAGCCGAAGGGGCGCGCCGGTGCCGAAAGGAAGGAGCGAGGAGGCCCCGAGGAACGAGGGGTCTTGGAGCGACGACCGTCGGCACCGGACCAGAGCGCCCCGGAGGCGAGCGGGCGAAAACACAGCGCGCCCCGGAGGCGAGCGGGCGACAATCAGACCGGCGGCACCTGGTCGGTCTCCTCGAAGACCAGCATGGTCCGGGTGCCGAGCACCTGGGGGATCGACTGGATGCGGTTCAGCACCAGCTCGCGCAGGGCGTGGTTGTCGGCGGTGTGCACCAGCAGGATGACGTCGAAGTCGCCGCCGACCAGGGCGATGTGCGCCACCCCGGGCAGCTCCAGCAGCTGCTCCCGAACCGTCCGCCAGGAGTTCTGGACGATCTTCAGGGTGATGTACGCGGATGCGCCCTGACCTGCCCTTTCGTGGTCCACGCGGGCGGTGAAGCCGCGAATGACGCCGTCCTCGACCATCCTTGATATCCGGGCGTACGCATTGGCCCTGGACACATGCACCCGCTCGGCCACCGAGCGGATGGAGGCGCGACCGTCCTGCTGCAGCAGCCGCAGGATCGACCGGTCGACACGGTCGAGTCTGGACGTCTGTTCAGTCGACATGACCCCCCACCCTCCCTGATTGGACGTACTGCCATCAGTCGACCGCCCTCCGGGCCGATTGTCCACCACCTTGTCATGGTTCTGGTCAAGATGAACAGACGACCGAACAATCGGTAGGGAGCCCCCGCCACCCCAGGAGGTGCCCCGAGATGACCGTTCTCGACCACAGACACCACACGGCGGTGCCCGGCTGGCTGCCCGGGGCGACCGCCCCGCGCACCGACCCGGCCCCGCTGCTCCCGGACGTCTCGCCCGTCCGCGTGCTCGGCACCCCCGCGCTGGAGAAGTACGATCCCGCGCTGCTGCGCGAGCTGTACCGCCGCCTGGTGGTCGGCCGCCGCTACAACCAGCAGGCGACCACCCTCACCAAGCAGGGCCGGCTGGCCGTCTACCCGGCCTCCACCGGCCAGGAGGCCTGCCAGGTCGCGGCCGCGCTGGCGCTCGGCGAGCAGGACTGGCTCTTCCCCAGCTACCGCGACACCCTCGCCGTGGTCTCCCGGGGCGTCGACCCGCTGGAGGCGCTGACCCTGCTGCGCGGCAACGCCCACACCGGCTACGACCCGCGCGCCGTCCGTACGGCGCCGCTCTGCACGCCGCTGGCCACCCAGGCCCCGCACGCCGTCGGGCTGGCGCACGCCGCACGGCTGGGCGGCGAGCCGGTGGTCGCGCTGGCGCTGCTCGGTGACGGCGGCACCAGCGAGGGCGACTTCCACGAGGCGCTGAACTTCGCCGCGGTGCTCCAGGCCCCGGTGGTCTTCCTGGTGCAGAACAACGGCTACGCCATCTCCGTCCCGCTCACCGCGCAGTCCGCCGCGCCCACCCTGGCCCACAAGGCCGTCGGCTACGGCATACCGGGCCGCCTGGTGGACGGCAACGACGCGCCCGCCGTGCACAGCGTGCTGACCGAGGCGGTCGAGCGGGCCCGGGCCGGCGGCGGACCGACCCTGGTCGAGGCGCTCACCTACCGGATCGAGGCGCACACCAACGCCGACGATGCCACCCGCTACCGGGACGACACCGAGGTGGCCGCCTGGCGGGAGCACGACCCGATCCTGCTGATGGAGCGCGCACTGCGCGAACTCGGCGTGCTGGACGACACGCTGGTGCAGGACGCCGCCGACGAGGCGGAGGCGCTGGCGGCCCGGATGCGGGCCGAGTTCCACGCCGACGCCGAGCTGGACCCGATGTCGCTGTTCACCCACGTCTTCGCCGAGCCCACCCCGCAACTGCGGGAGCAGGCCGACCAGCTGGCCGCCGAACTGGCCGCCGAGGCCGAGGTGGGGCACCGATGAACGAGGCCTCCGTCGCCGCTCGTGCGGCGGCCGCAGCGACACCGGCGACCAGGAAGAGCACCGTGGCCACACCGGCGACACCGGCGACACCGGCCATGCCGACCACGGTGAGCATGGCGCAGGCGCTCAACTCCGCGCTGCGGGACGCCATGCGCGCGGACCCGGCGGTGCACGTGCTCGGCGAGGACGTCGGCGCCCTCGGCGGCGTCTTCCGGATCACCGACGGGCTGACCGCCGAGTTCGGCCCCGACCGCTGCCTGGACACCCCGCTGGCCGAGGCCGGCATCCTCGGCACCGCCGTCGGCATGGCGATGTACGGGCTGCGCCCGGTGGTGGAGATGCAGTTCGACGCCTTCGCCTACCCGGCGCTGGAGCAGCTCTTCTCGCACGTCGCCAAGATGCGCAACCGGACGGCCGGCCGGCTGCCGCTGCCGATCACCGTCCGCATCCCGTACGGCGGCGGGATCGGCGGCGTCGAGCACCACAGCGACGCCTCCGAGGCGTACTACACCAGCACCCCCGGCCTGCACGTGGTCACCCCGGCGACGGTGGCCGACGCGTACGGGCTGCTGCGCGCCTCGATCGCCTCCGACGATCCGGTGATCTTCCTGGAGCCCAAGCGGCTCTACTGGGGCAAGGCCGGGTTCGACCCGGCGGCGCCGGTCGAGCCGATCGGCCGGGCCGTGCTGCGGCGCACCGGCAGCTCCGCCGTCCTGATCACCTACGGGCCCTCGCTGCCGGTCTGCCTGGAGGCGGCCGAGGTGGCGAAGGCCGAGGGGTGGGACCTCGCGGTGCTGGACCTGCGCACTCTGGTGCCGTTCGACGACGAGACGGTCTGCCGGGTGGTGCGTTCGCTCGGCCGGGCCGTGGTGGTGCACGAGGCGACCGGCTTCGGCGGCACCGGCGCGGAGATCGCCGCGCGGGTCACCGAGCGCTGCTTCCACCATCTGGCCGCCCCCGTACTGCGGGTCACCGGCTTCGACATCCCGTACCCGCCGCCGATGCTGGAGCACCACCACCTCCCCGGGGTGGACCGGATCCTGGACGCGGTCGCCCGGTTGCAGTGGGAGGACTGAGGATGATGCCGGTCGTGCGCGAGTTCACCCTGCCCGACCTCGGTGAGGGGCTCACCGGGGCGGAGGTGGTGCGCTGGATGGTCGAGGTCGGTGAGGTGATCGCGGTCGACCAGCCGGTGGTGGAGGTGGAGACGGCCAAGGCCGTGGTGGAGGTGCCCTGCCCGTACGGCGGGGTGGTCACCGCCCGGTACGGCGAGCCGGGTGAGGAGGTGGCGGTCGGCGCGCCGCTGGTGACGGTCGCGGTGGCGCCCGCCGTCGGTGAGCCGGGTGAGCCGTTGACCGGTGGGGCGGCTTCGGCCGGGGAGACCGCCACGGCGCTGGAGCGGCCGCTGGTCGGGTACGGCGTGGCCGAGCCCGACCGGGGCGGTCGGCGGCGCCGGGTCGGGGGACCGGTTCGACCGCCGGTGGCTCCTGCGGGGGCCGCTCCCGCGGTGGCGGCGGCCCGGGTGGCCGTGGCCGATCCGGTGACCGTGCCGGCCCCGGTGACCGCGGCGGGGCCCGCCGTGGTGCCGGTGATCTCGCCGCTGGTCCGGCGTACCGCCCGGGAGCACGGCATCGATCTGGCGGCGCTGACCGGGAGCGGGCCGGACGGGCTGATCATGCGGGTGGATGTGGACCGGGCGGTGGCGGCGCTGGCCGTGGCATCCGCGGTCTCCCCGGCTTCCCTGGCTTCCCCGGTCGCTCCGGCGGTGGAGGGCGTCGTCCCGCTGCGCGGGCTGCGCCGGGCGGTGGCGGAGAAGCTCACCCGCAGCCACCGGGAGATCCCCGCCGCGACCTGCTGGGTGGACGCCGATGCCACCGGACTGATGGCGCTCAGGCGGCAGTTGAACGCCGCGCCGGGGCCGAAGGTGAGCGTGCTGGCGCTGCTCGCCCGGATCTGCACGGTGGCGCTGGGTCGCTTCCCGGAGCTCAACTCCAGTGTGACGGAGGACGGTTCCGGAATCCTTCGGCACTCCGCCGTGCACCTGGGCTTCGCCGCCCAGGGGGACCGCGGGCTGGTCGTCCCGGTGGTGCGGGACGCGCAGCTGCGGACCACCGAGGAACTCGGCGCCGAACTCGGCAGGTTGACCGAGGCGGCCCGGTCGGGCTCGCTCACCCCGGCCGAGCTGACCGGCGGGACGTTCACCCTGAACAATTACGGGGTGTTCGGCGTGGACGGCTCCACCCCGATCCTCAACCACCCCGAGGCGGCGATGCTCGGCGTCGGCCGGATCGTCGCCAGACCCTGGGTGCACGAGGGCGAGTTGGCGGTGCGCGAGGTGACCCAGCTGTCGTTCACCTTCGACCACCGGGTCTGCGACGGCGGTACCGCGGGCGGGTTCCTGCGGTTCGTCGCGGACTGCGTCGAGCAGCCGGGGACGTTGCTGCGCAGGCTGTGACCGCCATGGCTGTGACCGCCACGGCGGCGGTGGTCACGGCGGCCCTTCGTGGTCGCGGTGGCCGTCCTGGGGGCAGTTCGCCCCAGGACGGCCATGGACCGGGCGAGAGTAGCGCGTACGGGGGCCGGGTGTCCGGGCTTCGCGTGATTCGTCGGATGAGCACTTCGGGCGTGCCACGCTGCCTAGGCGTCAGTAGGACAAGCCAGGTGGTGGCAGAGGCCGGCCGGAGGCGAAACGATTCTCTTGAGTACTCGAAACGTTGCGGTGAAGTCACGCAGAACGTTCCTGGTCCGGACCGGGCACGGCTCGGCGGCGGTCACGGCCGTGCCGGGCCTGCCGGACGCCGCACCGGCCGGGCCGGAGCCCGGGGCACGGCTCGGGCCGGCGCTGCCGCCGGTGCCGTCGGACCCGCCGGACGTCCCGCCGGTGCCGGTGATCCCCGCCCGGCCGGCCGAACCGCCCACGATCCCCGCGCCGAGTACGCCGGACCTCTGGGCCCCGGCCGCCGGGCCGGTGATCGAGCCGCTGTTCACCCGGGCGCCGGGCCTCAACTGGGCGGGCCCGGGGGGCCTTCCCCAGCCCCCGGCCGGAGAGACCACGGGTGCCCGGGCCCGGGCACCGCAGGCCCCCACCGCGCCCCGCGCCGTTCCCTTTTCCGCGGTCCCCGCTCCCGCTCCCCTGGCCGCGCCCGATCCGCGCGCCGCGGCCGAACAGCCGCCCACCGCCCGGGACATCGAGCTGATCCGGGCCAGCCTGGCCGCGGTCGAGCCGGTCGCCGACCGGGCCACCGCGCACTTCTACGCGCTGATCTTCCTGCACCACCCCGAGATCCGCGCGCTCTTCCCGGCCGCCATGGACGTCCAGCGCGACCGCCTCTTCCGCGCCCTGCTGATGGCCGCCCGCAGCGCCGACGACCCGGCCGGCCTGCGGACCCGGCTGAGCGCCCTCGGCCGCGGCCACCGCCGGTACGGGACGCTGACCAGCCACTTCGGCCCGGTGGGCGAGTGTCTGGTGCAGGCACTGGCCCGGTACGCGGGCAACCGCTGGGACCAGGAGACGGAGCTGGCCTGGCGCCGGGTCTACCGCCTGGTCTCCTCGATCATGATCGAGGCCGCCGAGGAGGCCGCCCGTACCTCGCCGCCCTGGTGGCAGGCCGAGGTGGTCGCGCACGAGCGCCGCACCCCCGACATCGCGGTGGTCACCGTCCGCCCCGACCAGGCGTACCCGTACCGGGCCGGGCAGTACACCAGCCTGGAGACGCCCTGGTGGCCGCGGGTCTGGCGGCACTTCTCGTTCGCCTCGGCGCCCCGGCCGGACGGTCTGCTGACCTTCCATGTGAAGGCCGTCCCGGCGGGCTGGGTGAGCAACGCCCTGGTGCACCGGGCCGTGCCGGGGGACGTGCTGCGGCTCGGTCCGGCGGCCGGCGCGATGACGGTCGACCACGCGGCCGGTTCGGACCTGCTCTGTCTCGGCGGCGGCACCGGCATCGCCCCGGTCCGGGCGCTGGTGGAGGAGGTCGCCCAGTACGGTGCGGCCGGCCGCTCGGTGGAGGTCTTCTACGGTGCCCGGCAGGCCGCCGAGCTCTACGAGCTGGCGGCGCTGAGCGAGCTGGCCCGGTGCCACCGCTGGCTCTCGGTGCACCCGGTGCTGTCCGGCCCCGGGGCCCCGGGAGGCGGACTGCTTACCGGTGAACTGCCGGAGACCGCAGGTCGGTTCGGGCCGTGGGCGGGCCGCGAGGCGTACCTCAGCGGGCCCGCCGCGATGGTGCGGCGCGGGGTCGGCGTGCTGCTGCGCTCCGGGGTGCCGCCGGAGCGGATCCGGCACGACCTGGTCGGCGACCTGGCGGCCGGCTGAGGCTCCGCTCAGCCCAGGTCGGAGGCGAGGAGCGCGCGGATGCCCTCGATGTTGGCCGCCAGGTACGCCCGCAGGCTGGGCGGGACGACGTTGACCGAGGTGACGCCCTCCCGGGTGAACGGCAGCCGGACCACCTCGTACTCGCCGTTGGGCTCGTCCACCTCGGGCCCGTGCCGCCGGGTGAGGTCCATCGAGGCGAGCCGGCAGACGAAGAAGTGCTGCACCTTGACCCCGTGCGGGTGGAGCGGGGCGCCGTGGTCGACGGCGGTCCCGCCCGGCGCGTGGGGGTGCGGGTGGGGGTGGCTGACGGTGTCCACGAAGGCGGGGACGACGTCGACGACCTTGCCGCCGAGCTCCTCGTCCACCTCCCGGTGCAGGGCGTCCACCACGGTGCGGTCGTCGCGCTCCACCCCGCCGCCCGGGGTGATCCAGTACGGGCGCGGGGAGTCGGGCCGGAGCCGCTTGATCAGCACGATCGAGGCCGGGCCGTACGGGTCGTCCGGGTCGAGTTCCAGCAGGATCGCCCGCGCGGTGCGCTTGACCACGGGGCGTGGTGGCTGGTGGGTGTTCGCTGGGCCCATGGAGACCTCCGGGGCTGGAGCGTTGTGCGGGAGTCTCCCGCAGGGCGGCGGGGCCGAAACGCTGACCTGCCCGGGGTGCGTCCGTTCGGGGACAGGGCGCGACGCTGATGGATCTTGGATAATGAAGATGAAGCTTAAACCGATCATGAAAATAGTGGGTCGATCGGACTTTTAACCTTCGATTCCAAGGATTTTACCGAGTGAACCGTGTGAGAGTGATTGCAGCCGCGCCGTCCCTGTGCTGCAATGAGCGACTATCGGGCGAATCGGAGCACTTCACTCCGTATGTCCACCTGTGCAGTGACTCGGGCTGGGGGCTGGGTGTGGCCATGGATCAGATCGCAGAGCAGTCCAAGGCGCTCCGTGCGGGGAGGGTGGTCAGGTTGCCGACGCCCACGTCACCTCCGCGCAAGGACCGGCCGCCCACCCTGATCGCCTCGGTCCAGCGGGCGCTGCGGCTGCTGGAGGCCGTCGGCGGGTTCCGGCAGGGGGCCACGGCCAAGCAGCTCGCCCGGGCCGCCGGCCTGCCGCTCGGCACCGCCTACCACCTGCTGCGCACGCTGACCCACGAGGGCTACCTCCGCCGGGACGACGGCAGGTTCTTCTACGGGGAGTCGGTGGACGGCATAGGACGGGCCGACGACCGCCAGTCCCAGCGGCACGATCTGCGCGCCCGGATGGAGCGGTTGCGGGGCGAACTCGGCGCCGCGGTCTACTTCGCGCTCTACCAGGACGGCGAGGTGCGGGTGGTGGACGTGGTCGCCGGACGGGGGCAGCCCGCCGTCGAACCCTGGGCCGACTTCCAGGCCACCGCGCACGCCCACGCGATCGGCCAGTGCCTGCTGGGTCAGCTCCCCGAGGACGCCCGGCGTGACCACCTCGCGCGCCACCCGCCGGTCGGGCTCACCCCGTCCACCCTCGTCGACGAGGCGGCCGTCCTGCGCCGGCTCTCCGCGCTACGGCCGACCATGCCCGTCCTGGAGCGCCAGGAGTACGCGCTCGGCACGGTCTGCGCGGCGGTGCCGATCACCGTCGGGTCGGTGGTCGCGACGATGGCCGTCTCGCTCCCGGTGGAACAGGCCGACCGGCTGGCCGTCGTCGCCGGGCAACTGCGTCGGAGCGTCGGCGCGATGACACCGTCGTTCGTCCTCTGAAACTCCCCGTGTCGCTTTGGTTCCGCTTTGTTCACCATTTGAAAAAGCGCGCCTTGTCCATGGCGCGACCAAACGTGGACGATGAGGATCGAACGGGGATCGGTTACACAAAACCGCCAAATCGTCTACGCGACAGACACAGTCGCACTCCCTCATCCCCTGTCAGCGAACTGCCTTGTCCGGCCCGCGCGGACCCTCAGCACGTGCGACCGGGCAGAACGAGAGGTACTGGCGCCATGCAGCACACCACAGTCCAGGGCCACCTGGTGATGAACCTCGTGGCCTCGAACGAGCTCTCCTTCCGCATCGTGGTCGACCTCGCGTACGACCCGATCGACCCGTACGCGGTCCGCTTCACCTTCCACCTGCCCGGTGACGAACCGGTGACCTGGGTCTTCGCCCGTGAGCTGCTGCTCGACGGGATCAGTCGTCCGGCCGGCGAGGGCGATGTGCACATCCACCCGGTCAGCGGGGAGCTCTCCGAGGTCTGCATCGTGCTGCACTCTCCCGACGGGGACGCCCTGTTGCGTGCCTCCGCGGCGCCGCTGATCGCCTTCCTGGCCCGGACCGACCGGCTGGTGCCGATGGGTCAGGAGATCACCGGGGGTGAACTGGACGCTGAGCTCGCGGACATCCTCCGAGGGCGTGAGAACGCCGGGTGACCGGCTGCGGGACCAGCGTGGCCGAAGGGGCCCGTACCCGGTGAACCACCCGGGCACGGGCCCCTTTCGCGTGGGCTCTCGTGTCGGCTCTCGTGCTGGCGCACCGGGCCGGACGCTCAGTCGTCGTCGCCCAGGGCGAGGTTGAGACCCCAGGAGACCAGGCTGATGATCAGCGCGCCGAACAGCGCGGCCCAGAAGCCCTCGACGTGGAAGTCCAGGTGGAGCTTGTCCGAGGCCCAGGAGGTGAGCCAGAGCATCAGGGCGTTGATGACGAAGGTGATCAGGCCCAGGGTGAGGATGAACAGCGGCAGCGAGAACAGCTTCACCACCGGCTTGATCAGCCAGTTGACCACCCCGAAGACCAGCGCCACGGCGATCACCGTCAGGGTCTTGTGCTGCCAGTCGTCACCGGTCAGCGTGATGCCGGTGACGATCCAGGCGGCCACCCAGATGGCGGCCGCGTTGATAAGTGTCTTGATGACGAAACCCTTCATGGCCCCAGCGTCGCAGGCCACCGGGGGGCGGGGGAAGCTCCCACCGGGCATGTTGGTGTTGAATGCCCGGTGGTCCCGGACTTGGAGGGGTAGCACCGATGAAGCTTTTCCGGCTGCACGAACTGGACGCCGAGCGCGCCGCCAACGACGGTGCCTATCTGCGCTTTCTGCGCGAGCCGCGGATGTCCGCCGGCCTCTACGCGCTCTCCCCGGGCGACACCGACCCGCAGACCGCGCATGCCCAGGACGAGATCTACCAGGTGGTCAGCGGCCGGGCCGAACTGACCGTCGGCGACGAGACCGCCACGGTCGCGCGCGGCACCGTCGTCTACGTCCCCGCCGGGGTGCCGCACCGGTTCCACCACATCACCGAGGAACTGCGGGTGCTCGTGGTGTTCTCCCCGCCCGAGGACTGATCCGGGGCCCGGTTAGGGTCGGGGTATGAGCCTGAGCCTGACGGAAGAACTCTGGGCGGCGATCGAACCGGTCTACGCCAAGATCCTCGACCACCCCTTCATCGGCGGCCTCACCGACGGCACCCTGCCCCGGGAGGCGTTCCGCCACTTCGTCGTCCAGGACTCGCACTACCTGCGCGACTACGCCCGCGCGCTCGCCGTCTGCGCCGCCAAGGCGCCCGGTGAGGAGGAGGTGCGGGCCTTCGCCGACGACGCGGTCGGCGCGCTGGCGGCCGAGCAGGGCATGCACGCCGAGTTCATGGAGGCCTTCGGCGCCAGCGCCGAACAGGCCGCCACGGAACCGGTGTTGCCCACCACCCGGGCCTACACCAGCTATCTGCTGGCGACCGTCTACGGCGGTTCCTTCGCCGAGGCCGTCGGCGCGGTGCTGCCCTGCTACTGGATCTATGCCCGGGTCGGTGACGAACTGCTCGCCAAGGGCTCCCCCGACCCGCTCTACGCGAAGTGGATCGCGACCTACGGGGACGAGACGTTCCAGGCCGTGGTGCGGCGGGTGCTGGCGCTCACCGACCGGCTCGGCGAGGAGATCTCCCCGGCGGAGCGCCGCCGGGTGGTCGAGCACTTCACCACCACCTCGCGCTACGAGTGGATGTTCTGGGACGCCGCCTGGCGTGGCGAGACGTGGCCGGTCTGATCCTCCTGGCCGGTCTGATCCTCAGGGGAGCCCCCGGGGGTCGGAGTCGGGGTGATCTCGGGGTTCTCTCCGGGCCGTTGGCTCTCGTTCCGGCACTTGCGGCCCCGTACGATCGAAGTATCGAAAGCAAACGGGATGCGGCACCGGACGGCAGCCGGCCCCGAGGGGAGAGAAGGAACGGACATGGCTGAGTTCTGGAAGTCGCTGCCCTCCTGGGTGCGCAACATCGTCGTCCCGGTGCTGGTGCTGATCCTGGCCTGGAACATCGTGGGGTTCGTGTTCGGCGTCGTCGGCGCCCTGCTGAGCGTGGTCATCAAGCTGCTGGTGGTGGTCGGCATCGCCGCCGCCGTGGTGATCCTGGTGAAGAAGGCCGCCAAGAGCTGACCCGTACGGACCCCGGACGCCCGTACCCCCTGCGTGGGGTGCGGGCGCCGGTCGTTCTGGTGGCGGCGGACAACCGACAACTAACAGATAACAGATAACAGAAAACGAATGTTGAAAGTCGTCATCCGTTACCTGTCATCCGTCAGCTGTCGTCCGCCGACCGTCGGACCCGGGCCTCCGTCACCGCGCGGTCCTCGATCGGCACCTGCTGGACCGGCCCCGGCGCCGGAGCCGCCGGCTGTTCCGGACCGTGCATGGTGGTGAGCAGCTGCCGGGCGAGGCCGAGGCCGGTGCCGCCCATGGTGAGGGCCTTGGCGAACAGCTCGCCCACCCCGTCGGCGCCGTTCAGCAGGATCATGTGCTCGACATTGCCGAAGGACTCGGCGGCGGCCAGCACGATGTCCGGCCACTTCTCCGCCAACTCCTGTGCCACCACGGCCTCCTGGTTCTCCGAGAGGGCGGCGGCCCGGGTCCGGATGCCCTCGGCCTTGGCGAGCCCGATCGCCCGGGTCGCCTCCGCGTCCGCCAGACCGCGGGCCTCGGCGGAGGCGGCCTCCGCCTCCCCGGTGGCCCTGGTCGCCTCGGCGGCGGCGAGCCCGCGCAGCTTGGTGGCCTCCGCGGCGGCCGCGGCGGCGATCTTGACCTGGCCGGCCTCGGCCGCCGCCTTCAGCTCGGTCTCCTGGGCCTGCGCCTGGGCGGCGGAGATCCGGGCGTCGCGGTCGGCCTCGGCCCTGGTGCGGGTCTCGTACGCCTTGGCGTCGGCCGGCTTGCGGACGTCGATCTGCAGCTGCTGCTCCTTGCGGCGGGCCTCCAGCTCGGCGACCTTGGTCTCCTGGACGACCACCTCCTGCCGGGCGGCGGCCTGGGCGAGCGGTCCGGCCTGCTCGGCGCGGGCGTTGGCGGTGTCCCGTTCGGCCTGGTAGGCGGACTGCTGGATCTGGCTGTTGCGGGTGGCCTCGGCCTTGCGCGCGGCGGCCTCCTGCTCCGCCTCGGTGGCCATCCGGTCGGCCTCGGCCTGGGCGATCCGGGCGTCCCGCTGGACGGCGGCGGCGTGCGGGATGGCGAGGTTCTTGATGTAGCCGGTGGGGTCGATGATCTCTTGGATCTGCAGGGTGTCGATGATCAGCCCGAGCTTCTCCATCTCCAGCCCGGAGGCGGCCCTGGTCTCCCCGGTGAGCCGCTCGCGGTCCCTGATCATGTCCTCGACGGTGAGCCCGCCGACGATCGAGCGCAGGTGGCCGGCGAAGACGTTGTGGACGCGCTGGCTGATCAGCTTCTGCTGGTCGAGAAAGCGCCGGGCGGCATTGGCGATGGAGACCTCGTCGTCGCCGACCTTGAAGATCACCACGCCTTTGACGTGGACCGGGATGCCCTGTGAGGTGACGCATTCGACGTTCAGCTCGGCCTCGTTGAGGTCCAGTGAGAGCCGGCGGACACCCTGGAGGCCCGGCGTGACGAAGGTCCCGCGGCCGGTGACGATCCGGAAGCCCAGACCGTCGCCGACCCCCTCGGTCCGGTGCCGGGAGCCGGAGATGATCAGAGCCTCGTTGGGCTCCGCCACCCGCCACATGAGTTTGAAGAGCGTGATCCCGAAGACCAGCGCGGCGACGACGGCCCCCGCGATGATGAGCACCATGGTTCAACTCCCCCTTACGGCGCATGAGATGCGCCGGTTCGGATTGTCCGCTCAGGGCAACTCGAAGGAAAGGGAAGTGACGTGACGGGCTGTCACAAGCGTGTCACGGGAAGACCGGTGCCACATAGACGGTCCGGGGCGGGTGGTACTCGACCACCACCACCGGTGTGCCGACCGACAGCCGGTCGCCCGGTACGGCGAGGTAGGCCAGGAAGGCCTCCGTCCCCTGGCGCTCCCTGACGTGCACCATCACCTCGCCGACCAGACCGGCTCCGACCGGACCGGTGACCCGCCCTGTGCTTCCGACCACTACGGCCTCCCTCGTCGCCTGCCCGTGTGACTGCCAGTCTGCCGGGCCGGGCTCCCCCGGTGGGCCCGCCGGCCGAATCGCCGGGCACCGACCCCCTCTGGACCAGCCGCGATCGGCTCGCTACGGTGTTGGACGTCATGCGCGGGCAATACCGCCTGCGGACACGGGAGCTCGGAGCACCGGGCTGAGAGGGCGCTGACCGGGACGTCGCTGGACGTGCCGAACGCTGCGCCGACCGCAGGAACCTGACCGGGTAATGCCGGCGTAGGGAGTTGAAGGTCTGATGACCACTTTTGATGCACAGCCGCAGTCTGCCCAGAACGCCGCCGTCAGCAGCGCGGGCACCGGCTATCCGACCCCGGCCTGGCGCAAGGCCTACCGCGACGGGTCCCGCCCCGACCTGCGCGTTCCGTACCGCGAGGTCGTGCTCACCAACGAGAAGAGCGTCCCGCTCTACGACACCTCCGGGCCGTACACCGACCCGGCGTACGAGCCCGACGTACGGCGCGGCCTGCCCGCGCTGCGCGACGCGTGGATCCGCCAGCGCGGCGACGTCGAGGAGTACGACGGCCGCGAGGCCCGCCCCGAGGACGACGGGATCAAGCACACCTCGCCGCGCGGCGGAAACCTGAAGAACCTGGACGCCGTCTTCCCCGGCCGCCCGCGCCGCCCCCTGCGCGGCCGCGGCGACGTCGCAGTCACCCAGCTCGGCTACGCCAAGCGCGGAATCGTGACCCCGGAGATGGAGTTCGTCGCCCTGCGCGAGGGCCTGGCGCCGGAGTTCGTCCGCTCCGAGGTGGCGCGCGGCCGGGCCGTCATCCCGGTCAACGTGAACCACCCCGAGGTCGAGCCGGCCGCCATCGGCACCAACTTCCTGGTGAAGATCAACGCCAATATCGGCAACTCCGCCGTCACCTCCTCGATCGAGGAGGAGGTGGAGAAGATGACCTGGGCCACCCGCTGGGGCGCGGACACCGTGATGGACCTCTCCACCGGCCGCAACATCCACACCACCCGCGAGTGGATCCTGCGAAACTCCCCCGTGCCGATCGGCACCGTGCCGCTCTACCAGGCGCTGGAGAAGGTCGACGGCAAGGCCGAGGACCTCAGCTGGGACGTCTACCGCGACACCGTCGTCGAGCAGTGCGAGCAGGGCGTGGACTACATGACCGTCCACGCCGGAGTGCTGCTGCGGTACGTCCCGCTGACGGCCCGCCGCAAGACCGGCATCGTCTCGCGCGGCGGCTCGATCATGGCCGCCTGGTGTCTGGCGCACCACCGGGAGAACTTCCTCCACACCAACTTCGAGGAGCTCTGCGACATCCTCGCCCGCTACGACGTCACCTTCTCGCTCGGTGACGGCCTGCGGCCCGGTTCGATCGCCGACGCCAACGACGAGGCGCAGTTCGCCGAACTCCGGACGCTGGGCGAACTCGGCCGGATCGCCCGGGCCAAGGACGTCCAGGTGATGATCGAGGGCCCGGGCCACGTCCCGATGAACAAGATCAAGGAGAACATGGATCTCCAGCGGGAGATCTGCGACGAGGCGCCGTTCTACACCCTCGGCCCGCTGACCACCGATGTCGCCCCCGGCTACGACCACATCACCTCGGGCATCGGCGCCGCGATGATCGCCTGGTGGGGCACCGCGATGCTCTGCTACGTCACCCCCAAGGAGCACCTGGGCCTGCCCAACCGGGACGACGTGAAGACCGGCGTCATCACCTACAAGATCGCCGCCCACGCCGCCGACCTCGCCAAGGGCCACCCCGGCGCCCAGGCCTGGGACGACGCCCTCTCCGACGCCCGCTTCGAGTTCCGCTGGGAGGACCAGTTCAACCTGGCCCTCGACCCGGAGACGGCCCGCGCCTTCCACGACGAGACCCTCCCCGCGGAGCCCGCCAAGACGGCCCACTTCTGTTCCATGTGCGGCCCGAAGTTCTGCTCGATGAAGATCAGTCAAAAGATCCGGGCCGAGCACGGCGAGGGCTCCAGTGCCGTGGAGACCGAGTTCGACGCCGAGGCCCTGGCGGGCATGAAGGCCAAGTCCGAGGAGTTCGCCGCCCAGGGCAACCGGGTCTACCTGCCGCTGGCGGACTGACGTCGCCCCGCCGGCTGCGCTGCTCCGGGAAGCCGGGAGGCTTTCCCGGAGCAGCGCTTCGGCGTGCGGCTGCTCCAGGGAGGAAGGGTGGCCGGCGGGCTGGTGATCTGCTCTGATACTGATGCCGCCATGAATCAGCAGAGCAACAGTGAGCCCGATGTCGCTGGCTGGGCGGTGGAATGCCGTGAGTACACGCGAGGGGCGCTGACCACCATCGGTGAGCGCGAGGACCTGATGCAGACCGATCCGGGTACGGCCTCCCGCATCGTCGGAGACCAACTCGCCGAGTGGGCGACCTACCCGGAACTGTCCGAGGACGAGTGGGCCAGGGCGCACTCGCTGCTGATGTTGTTCGCCGCCGAGTTCCTGATCAGTGCGTACGGGGCCCGTTGGGACTGGCTGGTCGACGCGTCCTCTCCGCTCGGGGGTCGCTGGGTCGTCACCGGATTCACCCATCCGCTGGGACAGGAGACGGCGCCCGTCGATGTCGGGTGGCTCGCGCATGAGGCGAGGATCAACGGAACGTTCAGCCTCTCCCACGTGATCAACCGAGCGGTCGACCTGTCCATGATCAGGGTGTTCAGGTGATCACCGAGCCCGCGTGTTCCAGGGAAACCACGGCAACGCTCCAGGTGGTCACGAGCAGGGTGTCCCCGTTCAGCATCCGAAGGAGTCGGAGCACGTACTGGCTGCCACCGGCCCTGGCGGATCGATCGGCATTGCGGTCGGCTCGGCGGCTGCCATTGCCTTGGGAGGCTCACTCCTCATTTTTATGAGGCGGAGCGGACGAGCCGCACCCCGCCGACGGCACTAGCCCTGACAGAGGTGAACGCCCAGTCTGCCAGCGGGTCAACCTCCCGCCGGCAGACTGACGCGTCAGCTGACGGGCGCTGTTCCGCGAGGCCGTACCGGCCTTCCGGAACAGCGCCTTGTTGACTTGCGTTGACCTGCGTGAGTGCGGTCCAGCAGCTCACGGCAAGTCGGAACGCTGCGACGGCTCCACCGCCGTCACCTTCGGCCTCCCGCCCGCCGGACTGACGCGACGGAGGGTGCTCCGGTGACCGGTACGGCGTTCGGGTGGTGCGCCGCTCAGCGGAGGGTGGTCTCGATCAGGCCGGCGACCCGGTCGGCGGTGAGGATGCCGAGGAGGTAGCCGTCGTCGTCGATGACCGGCCAGACGGTCAGGTGCTTGATCCGCATCGCGACAGCGGCCGTGGAGAGGGTCATGGTCGGCCAGGCGAACGGGCCGCGCTGGTGCCTGGTGCTGCTGACCGGGGTGAGTTCGGTGTACCAGGGCGGGGCGAGGAACGGGTGGAGTCCCGTCCGGGTGACCAGGCCTTCGCAGCGGCCGTTGTGGTCACGGACGAGGAGGTAGGGGACGCCCGCGCTGCGGAGGATGTCGTCGGCCTGGTCGACGGTGCTGTCGTCGGGGATCTGGTACTCGAACGGTTCCATCGCGTCGGCGACTGTGAGGTCGTGGCGAAGGCCTGTCGGCTTCGTGGAGTGGGTGGTCACGGTGTCACCGGTGCCTGACTCCGGTGCGGCGAGGGCGGCCGCCCGGAAGGGTCCTTCGTCCAGGACGAGGCCGGAGAAGGTGACCGGGATGCGGGGTGCCCTGGACATGTCCAGGCTACTCCGGGCCAGGTCGGCCCGGGGGCGGGCCGGCGCGGAGTACCGTGGGAGGCAACCGAGGACATGTCGCACACCGGTACCCACATTGGTGTCGCCCTGGGTCATGATCGGTCCTCTTTCCGGACCGGACGGGCGGCTCCTGATGATGCCGATTCGGCTTCCCACTCCTTCCGCCCCGGGGCCGTGGTCCGTCCCCGGTGTTCCCCTGCTGCCGCGGCTGGTGCTGGAGCCGACGATGTCCCGCAGCGGGATGTTCGACGGCGCGTGGTGGCCCCGCACGAAGGACGCCCGGGCCGAGCTGCCGGACCTGATCACCGCGCTCAGTGTCCATCTGGGCCCCATCCTCCGGGTCGGCCTGTCCACCTCGGCCTGGTACCACATCCCCCGGTCGGTCACCGTGGACGGTCAATCGGTCCGGATCGGCTGGTTCCCCGCCAGCGCCGAGACCATCAGCCTCACCCGGGGCTTCGAGGACCACTTCCTCCTCCTCGTGGTGCCACCCGGTACCGAGCCGGGTACGGCCGCCGCCGCCATGGCGGGGGCGTCGGCGCCGGGGAACCACTCCCCGGCGGCCGAGCTGCTCGGCCGGCCGGTTCGGTGGCTGAACACGGGTCAGTAGCACGTAGCTGGACGGGTGTTGGCCGCTCAGACGTCGTCGGGGCCGGTGAAGGCCGGCGGGGTGTAGCCGGGGCCGGTGAAGTCGGGGGTGGTGAAGGCGGCGGTACGCGGCTCGCGGCCTTCGGGGTCGGTGAGGCCGTCGGCGCCGGGGCTGGTGAAGCCGGGGCCGGAGTAGTGGCCGCTGGAGTAGCCGGGGCTGCTGAAGTCCGGGCTGCTGAAATCGGGCCGGGCGGATTCGGGCCGGGCCGGGTCCGCCGGAACCGGCCCGTCGGCGGGCGCCGGGGTGCCGGGCGGTGCTGCCGGGTCGGCGTGCAGACAGGCGTGCAGGTACGCCACCAGGGCGCGGTCGCGCAGCGCGCGCTGCCAGGCGCGCCGGGCGTCGGCGACCTCGGTCGCGAGCCCGGGGGCGGCGCCGGCGGGGGCCGTGGAGCCGTCCCGCAGCGCGGTGAGGACCAGTCCGACGATCCCGGCCGCCATCGCGACCAGGCCGGCCGCCAGTGCCAGCCAGCCGGCCGTCAGGACCGAACCGGCCAGCGCCAGACCGGGGTTGGCGGCGCGCAGCGTGTACCCGATGAGGAGCAGGACCAGGGCGGCGGCCCAGGCGAGGATCGGGGTGAGCACGGTCAGGACCGGGAACAGTCCGGCGCCGCCGTTCGCCGAGCGCAGCTGGCTGAACAGCCCCGGCGCGCCGGCCGTGCCGCCCTGGCCGGGCGGGGGTGTGTCGCGCAGGCTCTGCCGCAGCCGGGTGTAGTGCGCGTACTCGGTGGCGGCCGCGGCCGCGATGTCGTCGGCCTCGCGCAGGGCCTTGGTGCGCAGCTGCTCGGCGGTGAGGGCGCCGGGCCCGCGCAGGGCGGTGAGGATGGTGCCGTCGCGCAGTGCTTCGTCGAGGAGGCGCTCGAAGTCCGGGCGGTCCTCGGCGAGCAGATGCGGGGCGTTGTTCATACGGACCCCGTTCATGCGAACCCCGTCCGCTCCGCCGGGCGGGCACGGAGACGGGCCGCCACACGAGCGGCCGGGTGTGGTGTGCCTCGATGGTAGGGGCGGGTGCGGCCGCGTTGACAGTCGGTTTCCGGAACTTTGCCCCCGGCCGGGGAACGGCGCAGGTCAGGGGCGGTGGCGAACGCCTGTCCGGTTGACGGACGGACGGACGGACTGGCGGAGGGGCGGGCGACGCGTCGGTCGGTTCGGCGCGGCCGACCGGTTCAGATCGGGAGCCGGGCGACCAGCAGCCGCCCCTCCATGGTGACCCCGCCGTCCATGGCGACCGCGAGGTCGTCGGCGTAGATGTACGGGCCGGGGATGTGCGGCGGGGCGCCGTCGTCGGCGTGCACCGCGCCGGTGAGGTACGGGATCGGGCTGTGGCCGTGCACCACGCGCGCGCCGCCGTAGGTGTCGAGCAGCTCGTGGACGGCCATCGGGCCGGCGTCGCCGCGGAAGGCGAAGCGCTTGGTGAAGCGGCGGAAGCAGTCCCACCACTCGTCCACGCCCTCGTCGGCGAGCAGGTCGTGGACGGCGTCGTTGACCGCGGCGATGGAGTCGCCGTACTCCAGGTAGGCGGTGGTGTCGGAGTGCAGCAGCAGGTGGCCGTCCTCCAGCGCGATGGCCGGCAGCCGGGAGAGCCAGCTGATGTGGTGCCCCTCCAGGCGGTCCAGGTCGTGCTGCTGGCCGCCGTTGAGCCGCCAGGCGGCGAGGAAGGAGGCGGTGCCGGCGGTGGACTGGACGGGCTCGTCGCCGTACCGGGCGGCGCCGAGGAAGAGCAGTTCGTGATTGCCCATCAGGGCGCGGCAGTAGCCGCCGGCGGCGGCGGCCTCGGCGGCGAGCTGCATGACCAGGTCGATGACGCCGATGCCGTCGGGGCCGCGGTCGGTGAAGTCGCCGAGGAACCAGATCCGGGAGCGCCCGGCGGACCAGTGGCCGTCGGCGTCGATCAGGCCCTGGTGGCGCAGTTCGGAGCGGAGTTCGTCGAGGTAGCCGTGCACGTCGCCGACGACGTAGAGCGGGCCGGGGGGCTCGCCGGGGCCGGGCGCGGGGTAGGGGTGGTACGGCAGGCCCGGCTCGGTGAACGGGGGGCCGAGCTCGATGGTCGGCGGGTCGTCGCTCTGGTGCGCGGCGGCGGGCGAGGAGTGGTCGGGGAGGGGCTGCTCGTAGCCGGGGTGGTGGCCGGTGTGCTCCGGTCCGGGGTGGTGGCCGGTGGTGTGCGGGGCGCCGTGTTCCTGGTCCTGCCCGGGGGCCGGCCAGTGCTGTTCGAGGTACCGGGCGCCGCCGTAGCCGCTGTAGGTCTCCGCCTCGTACGAAGCCTCGGGATAGCCCCCGGCGGGCTCCGGTTCGTAGTAGGTGCCGTAGGGCAGCACGTCGAGGTCCGGCTGGTGGCGGGGGCCTGAGTCCGGGTGTTCAGGCCCGGGGAAGCGGTCCTCGGGTGTCATTCGCCCATCATAGGAAGACCACTCTCCCGGCGTCGTCACCTGGTGGGTATCCAATCCTCCGGAGCGTCAGCCGGGCGGTCCGTCAGGTCCGTTTTGTCCCGGCTAGGTATGGTCTAGATCTCGCCCGGGGAGCGGGGAGGGCTGACGGTGGTGCGCGGGCTCCGCCGCTGGGAGGAGGCGCGCACGATGAGCTCGGTGGGCATCAGCGTGCCGGGCGGCGGGCCGGTGCCGGCGGTGCGGAAACGGGGCGGGAAGAGCCGCGCGATGTCCACGCCGGTGCCGGAGTCCACGCCCTCGATGGCGTCGATGAGCAGGTTGACGACGGTGGTGCCGATCCGCCGGGGCTTGAGCGAGAGCGTGGTGATCGGCGGTTCGGTGGTCGCGTAGACGTCGCTCTCGCTGCAGCAGACCAGCAGCAGGTCGTCCGGTACCCGCAGGCCGTACCGGCGGGCGGCGGCGAGCAGATCGGTGCCGTTGGGGTCGAAGAGCCCGTAGACGGCGTCCGGCCGGTCCGGGCGGGCGAGCAGCCGGTCGGCGGCGACGGCGCCGGAGGCCGGGTCGTGCGCGGGGTAGGTCTCGTACACCGGCTCCTGGCCGACCTTGGCGCACCAGCCGAGGTAGGCCTCGGTGGAGAGCCGGGTGTAGGTGTCGGTGCTGGTGCCGGTGAGCAGGCCGATCCGGCGGGCGCCGGCCTCGGAGAGGTGGTCGAGGATGCCGAGCACGGCGGCCTCGTGGTCGTTGTCGACCCAGGCGGTGACCGGGCAGTTGCCGGGCTTGCCGTCGCTGACCACCGGGACGCCGGACCGGTACAGCTCGCTGACCAGCGGGTCCTGGTCGGGCGGGTCGATCACCACGGTGCCGTCGAGGGCGATGTTGCCCCAGACGTCGTGCCGGGAGGAGGCGGGCAGGACCACGAGCGCGTAGCCGCGGCCGAGGGCGGCGCTGGTGGCGGCGCGGGCCATCTCGGCGAAGTAGGCGAACTCGGTGAAGGTGAAAGGCTCTTCACCGTAGGTCGTGACGGTCAGTCCGATCAGGCCGGATCGTCCGGTGCGCAGGGTGCGGGCGGCTGCCGAGGGGCGGTAGCCGAGGCGCTCGGCCACCTCGCGCACCCGGCTTCTGGTCTCGTCGGGCAGGCGGCCCTTACCGTTCAGCGCGTCGGAGACGGTGGTGATCGACACTCCGGCGGCTGCTGCCACATCCCGGATGCCGGCCCGCTCCAGACGTCGTGAGGTGGTGGGTCGCCGACCGCTCTGGTTGGCTGCTGCTGTCATGGCGGACCGATCGTATGGCTCCTGACAAGGGTCTGTGACCGGCGCATCGGAAGCCTTCGGAGATACGTTTCTCCAAGAGTGAGCCCGCCCACGCCCCTTCGATACCTGCCCGAAACCGGCCGTCTTACCTCTGACATGTGCCAAAGGAACCCGGCAGAATGGCTGATCTGCACCGGTAACCCGACCGGGCATCTCACTCCTACGGGTGAGCGCGGTCGGTATCGTTCGGGGCACCCGACCGGGGTGGTCCGGGTGCGTTCCGAGATCCCGGGTACGGCGGCGATCCCGTTCGTGGCGGGCGCGAACGCAGCGGAGAGAGAAGGAGAAGGACCGTGAGCGGTACGGCAGCACAGGGGCCCCGGCTGAGGCCGACCCTGGACGGCATCCCCACCTACAAGCCCGGCAAGCCGGCCGGCGCCGACGCCTACAAGCTGTCCTCCAACGAGAACCCGTACGAGCCGCTGCCCGGTGTGCTCGAAGCGGCGGTCGCGGCGGCGGGCTCGCTCAACCGGTACCCGGACATGGCGGTCACCGAGCTCACCGCCGAGCTGGCCCGGCACTTCGACGTCCCGGCCGAGCACATCGCCACCGGCACCGGCTCCGTCGGCGTCGCCCAGTCGCTGATCCTCGCCACCGCCGGCCCCGGCGACGAGGTGATGTTCGCCTGGCGCTCGTTCGAGGCCTACCCGATCATCACCCAGGTCGCCGGTGCGACCCCCGTCCCGGTGCCGCTCACCGCCGCCGGGGACCACGACCTGGACGCGATGCTCGCCGCGGTCACCGGGCAGACCCGGCTGATCTTCGTCTGCAACCCCAACAACCCCACCGGCAACGTGATCCACCGCGCCGAGCTGGAGCGCTTCCTGGACGCGGTGCCCGCCGACATCCTCGTGGTGATCGACGAGGCGTACATCGAGTTCATCCGCGACCCCGAGGTGCCCAACGGCATCGACCTCTACCGCGACCGGCCCAACGTCTGTGTGCTGCGCACCTTCTCCAAGGCGTACGGCCTGGCGGGCATGCGGGTCGGCTTCGCGATCGCGCACGAGCCGGTGGCGAACGCGCTGCGCAAGACCGCCGTCCCGTTCGGCGTCACCCAGCTCTCCCAGGACGCGGCCGTCGCCTCGCTGCGCGCCGAGGAGGCGCTGATGGTCCGGGTGGACGCGCTGGTCGAGGAGCGCACCCGGGTCGTCGCCGGGCTGCGCGCCCAGGGCTGGGAGATCCCCGACACGCAGGCCAACTTCGTCTGGCTGGCGCTCGGTGACCGCTCCCCGGAGTTCGCCGCGGCCTGCGCCGAGGCCGGCGTGATCGTCCGCCCGTTCCCGGAGGGCGTCCGGATCTCGATCGGCGAGGTCGAGGGCAACTCGATCTTCCTCTCGGTGGCCGAGGCCTTCCGCAAGGAGCTGTAGGGCCTGTCCGGCAGCGGAGTGGGGGGGGGGGGGGGGGCCCCCCCCCCCCCGCGGGGGGGGCGGGGGGCCGCCCCCCGCGGCCCCCCCCCCCCCCCCCCCCCAGCGGTTTGGGAAAAGAGATGGGGCGGGGGGGCGGG
>NZ_JBIVMI010000012.1:135908-213843 GCF_044753005.1 Kitasatospora sp. NPDC088548
CGGGATCTCGCTCGGCGCGGTCGTGGGCAACTCGATCTGCCTCTGGGTGGCCGTGGCCTTCCGCACGGTGCTGTTGGGCGTGTCGGGCTGGGGTGTGGGTGGTCGGCGGGGCCGACCTCCCACTCCGTTTTCGTTGCCGGCCGCGGCCCGCGGCCGGACCCGCCCGAGCTCCGCGCCTATCGTTTGACGATCAGATCGAGGACGGCGGCGATGCGTTCCTTGACCGCCGCACGGTGGCGGAGCGCTTCCGGTGCCGACTCGGTGCCCGGCGCTCGCACGCCCCGGTCCGCGAGGACATAGAGCAGGCGCAGCGTGCGCAGGCAGTTGGTGAGGTGGGCGGGAACCGGGGTACTGAGGCGGTCGGCTCCGAAGCAGGCCCCGATCGGGTCCAGCCATGTGGTCGCGTCGCGCTCGCTCAGGTCGGGCCGGGTGAGAACACGGGCGACCGCCCTCGCCAGCCGGTCGTCCTCCAGCTGGTCGAGTACGTGGTCGGTGGGCGTCGTCAGCCGCGTGGCGGCGAGGTGCAGCATCCGCACCGGATCCACCTCGGGGTGGCGCCCGAACCGGTCCAGCAGGTCCGCGCCGTGCGCGACGGCATGAAGCCAGCCGAGCTTCTCGTCGTAGCCGCGCAGATCCGTCTCCGCCGGGTACCACCGCTCGAACGCGTCCACCCAGCCGACCCTGAAGTCCCCCTTCTCCACGAGCATGTCGAGCACGAGGGGGGCGAACGTGCGGGCCTGGATCTCCCGGTCCTGGAGGCGGGCGGCCATCTCGTCCCCCAGCGCCAGCCGCCGGGGGGCGTCGATCACCCCGCGGGCTATCCAGGTCGCGAGGACGGAGTAGGGCGCTCCGTCCCGGACCGCCGGATCGGGATCCCCCAGGGCGGCGGAGAGTTCTCGCACCAGTTCTTCCAGGGGGCGGTCGGCGGGTACGGCACAGTCGTCGGATTCGATCATGGTCCAGTCGGTCACGGCAGGCAGGATAGGCCGGCACTGCCGTACCGCGCCGTGAATTACGCGGGCCCCGGACCTCCGTACGGCGGGCGGACCCCCGCCCGGGTGGCACCGGGCTCCCGGATGGCTGGGGGTGGCTGGGAGGCTGCTGGGGGTTCGGCCAACGAATGACCGGGCGACGGCCAAGCCGAGGGCTCGGGCCGGGCGACCCGTGCCGGAATGCCCGGATTCGGCCGGTCAGCCTTCTCCCAGGCGGCGTCCAGGGTGCCGCAAGAGCGCGCCGCGAAGCTGTGCGGCATGAAGGTGCTCCCGCGACGGCGTGGTGCCGTCCTCGTCAATTCCGCGCTCGGCGTGGCCCTGCTGGGCGGCGCCGCCCTGGTGTACACCACCCTGGACAGCGGTACCGGCGTGGCGGCCGGCAAGGCCCAGGTCCGGACGGCGACCGTGGCCAAGGGCACGGTCCTGGCCACCGTGTCCGGAACCGGCACCCTGGCCTCGCCCACCGACGCGGCCCAGGACTTCACCACCGGCGGGCGGCTCACCGCCGTCAAGGTGGCGGTGGGGGACACCGTGACCAAGGGGCAGGTGCTCGCCACCGTCGACACCACGGCGGCCCAGCAGCAGGTGGACGCGGCACAGGCGGCGCTCACCACGGCCAACGCCAACCTCACCAAGGCGCAGGCCGGCGTCACCACCACGACCACCCAGCAGATCCCCGGCACCGCCAACTCGTCCGGCTCGGGCGGTTCCGGTGGCACCGGAGGATCCGGCGGCACGGGCGGCTCCGGCGGCGGTGGGGAACGCGGGGCGGGCGGGAGCAGTACGCCCGCCCCGCAGACCACCACGATCACCACCACCAAGGTCGACGACGCCGCCGTGGCCCAGGCCCAGCAGCAGGTCGCCACCGCGCAGACCAACCTCGCCAACGCCCAGGCGGCGCTGGCCGGGACGACGCTCACCGCCTCGGTGGACGGCACGGTCGCCTCCGTCTCCGGCAAGGTCGGCGACACCGTCGGCGGCGGTGCCCCGGGCGGCACCTCCGGCGGTACCGGCAGCGGCTCCACGACGGCGAAGTCCGGCAGCACAAGCACGGGTTCGGGCACCCCGAGCGGATTCATCGTGCTGACCAACCCGACCGGGATGCAGGTCACCGCCAACTTCTCCGAGCTGGACTCGCTCAAACTGAAGAAGGGCGAGGCGGCCACCGTCACCCTGAACGCGCAGTCCGACACCAAGCTCAACGCAACGGTGCTGTCGGTCAGTTCGCTGCCCAGCGGCAGTGGCGGCACCGGCGGTTCGACGGCCGTCCAGTACGCGGCGACGCTGCAGATCGGCGGGGACACCAGCAAGCTGCGCACCGGTCTCAGTGCGACCGTCTCGGTGATCACCGGTGAGGCGGACAGCGCGCTCTCGCTGCCGACCGCCGCGCTGGCCGGTACCGGCACCAGCCGGACGGCCACCGTCGTCCACCCGGACGGCTCCACCGAGCGGGTCAGTGTCGAGGTGGGCGTCGAGGGCGACACCACGGTGCAGGTGGTCTCCGGGCTCAAGGAGGGCGACAAGGTCGAACTCGCCTCCACCAGCGGGGGCAACGGCTTCCCGAACGGCTCCTTCCCGGGCCTGAACGGCGGCCAGGGCGGCCGCGGCGGGGCGGGCGGGACCGGCGGTGCGGCGGGCGTGGCCGGGGTCGGCGGCGCGGGCGGCAGTGGCGGCGGCGCGGGCCGGGGCGGTAGTCGCTGATGGAGTGTCAGGCATCCTCCGCGCCGCCCCCCGTGATCCAGATCCGCCGGGTCACCAAGGCGTACGGCCACGGCGACGCCACCGTGCACGCGCTGCGCGGCCCGGCCGACCCGGTCACCGGTGAACCGCTGGGCGTCAGCCTCTCCATCGACCAGGGCGACTTCGTCGCGGTGATGGGCAGTTCGGGCTCGGGCAAGTCCACCCTGATGAACATCCTCGGCTGCCTGGACGTCCCCACCGCCGGCCGCTATCTGCTGGACGGCATCGACGTCGGCCACCTGGACGAGGGGCAGCTCTCGCTGGTCCGCAACCGCAAGATCGGCTTCATCTTCCAGTCCTTCAACCTGGTGCCCCGCACCACCGCCCTCGCCCAGGTCGAACTGCCGCTCGCCTACGCGGGCGTACGGGCCGCGGAGCGTCGTCGCCGGGCGCTGGCCGCGCTCTCCCTGGTCGGCCTGGCCGAGCGGTCCGGCCACCGGCCCAACGAGCTCTCCGGCGGCCAGCAGCAGCGGGTCGCGGTGGCCCGCGCCCTGGTCACCGCGCCCGCGATGCTGCTCGCGGACGAGCCCACCGGCAACCTGGACAGCCGCTCCACCGAGGAGGTGCTGGGCATCATCGACGGCCTCAACGCCACCGGCCGTACGGTGGTGCTGATCACCCACGAGGACGAGGTCGCGCGCCACGCCAAGCGGGTGCTCCGGCTGGTGGACGGCGCGATCGTCAGCGACGTCCGGCAGGCCCCGGTGGCCGGGCCGCCGCCCGCGCTGCGCGGCGCCGCCGGCCGCCAGGGGGTGCTCGCGTGATCCTCTGGCAGATGATCCGCTTCGCGGTCGGCGGTCTGGCCGCCAACAAGGTGCGTTCCGCCCTGACCATGCTCGGCGTGCTGATCGGCGTCGCCTCGGTGATCCTGCTGCTCGCGGTCGGCAACGGGTCGTCGGTGGCGGTGAAGGAGTCGATCACCTCGCTCGGCACCAACTCCCTGACGGTCAGCTCCGGTTCGTCCTTCGGTGGCTCGCGCGGCGCGACCGCCGCGAAGAAGCTCACGGTCGCCGACGCCCAGGCGCTGGCGAGCGGCGCGGACGCCGCCGCGATCAAGTCCGTCGCGCCGGTGGTGACCACCAGCGGTACCGCGCTGTACGGGGACATCTCGTACAGCCCCGGCTCGATCGTCGGCACCTACCCCGCGTACTTCGAGACCGCCAACCAGAAGATCGGGCACGGCGACTACTTCTCGAACGACGACGTGCTCAACTCGCGCAAGGTCGCGGTGCTCGGCGCCACCACCGCCAAGCAGCTGTTCGACACCGCGGACCCGGTGGGCAGGCAGATCACCGTGGGCGGCACACCGCTCACCGTGGTCGGCGTGCTCCAGGCCAAGGGCGGCACCGGCTTCACCGACCCGGACGACGTGGTGATCGCGCCGCTGCCGACCGTGCAGAACGCGTTCACCGGCTTCGGCTCGGTCAACCAGATCCTGGTGCAGGCCACCTCGGCGGAGACCACCGCCGAGGCCCAGGCGGAGATCACCCGGGTGCTGCTCGGCACCCACGCGATCGCCGACCCCGCCAAGGCGGACTTCCGGATCAGCAACCAGGCCTCGCTGCTCACCGCCCGGGAGAGCACCACCAGGACCTTCACCGTGCTGCTCGGCGCGGTCGCGGCGATCTCGCTGCTGGTCGGCGGGATCGGCATCACCAACATCATGCTGGTCACCGTCACCGAGCGGACCAGGGAGATCGGCATCCGCAAGGCGCTCGGCGCTCCGCGCGGGGTGATCCTGGGGCAGTTCCTGACCGAGTCGACCCTGCTGTCGGTGCTCGGCGCGGGGCTCGGGGTGGCGGTCGGCATCGTGGGCTCGCGTTTCAGCATCGTCGGCATCAAGCCGGTGGTGATCCCCGAGTCGGTCCTCGGCGCCTTCGGCATCGCCGTCGCCATCGGGCTGTTCTTCGGCAGCTATCCCGCCAACCGGGCCGCCTCCCTGCGCCCCATCGACGCCCTCCGGCACGAGTAGGACGAGTAGGACGTGACACCCATGAGCAACGAGATCACCCCGGTCAATTCCGCTACCCCGGCCACCCCGGCCGAGCAGGTCGTCCTGCTCTCCACCCCGCCGGACGCCCGTGACATCACCGCCGAGCTGGCCGCGCCCCCGCGCCGCCGGCTGCCCTGGGTGACGCTGGCGCTGGCGGGCGGGGTGATCGCCACGGCCGCGTTCGCGGGCGGCGTCTGGTACCAGCAGAACCACGGTTCGTCCGGCGGGAAGACGGTCGCGGCGGGCGGGCAGCAGCCCCGGGCGGCGGCGTCCGGGGGCTACGGGCAGAACGGTTCGCGCCGCGGCGGCCAGAACGGCCAGGGCCAGGCCGGGCAGAACGGCCAGGGCCAGGGCGGTCAGGGCGGCGGTCAGGGCGGCTTCACCCGCGGCACGGTCAAGGCGGTGGACGGCTCCACCGTCTACCTCACCGACGCCAACGGCAACACCGTCAAGGTGACCACCGGCGACACCACCAAGGTGCAGCTCAACAAGGAGGGCAAGGTCGCCGACCTGCAGCCCGGCCAGAGCGTGACGGTGGTCGGCACCCCGGACGCCGACGGCGGCTACCACGCCACCCAGCTCGTCGAGGGCGCGGCCGGCGCCGGGGCGGGCGGCTTCGGTGGCTCCGGCGGCTTCGGCGGCTTCGGCGGCTTCGGCGGTGGCAACCGCACTGCTCCCTCCTCGCCCGCCACCAACGGGTAGGGAGGAGGGGTCCGAAGGCTGACCCCGCAGCCTGCGGACGTCCGCGCGGTCCGGTCGAAATTCCTCCGGCGACCGGACCGCGCCTTCGCACGTCAGGGCCCGTGCGCACACCATCCAGCCGCACCCGGCGGGCTTGGCGGCCCAAATCCGCCCGATAAGGTGTTAATCCAACATTCATCGATGGCGCATAGCCTCCCCGGGCTAGCCTCAAGCTGAACGCCATCGTCCGACCGGGAGGCGGAACCCCCGTGCAAGGCACTGTGTCCACACCAGGCAGCTCGGCGGTGGCCGGCGGCCCTGGCGAGGCGTTCCTCCTCGTCGTCGACGACGAACCCAACATCCGCGAGCTGCTCTCCGCCTCCCTGCGCTTCTCCGGCTTCCGGGTCGCCTCCGCCGCCAGCGGCACCGAGGCGCTCGCCCTGATCGCCGCCGAACGCCCCGACCTCGTCGTCCTCGACGTGATGCTCCCCGACCTCGACGGCTTCACGGTGGTCGAGCGGCTGCGCGAGCAGACCAGCCGGGGCCAGCTCGCCGGCCCCGGCCACGGCCACCCCGGCGACCACCTGCCGGTGCTCTTCCTCACCGCCAAGGACGGCGTCGGCGACAAGGTCCAGGGTCTCGCCGTCGGCGCGGACGACTACGTCACCAAGCCGTTCAGCCTGGAGGAGCTGATCGCCCGGATCCGGGCGATCCTGCGCCGGGCCGGCGGCCCCGCCGAGGACGGCCGGCTGATCGTCGCCGACCTCACCCTCGACCCGGTCGCCCACGAGGTCACCCGCGGCGGCTCCCCGGTCTCGCTCTCGCCGACCGAGTTCAAGCTGCTGCACTACCTGATGGCCAACGTCGGCCGGGTGGTCTCCAAGGCGCAGATCCTCGACCACGTCTGGGCCTACGACTTCGGCGGCGACCTCTCCATCGTCGAGTCGTACATCTCCTACCTGCGCCGCAAGCTCGACTCCGGCCCGGCGCACGGCCCCAAGCTGATCCACACCGTGCGCGGCATCGGCTACGCGCTGCGCCGGCCCCCGCAGAACTGACCGCCGCCCGTGCTCACCCGGCTCTCGCTGCGCGCCCGGCTGCTCGTGCTCGCGCTCGCCCTGGTCACCACCGGGCTCGCGGTCAGCGACACCGTCGTGCTCGGCACCGTCCGGGTGCAGCTGGTGGAACGGCTGGACGAGCAGTTGCAGCGCTTCGGTGAACCGCTCTCGCACCGCTCGCCCAGCCGGCTCACCTGGCCCGACGCCAAGCAGTCGGCGGTCGGCGGCAAGCGGACCACCCAGTACCTGGCCGCGCTGCCCAGCCAGTACCTCGTCCAGTACCTCTCGGTGGACGGCAAGGTGCAGCAGGTCGTCCGCCAGCCCGTCTCCGACACCGACCCGGCGCCGCAACTGGGAGGCCTCGACCCCGCCGACACCGACCCGGACTCCCCCTTCGACCTGCCCGACCAGCGCGGCCACCGCACCTGGCGGGCCGTGGTCCTGCCGCTCCAGCGCCAGCCGGCCCCCGCCAGTGTCTTCGCCGCACCCGCGCCCACCCCCGCGTATCTGATGGTCGCCGTGTCCCGGGAGGACATCGACGCCACCGTCGCCAAGCTGCGCACGTCCTTCCTGGCGATCGGCGGCGCGGTGCTGATGCTGATCGCCGGGCTCGGCTTCTTCGCCGTCCGGGCCGGGCTGCGGCCGCTGGAGCGGATCGAGGAGGGCGCCGAGCGGATCGCCTCCGGCGGGCTCTCGCACCGGATGCCGGAGCTCTCCCCGGGCACCGAGGTCGGCCGGCTCTCCATCGCGCTCAACGGCATGCTCACCCAGATCGAGGCCGCGTTCGCCGCCCGCGCCGAATCCGAGGCCCGGATGCGGCGGTTCGTCGCCGACGCCTCGCACGAACTGCGCACCCCGCTGGCCGGCATCCGCGGCTTCGCCGAGCTGTACCGGATGGGCGCGCTGCCGACCGAGGCCGACGTCAAGCGGACGATGAGCCGGATCGAGAACGAGGCCGTCCGGATGGGCACCCTGGTCGAGGACCTGCTGGTGCTCGCCAGGCTGGACGAGGAGCGCCCGCTCGACCTCGCCCCGATGGACCTGCGCACCCTCGCGGCGGACGCCCTGCACGATCTCACCGCCCTGGACCCGACCCGCCCGGTGGCGCTCACCGGCCTGGCCGGTGTCGGCGCGCCGGGCCCCGCGCCCGTCCTCGGCGACGAGGCCAGGCTCCGGCAGGTGGTCACCAACCTGGTCGGCAACGCCGTGAAGCACACCCCGCCCGGTACCCCGGTGCGGATCGGCGTGGGCACCGACGCGGGCCTCTGTCTGCTGGAGGTCGCCGACTCCGGCCCGGGCCTCACCGAGGAGCAGGCCGTCCGGGTCTTCCACCGCTTCTACCGGGTCGACGCCTCCCGCAGCCGCCAGGACGGCGGCGGCGCCGGCCTCGGCCTGGCCATCGCCACCGCGCTCACCCACGCCCACGGCGGCACCCTCACCCTGCACACCACCCCCGGTGCCGGCGCCACCTTCCGGGTGGAACTGCCGCACCAGCGGTGACCTTTCGCCGTCCACGGCCTGCCGTCTCGTCAATTCGGCGGCCCCGGACGGCCGATGAGGTCAGTGACCGGCGTCCGGGCCGTACTCCCGGGCCCGAAGACCGGCCTGGAAGCGGGAGGTGGCGCCGAGCGCCGTCATCAGCTCGGCCACCCGGCGGCGGTAGGTGCGCAGCGAGACGCCGAGCAGCCGGGCGCCGGTCTCGTCGGTGTGACCGGCGGCCAGGGTGCGCAGGATCTGCCGGGCCTGCCCGGTGAGGTGCGGCGGGCAGGCGCAGTCGGCGAGGTCGGTGGCGGTCTCCCAGCTGGCGCGGAACAGCGAGCGCACCCCGTCGACCACCTCCGGCGAGTGCACCACGGTGTACGCCCGCACGCCGCGCACCGGGGCGCCGGCCAGGATGGCGGTGCGCCGGTCGATGATGATCGCTTCGCGGGACAGCGGTCCGTCGCTGATCCGGACCTCGATGCCGGAGGCGGCGATCCGCCGCAGGCGCCGCAGCGACTCCGGGTCGGCCAGCGCGCGCCGGGTGTAGAGCTTGCGCATGGTGAGGCCGGGGACGACGTGCGGCCGCTTGCCCTCGGCGAAGGCGGCGTTGACCCCGGCCGACCACGTCACCAGGTCGGTGGCCGCGACCAGGAACTCCTCGCGCGAGTCGACGAAGAGGTGGCCGGCCCGCTGGACGAGTTCCCGCTCGCCGTGCAGGGTGATGATCCGGTCGGTGTTCATGGCAGCAACCTGCCAGATCGGACGGGGGAGTGGCGAGGGCGGCGGAGGGTGATGGGTATGACGACCACACCCCACGCCTCCGCCGCCGGCTCCCTTCGACTCGGCGGCGACCTGCCGGTGTCCCGGATGGGCTTCGGCGCGATGAAGCTCCCCGCCCGGGACTGGGACGGCCCGGCCTGCGACCCGGAGCAGAGCCGTGCCGTCCTGCGCCGCGCGGTCGAACTCGGCGTCGACCACATCGACACGGCCTGGTTCTACTTCCACCGGGACGTCTCGGCGAACGCCCTGATCCGCGCCGCCCTGCACCCGTACCGGGACGAGCTGGTGATCGCCACCAAGGTCGGCCCGGGCCGTGAGCCGGACGGCGGCTGGATGGACCCGGCCGGTCCGGCGGAGCTGCGCGCGGCCGTCCACCGCAATCTGCGCGAGCTCGGGGTGGACCGGCTCGACCTGGTCTATCTGCGCCGGATGCCCAGCCAGACCGCGTCGATCGCGGATCGCTTCGCCGTGCTGGCCGAGCTGCGCGAGGAGGGGCTGATCCGCCATCTCGGCCTCAGCAACGTCCGCGCGGACCACCTCGCCGAGGCGCTGGAGATCGCTCCGGTGGTGGCCGTGCAGAACCGTTTCAGCGTGCTGGAGCACAGCGCGGAGGACGCGGCCCTGCTGGCCGCCTGCGCGGAACGAGGCATCGCCTTCGTGCCCTTCTTCCCGCTCGGCGGCTCCGGGGTGCCCGCCGATCCGGGGCTCCGGCGGGTCGCCGAGCGCCACGGGGCCACGCCCGCCCAGGTCATGCTGGCCTGGCTGCTCGCCGTCTCCCCGGCGATCCTGGCCATCCCCGGCACCTCCTCGCCCGCCCACCTGGAGGAGAACGTCGCGGCGGCGTCGCTGCGGTTCGGGGCGGACGACCTGGCGGAGCTGGGGGCGCTCGCCCGGCGGTGACCCGGAACGGGTGTTCGTCTGCAAATACCTTTAATCCCATGGGAGTTTCCTGCCGGGACCGAAGGGAAGACCGCCCGCGACGAGGAAGATCCGCAGCACCCCGGGGGTACCGAGATGGCCAGGCCCGACGCGTCCTTCCGGCGCGACCTCAGCGAGTGGCGGATCATCCTCGTCGCGTGGCGGCTGCTGGTCCTGCAGGCGTCCCACCCCGTGGTCGGCGCCGGCATGGCCGAGCACTCCACCTACCGCGCCCACCCCTGGCGGCGGATCGAGCACACCATGGGCAGCGGCCAACGGCTCTTCTACGCCGACGCGGAGAGCCTGCGCCGCGAGATCGAGCGCCTCGACCGCGCCCACCGGCGGATCCGCGGTACCGCCCCGGACGGCCGCCGGTACGACGCCGAGGACCAGGACACCCGGGCCTGGGTGCTCCTCACCCTCTTCGAAGCCGTCGTCACCATGCGCGAGTTGAGCGGCGACCCGTACCCGGCGGGCGAACTCCAGCTGGCGTACGAGGAGTTCGGGGAGGTCGTCAAGGCCTTCGGCCTCCCGGCCGACGCGCTGCCGGCCACCGCCGCCGAACTGCCCGGCTACGTCGACCGGATGGTGCGCGAGCAACTGGAGTTCGGCGAGTCGGTGCGCTACCTGCTGTACGACATCCTGCGCGAGGCGCCCCGTCCGCGCCGGCTGCGGTTCCTCGGGGCGGCCGGCTGGAAGGTGCTGCGGGCGGTGGTGGCCGCGGTGCTCACCAGCCTGACCGTCGCCGACCTGCCGCCCGCCTACCGCGAGCGCTTCGGTCTGGTCCGCACCCGCCGCGCGGCCGCCCTCTCCTGGCTGCTGCACCGGGGCGGCCGTGCGCTGATGACCCGGCTGCCCGACCGCCGCCGGTACCGTACCCAGGGGCCGCGGATCCCCGCCCAGCGCGGTCGTCCGCCCCGGCGGGACGCCCGCCGGCCCCGGCTGGACCAGTTCTTCCGCGAAGTCCTCGACCAGACCGGCGACGGCTTCGTCACCGCCCGCGACCTCCAGGCCATGGCGCACAACGTCTGCTGGCAGCTGGAGCTCACCGAGGCGGCGGAGGCCGCGGTGTACGCCGCCTTCGACGCCTGGTGGGAGCAGCTCCGCGCGGCCATGGACGCCAACGGCGACGGCCGGGTCAGCAAGGACGAGTTCGTCGCCGCCACCCTCGCCGGCTGCGACCGCGATCCCGGCTACCTCGAAGGCGGGCTGCTCCCCGCGCTGCGCGCCGTCTTCACCGCCGCCGACACCGACGGCAGCGGCTACCTGGACGCCGACGAGTACCGTGCCGTGTTCGGCGGCCACCGCGTCCACCCGGCGGAACTCTCGCACGGATTCCGCCAGTTGGACGTTGACGGGGACGGCCGCATCACCGAGGAGGAGTTCCTCCGCGGCTTCACCGAGTTCTTCACCGCCCGCGCCGCCTCCACCCCCGGCAGTCAGCTCCTCGGCCGGGCCTGAGGCGTCTCCTGGTCCTGAGCCATCTCCTGGTCCTGAGGCGTCTCCCGGGCCCGCAGGGCGGCGACGGTGTCCGCGACCAGGGTGCGGGCCCCGGCGACGGTGGCGGTCAGCTCCTCGGGGCCGGCGCCCGGAGCCGCGAGCAGCTGGTGGGCACGGGGCCCGAAGCCGGGCGGGGCGCCGGGGAGGGCCGTGGCGACGGCCAGCGCGCCCTTCTCGTTCAGGCACCAGCGGCGGGCGTCGGCGTGCAGCGCCTGGACCAGGATGCCGACGGCCCGGGAGAGGCAGAGCGAGACGTACAGCGTGTCGGCCCGGGCGGCCCCCTTGGCGGCCGAGACGACCAGGAACTCCGCCTCCCAGACGGCCGCCGTCAGCGCCGCCCGCAGTGGCTCCGGGTACTCCGCCATGGTGGCCCTGGTTCTGGCCAACTCGCCGGTCGGATCGGCCAGTACCCGTCCGAGCGCCAGCTCGCCCGGGTAGCAGGGCGACCAGAAGCCGAGCGGGTGCCCCGCCTGTACGCCCACCTCGTAGCGGCCCTCGCGGCAGTCCGACCAGACCCGCTCGACCCGGTCCAGATCGCGCAGGATCCAGTCCACCGCCACGCCGTCCACCTCCAGCCAGGCGCCGCCGTTGACCCACGGCCCCCAGCCGCCCGGCCCGGCCACCTCGACGCCCGGGCCGGCCAGGGCCCGCAGAGCGCCGAGGTCGGGTTCGCCGCGGTAGTAGACGCCGAGGTCCCAGTCCGACTCCGGCCGGTGCTCCCCACGGGCCCGGCTGCCACCCAGCAGGACGCCGACCACACCCGGCACCACGGCCAGCCGCCCGGCCATCGACTCGATGATCGTCCGCATGGGGTGGAAGTCTGGCACGGACCGGAAACCGCTCGCCGGACGTACGGGTCAGGCCGTACCGTCGAAGGCTATGAAGGTGCTATCGGTCAATGTGGGCAGGCCCCGGCAGAACCCGTGGAAGAGCGGCGTCGGCGCGACGGGGATCGACAAACGGCCGGTGGACGGCCCGGTGGCCGTCTCCGCCCCCGGCCCGAAGGGCACCGGCCGGGTGGGTCTGGCCGGTGACCAGGTCTTCGACGTCAAACACCACGGCGGCGACGACCAGGCCGTCTACGCCTACGCCCGCGAGGATCTCGACGGCTGGGAGGCCGAGTTGGGCCGCCCGCTGGGCAACGGCGTCTTCGGCGAGAACCTCACCACCGCCGGTCTGGACGTCAACGGCGCCCTGATCGGTGAGCGCTGGCGGATCGGACCCGACGTCGTCCTGGAGGTGTCCTGCCCGCGGGTGCCGTGCGGCACCTTCCAGGGCTGGCTGGAGCGCGACGGCTGGATCAAGCGCTTCACCCGGGCCGCGGTGCCCGGCGCCTACCTCCGCGTGGTCACGCCCGGTGACCTCCACGGCGGCGACCGGGTGGAGATCGTCCACCGCCCCGCACACGGGGTGACGATCGCTCTCGCCTTCCGCGCCTTCACCCTCGAACCCGGCCTGCTGCCGGACCTGTTGACCGCCGAAGCACTTCCCGACGACCTCCGGGAGCTGGCCCGCCGGCGGATCGAGGCCTAGGATCGGAGGTACGGCATCGCGTGTCGGTCACCGGCTGGGTGAGGCATGGAGGTAGCCCGTGAGTGCCTTGATGGAGGCATTCCGCATGGCAGTTCAGTTGAATCACACCATCGTTCACGCCCGGGACAAGCGGGAGTCCGCCGAGTTCCTGGCGAAGATCCTCGGCCTTGAGGTCGGCGCCGAGTGGGGGCCGTTCATCCCGGTGGCCACCGAGAACGGCGTCACCCTCGACTTCGCGACCGTCCCGGCCGAGTCGATCGTCGCGCAGCACTACGCGTTCCTCATCTCGGACGAGGAGTTCGACGCCGCCTTCGCCC
Source organism: Kitasatospora sp. NPDC088548 (assembly GCF_044753005.1). Taxonomy (NCBI): domain Bacteria; kingdom Bacillati; phylum Actinomycetota; class Actinomycetes; order Kitasatosporales; family Streptomycetaceae; genus Kitasatospora; species Kitasatospora sp. NPDC088548. The sequence goes on from NZ_JBIVMI010000012.1 coordinate 148,903, forward strand.
GGATCAAGGCGGACGGCCTCACCTACTACGCCGACCCGCACCTGAAGCAGCCCGGCGAGATCAACCACCACCACGGCGGCCGGGGCCTGTACTTCCTCGACCCGGTCGGCCACGGCATGGAGATCATCACCCGCCCGTACGGCAACTGATCCCTGCTACTCCCCGTTACGGCGAGGGGAGTTCCCACGGCGCGGGGCGAGCGTCGCGCGCTCGCCCGGCGTTGCGGGAAGGGTGATCAGAGGGTGTCGAACTCGCCGGTGCGGACGGCGGTGACGAAGGTCTGCCAGCCTGCCGGCGAGAAGTGCAGCCGGGGTCCGCCGGGGTCCTTGCTGTCCCGGACCCGGCCCGGGTGGGTGTCGTCCACCTCGATGCAGGCGCCGCCGTCGTTGTTGCTGTAGCTGCTCTTCCGCCACGTCTCCTGCTGGTGTCCTCGCACGGCCGTACTCCTTCGAGATGTGCCTGATCATTGCTTGGGGCAACAGGAACAGGACAGTGTCAGACAGCGCCGAACTCGCCGGCCTGCACGGCGGTGACGAACGACTGCCAGACACCGATCGGGAACACAAGAACGGGTCCCCCCAGGTCCTTTGAGTCACGGACGGGGACGACATCGGGGAGGTCGGGCGATACTTCCACACACGTCCCGCCGTTGTCGCTGTACGTGGACTTGAACCAGGAAACGTCGGACAGGTCTACGGGGATGGCGGCCTCAGCCATGGGTGGAGTTCCTCTCGTGCCTTGCGGATTGTTGCCAGTGATGCAGCCTGCGACAGCGCCTCAATGTCTCGGTAGTACGAGAGACGTAGCCTCGCTCAGGTGATTCGGGTTTTCAGAAGGCGCTGCCGCCCCGGTGCGAAGGGGCGGCAGCGCCGAAGGGCTGATCAGCTGGCGTCGAACTCGCCGGTGCGGACGGCGGTGACGAAGGCCTGCCAGCCCGTCGGCGAGAAGTGCAGCCGGGGTCCGTCGGGGTCCTTGCTGTCCCGGACTCGGCCCGGGTGGGTGTTGTCCACCTCGATGCAGGCGCCGCCGTCGTTGTTGCTGTAGCTACTCTTCCGCCACTTCTCCTGCTGGTGTGCTCGCACGGCCGTACTCCTTCGAGATGCGTCTGATCATGGCCCGGGAGTCCCGGGGTGACAGGGCCAGAGCCCTCAGCAGATCGTAGGACCTGCGGCGTTTGGCCACACCCTTGACGTCTTCGATGAGCTCGCCGTTTCGGGCGCCTTCTTCCCATGCCATCGACGGGCTGTCGGAGACTGTGTACAGGAAGAGAGAGCCACCCATCTCGGCGTGCTCCCCTGCGGTGAAGGGGAGCACCTGGATCGTGATGTGGGGGCGTCGATCGGCAGCGAGTGCGTCAAGCTGTCTGGCCATCACCACGTGTCCGCCGACAGGGCGATGGAGCGCGGACTCATCGATGATGAACCAGCAGTGGGGTGGTGTTTCCGAATCCAGGCGCTTCTGCCGGTCCAGCCGTGTCGTGAGCGACGTGTCCAGTTCTTGTGGAGTCATGTATGGATGCCCTACCTGGAGTGAGAGGCGGGCAAGTTCGGGCGTCTGGAGAAGTCCTGGGACGGTGGCGCAGGAGTACTCCTCGATGACAGAAGCTCTGGCTTCCAACTCGGACCATCGGCGGTACTTGCCCGGGAACTTTTCCTTCTTGGCGACTCGGTAGATCCGGCCGAAGATGCCGTCCGTTCCGAAGGCGGCATCAAGCTTGGCCGGAAGATCGGGCGGAGGCATCGATTCGGCGCGCTCGATGCGAGCCAGGTGCCCCTTGGAGATGTAACCGACTACCAAGGCCAGTTGGTCCAGAGACATGGATCCGGCGCGCTGGCGATGCGTACGCATCTCCCACCCGAAGAGGTCGCGGGCCGAACGCCCCGGATCCAGCTCGTTGGGCTTGAAGGCCATGGCGCCCCTCCGATGTGTCCATTCCCAGCGCGGCACAGAGCAACGCTGGTCAGCGTACCTGCGGTGAGCAACGATTGGGACACGGACAGTTAAGTTCGCTCCAAGTCTGTTTGTCTGATTGATGCTTGAGGAAGGGGTGGTTCGCCATGGAGGCCATCAGGTCGGTCGGCGAGCCGGAGAGAGCGGGAAGCGAAGTGCCACGGGTCCACGAAACCGAGGCCGCTCCGTCGATCGCCAAGCTCCACGGCTACGGCGTGCGTTGGGATCGTGAGGCCCGGCTCTACCGGGTGCGGAACGAGCTGACGGGGGAGTGGCTGCGTGGCTCCGACGGGGCGTTGTGCGGGCTCTCGTCCTTCAGCGTTGCCGAGAAGCCCTGGGGGGGGGTCGAGTCGCACCGGGTGGTGGCGTGATGGGGACCATGCTCAACCGGGCGACCGCCGAGTACCGGCGGGAGGCCGCCGTTGCCGTTGAGGACCTGGTCGCTGTCCTGGCACTCGGTGACGCCAAGCTGCCTTCTGTCGAGGTGGACTGGGACTACGGGCGGTTGACCGGGGCCTATCTGATCAACCTCGGGTCGGCCCGAACTGCCCAGATCGTCCGGATCACGGACCTGCTGCGAAAGGGCCTGCGGTATGAGCGGCAAGCCGTCGAAGGCTGAACTCCTCCGTCGGCCGAGGCGGGAAGGTGGCCACCTCGGTGCGCGATCCCCGGTTGTCGGCCAAGCCCCCGGTCTGCCGGCTCGGCTGCCTCGTGCTCCTGCGGAACCGGCGAGGCCACGTCCTGCTCATCGACCCGGACTTCATGGACGGCCTGATCCTCCCCGGCGGCAGTGCCCGCCCCGATGAGCCCCCGCACGAGGCCGCTGCCCGGCACCTCCGGGCGGAGACCGGCCTCCACCGCCGCGTCACCCATCTCGTCGCGGTGGACTTCACCCCCGCCGACCGCTACCTGGAACGTCTCAACCTGGTCTTCGACGGCGGCACCGTCGCGGACCGGGAAGCCACTCGCATCGCCGTGCCGCCCCGGAACCGGAGCGGTCTGCTGGGCGCCCGGTTCGTCGACCCGTGCGAGCTGCCCGGCGTGATGAGCCCCGCCCAGGCCGCCCGCGTGCAGGAGGCTCTCGCCACCGTCCCCTACCGCTTCCCGCTTCTCGTCCACGGTCAACGGGCTGCCTGAAGAGGGCGGACGTTACGCGCTGCGGTCGGTGACGAAGGAGCCCATCCCGGGCGTCGTCGTGATCAGGCCCTCTGTCCGCAGGGCGTCCGTCGCCTTGCGGACAGTCTTCCGGTTCACGCCCAGCTCGCTCTCCAGTTGCACTTCGGAGATCAGGTGGCGCGGCGGGTACTCGCCGCTCGCGATGCGCGCTCGCAGGAGCTCCGCGATCTGCTGCCACTTCGGCTGGGTGGGGTCGAACTCGATCACGGCATGACCGTACACAGGGGATGCCTTCCCCTCATAGGCCCGGGCATCCGGGTATAGGTATGGACAGGCGGGGATAGGGTTAGGTACCGTCGAAGACGTAAGTGGCCTCGGATCGCGGGAACGGTCCGAGGCCGATGCCACCAGCTGCAACGGAGCTGACGACATGCGCGAGCTTATCGCGACCCTCTTCGAACCCCTCCGGGCGTTCCTCGCCCCCGGCACCGGCCGACGGGCGAAGCCCTCGGCCCTCCGCTCGGCCTGTGCCTTCCTCGCCCCGAAGCCCCGGCGCGGGCCCGAGGTCGCGAGCTTCATCTGCACCGACCTCGACACCTGGCTCGCCGAGGTGGCCCGCCAACGCAGGCGCCGGGCCGAGGCGTTCGCCGCCGCGCTCGACCTGCCCGACCCCTCCCACTGGCTCGACAGCCTCACCGTCGGGGCGGTGGCCCGGTGACGGACAGCACGCCGGACGAGACCCCCGAAGAGTTCTGCTCGCACTGCCACCGGCGCCGCCCCGGCGTCACCGTCGTCGGCCACATCGAGGCCGTCAGCGGCCCCGGCTGGCTCGTCCTCGCCTGCCCCGACTGCACCCCCGCCGTACGGAAGGAGCTCGGCTACGCCACGTAGCCCGAGCCCGGCGGGCCCTCGCAGCAGCGAGGGACCGCCGAACAGCGTGGGGGTACCTTTCCGGGCGGCCGGCGGCGCGGCTACCTGACGCAGAACTCGTTGCCGGCCGGATCCTGCCGATCGGCCCGCGCCCGGCCCCGTCTGTCAAGCGACGGATCGGCCAAGATTGCCGCGGTGCGCGCCCGGCCCGCTTGTTGTGGCGGCGCCGGGCGGGTCCGCAGACTGTGCGCACAACATCGCTGGTCAACCCCCACCCCGCCTGCGGGCCGCTCGTAAGCATCGTGGATACTTCCCTTGTGAACGTGTTCACGTTCACAAGCGGACAAGCTTGCGCGGTTGGGCAGCGGTCTACAGCTATAGATGAAGTTTGTCCTGAATGTGCCCTATGACAGGGTCAGTTGGAGAGAGGGCGACGTGGAACTGGCAATCGCTCACGAGACCATCGCGCGATGGCAATTCGGCATCACCACCGTCTACCACTTCCTCTTCGTCCCGCTCACCATCAGCCTGGCCGCCATCGTGGCCGGGCTGGAGACCGCCTGGGTGCGGACGAACAAGGAGAAGTACTTCCACGCCACCAAGTTCTGGGGGAAGCTTTTCCTGATCAACATCGCGATGGGCGTGGTCACCGGCATCGTCCAGGAGTTCCAGTTCGGCATGAACTGGTCGGACTACTCCCGGTTCGTGGGTGATGTCTTCGGTGCCCCGCTCGCGATGGAGGCGCTGATCGCCTTCTTCTTCGAGTCCACCTTCATCGGGCTCTGGATCTTCGGCTGGGACAAGCTGCCGAAGAAGCTGCACTGCGCCTGCATGTGGATGGTCGCACTCGGCACCGTGCTCTCGGCCTACTTCATCCTGGCCGCCAACTCGTGGATGCAGCACCCGGTCGGCTACTCGATCGACCCGGTGACCGGCAAGGCGCAGCTCACCGACATAGCGCGGGTGCTGTTCCAGGACACCACCGTCACCGTCGTGCTGCACACCCTGACCGCGGCCTTCCTCACCGGCGCGGCCTTCATGGTCGGCATCGCCTCCTTCCACCTCTGGAAGGCCAAGCGCAAGCCGGAGACGGCCGACCCCAAGAAGACCGCCGTGATGCGGACCTCGCTGCGGCTCGGCCTGGTCCTCGCGGTGATCTTCGGTCTGGGCACCGCGCTCAGCGGCGACTCGCTGGCCAAGGTCATGTTCCGCCAGCAGCCGATGAAGATGGCCGCCGCCGAGGCCCTCTGGGACACCCAGGCGCCCGCGCCGTTCTCGGTCTTCGCGGTCGGTGACGTCAGCAAGGGCCACAACTCGGTCGAGCTGGAGATCCCGGGGATACTCTCCTTCCTCGCCAACAGCGACTTCAGCTCCTCCGTCCCGGGCATCAACGACACCGCCCAGGCCGAGGCCGCCAAGTACGGCGGTGACCCGAAGGACTACATCCCGAGCATCTTCGTGACGTACTGGGGCTTCCGCCTCATGATCGGCTTCGGGATGACCTCCTTCATGGCCGGCCTGATCGGACTCTGGACCACCCGGAAGAAGCGGTTCCTGGCACCGGAGTTCCGCACCGGCGAGACCGAGGTGCCCCGGCTGATGCTCACCCCGAAGCGCGAGCTCGGGCCGTTCCTCACCAAGTGGAGCTGGCGGATCGGCATCCTCACCATGGGGTTCCCGCTGATCGCCAACAGCTTCGGCTGGATCTTCACCGAGATGGGCCGCCAGCCCTGGGCCGTCTTCGGGCTGATGACCACCGCGAGCGCCGTCTCGCCGAACGTCGGCATCGGCACCCAGATCGGCGCCCTGACCACCTTCACCCTGCTGTACGCGATCCTCGCCGTCGTCGAGGTGCGGCTGCTGGTCAAGTACGCCAAGGCCGGCCCGGTCACCGCCGAGGAGCCGCCCGCCAAGGACCCGACGCTGCGCGGCCCGTCCTCCGAGGACGACGCCGACAAGCCGCTCGCCTTCGCCTACTGAGGATCCGAAATGCAACTCCACGACGTCTGGTTCATCCTCATCGCCGTCCTGTGGATCGGCTACTTCTTCCTTGAGGGCTTCGACTTCGGCATCGGCATCCTGACCAAGCCGCTGGCCCGCGGCCGTGCCGAGCGGCGGGTACTGATCAACACCATCGGCCCGGTCTGGGACGGCAACGAGGTCTGGCTGCTGACCGCCGGCGGGGCCACCTTCGCGGCCTTCCCCGACTGGTACGCGACGCTGTTCAGCGGCTTCTACATCCCGCTGCTGATCATCCTGGTCTGCCTGATCGTCCGCGGCGTCGCCTTCGAGTACCGGGCCAAGCGCCCGGAGGAGCGCTGGCAGCGGAACTGGGAGGAGGCCATCTTCTGGACCTCGCTGATCCCGGCCTTCCTCTGGGGCGTGGCCTTCGCCAACATCGTCCGCGGCGTCGACATCGACCAGCAGAAGAACTACGTTGGCGGCTTCTGGGACCTGCTCAACCCGTACGCCATCCTGGGGGGCCTGGTGACGCTGTCGCTGTTCACGTTCCACGGCGCGGTGTTCGCCGCGCTCAAGACGGTCGGCGACATCCGGGAGCGGGCGCGGGTCATGGCGCTGCGGGCCGGCCTGGTGACGGCCGTGCTGGCGCTGGCCTTCCTGGTCTGGACCCAGGCCGACAGCGGCAACGGCTGGAGCCTCGTGGCCATGGTGATCGCCGTACTGGCCCTGGTGGCGGCCCTGGTGGCCAACCAACTGGGCCGCGAGGGCTGGGCGTTCATCGCCTCCGGGGCGACCGTGGTGGCCGCCGTCGCGATGCTCTTCCTGGCGCTCTTCCCGGACGTGATGCCGTCCACCCTCAACACCGAATGGAGCCTGACCGTCTCCAACGCCTCGTCCTCGCCGTACACGCTGAAGCTGATGACCATCGTCGCCGCGGTCTTCACCCCGCTCGTGCTGCTCTACCAGGGCTGGACGTACTGGGTGTTCCGCAAGCGGATCGGCGTCCAGCACATCCCCGGGCACGACCCGGCCGCCGCGCTCGACAAGGCCTGACCCCGTGAAGCCGGTCGACCCCCGACTCCTCGGGTACGCCCGCACCACCCGTGCCTTCCTCGCCGGATCGGTGGTCCTCGGCGGGGCGGGCGCGGCCCTGGTGGTCGCCCAGGCGAGCCTGATCGCCGAGATCGTCGTCCGGGCGTTCCAGCAGGGCGCGGCCCTCGGCGAGCTGACCACGCCGCTGGTCCTGCTCGCGCTGACCGCGCTCGGGCGCGGGCTGGTCGGCTGGCTCACCGAACTCACCGCGCACCGGTCCGTCGCCCGGGTGAAGTCCACCCTGCGCCGCCGGCTGCTCGACCACGCCACCGCGCTCGGCCCGGCCTACCTGGCGGGCCGGCGCACCGGCGAACTCACCACCCTCGCCACCCGCGGCATCGACGCGCTCGACGACTACTTCGCCCGCTACCTCCCGCAGCTGGCGCTCTCCGTCGTGGTGCCGGTGATCGTGCTGCTGCGGATCGTCGGCGCCGACTTCGCCTCCGCCGCGATCATCGCCGGGACGCTGCCGCTGATCCCGCTGTTCATGGTGCTGATCGGGATGGCCACCCAGTCCCGGATGGACCGGCAGTGGGACACCCTCTCCCGGCTCTCGCACCACTTCCTCGACGTGGTCGCCGGGCTGCCCACCCTCAAGGTGTTCAACCGGGCCCGGGCCCAGGCCGCCACCATCGCCCGGATCACCGCCGACTACCGCCGGGCCACCCTGCGGACCCTGCGGATCGCCTTCATCTCCTCGTTCGCGCTGGAACTGCTCTCCACGCTGTCCGTCGCGCTGGTCGCGGTCTCCATCGGCTTCCGGCTGGTGGACGGCACGCTGGACCTGGAGACCGGGCTGCTGGTCCTGATCCTCGCGCCCGAGGTGTACTTCCCGATCCGCCAGGTCGGCGCGCTCTACCACTCCAGCGTGGAGGGGCTGACGGCGGCGGACGAGATCTTCCAGGTGCTGGAGACCCCGCTGCCGGCGGCGGGCACGGTGGCGGCACCCGCCCTCGCCGGTGCCGTCGTCACGGCCGAAGACCTCACCGTCACCTTCCCCGGCCGTACCGGGCCCGCCCTCGACGACGCCTCGCTGACCCTCCGCCCGGGCGGCACGGTCGCGCTCACCGGCCCGAGCGGGGCCGGCAAGAGCACCCTGCTCGCCGTCCTGCTCGGCCTCACCACGCCGGACACCGGCACCGTCCGGATCACCGCCGCCGACGGGCGGACGTACGACCTGGCCGAGCTGGCGCCGGAGAGCTGGCGCCGGCAGATCGCCTGGGTGCCGCAGCACCCGCACCTGTTCGCCGGCACCATCACCGACAACCTGCGGCTGTACCGGCCGGACGCGGACGAACCGGAACTGCGGGCCGCGCTGCGCGCCGCGCACGCGCTGGACTTCGTGGACCGGCTGCCGCAGGGGCTCGCCACCGTGCTGGGCGAGGACGGCGCCGGGCTCTCGGCCGGCCAGCGGCAGCGGCTGGCGCTCGCCCGGGTGCTGCTCGCCGACGACCGGCCGCTGGTGCTGCTCGACGAGCCGACCGCCAACCTGGACGGCGAGTCGGAGGCGGCCGTCGTGGCCGCCGTCCGGGCACTGGCCGAGGACCCGGCGCGGACCGTGCTGCTGGTCGCCCACCGCCCGGCCCTGCTGGCGGTGGCGGACGAGCGGGTACGGCTGGCCGGGCCCGCCCCGGTGGCCGCCGCGGCCGCCCGCCCGCCCCGGCTCACGCACGACGGCCGGCCGGTGCCCGCCACCGACCCGGGCGAGGACGACCCCGCCGCCGAGGCCACCACGCCGCGGCTCGCGCTCTCCGTCCTGCTCGGCTCGCTCGCCCTCGGCTGCGCGGTCGCCCTGATGGCCACCTCCGGGTACCTCATCTCCCGCGCCTCCGAGATGCCGCCCGTCCTCTACCTGATGATGGCCGTCACCTCGGTCCGGGCCTTCGGCATCGGGCGGAGCGTCTTCCGCTACGCCGAGCGGCTGGTCTCGCACGACGCCGTCCTGCGGACCCTCGGCACGCTGCGGGCGGCCGTCCACCGGCGGCTCACCGTGCTCGCCCCGGCCGGGCTGCCCGCGTTCCGCCGGGGGGACCTGCTGTCGCGGCTGGTCGCGGACGTCGACGCGGTCCAGGACCACTACCTGCGCTGGCGGCTGCCGGCGGCGGTGGCGGCCGTGGTCTCGCTGGCCTCCGCCGTCGCGCTCGGGCTGTTCCTGCCCGCCGCCGGCGTCGTGCTCGGGCTGGGGCTGCTGCTGGCCGGGGCCGTGGTGCCCGCGCTGGCCGCCCGCTGGTCGGCCGGCACCGAGCGGCGGCAGGCGCCGGCCCGGGGGCGGCTGGCCACCGCCGTGGTGGACACCTTCACCGGCACCGCCGAGCTGACCGTCGCCGGGGCGCTCCCCGGCCGGCTGGCCGCCGTCCGCTCCGCCGACTCCGCGCTGACCGGGCTGGCCGCCCGGTCGGCCGCCACCACGGCGCTCGGCACCGGCCTGATCGCGCTGCTCACCGGGCTGACGGTGGCCGCAGCCGCGGCCGTCGGCGTCCAGGGCGTGCGGGCCGGCGCGCTGGCGCCGGTCTGCCTGGCGGTCGTCGTGCTCACCCCGCTGGCCGCCTTCGAGGCCGTCACCGGCATGCCGCTCGCCGTCCAGGCCCGCCAGCGCAGCCGGGCCGCCTCGGCGCGGCTGCGCGAGGTGCTGGACGCGCCGGCCGTGGTCGCCGAGCCCGCCGCCCCGGCGGCGCTGCCCGGGCAGCCGCTGCCGATCGCCGTCCGCGGGCTGACCGCCCGGCACCCCGGACAGGCCGAATCCGCGCTCACCGGGGTGGACCTCGATCTCGCCGCCGGGCGCCGGATCGCGGTCGTCGGCCCGTCCGGCTCCGGCAAGACCACGCTGGCCCAGGCGCTGCTGCGCTTCCTGGACCAGACGGCGGGCACGGTCACCCTCGCCGCCGGCCGTCCACCGGCCGTGGACAGCCGGGAGCTCGCCGGGGACGACGTCCGGCGGGTGATCGGGCTCTGCGCGCAGGACGCCCACGTCTTCGACAGCTCGCTGCGGGAGAACCTCCGGCTGGCCCGGCCGGCGGCCACCGAGGACGAGCTGTGCGCGGCGCTCGCCGCCGCCCGCCTGCTGGACTGGACCGACACCCTCCCGGCCGGCCTGGACACCATGGTCGGCGAGCACGGCGCCCGCCTCTCCGGCGGCCAGCGGCAGCGGCTCGCGCTCGCCCGCGCGCTGCTCGCCGACTTCCCCGTGCTGGTCCTCGACGAGCCCGCCGAGCACCTGGACCTGCCGACCGCCGACGCCCTCACCGCCGACCTGCTCGCCGCCACCGCGGGCCGCACCACCGTCCTGATCACCCACCGGCTGGCCGGCCTGGACGACACCACGGTCGACGAGGTCCTGGTGCTGGACGCCGGACGGGTCGCCGAACGCGGCACCTGGTCGGCCCTGGTGGCGGACCGGGGCGGCCGGCTGCGGGCGATGTGGGAACGGGAGCAGGAGGCGGACGGGCTGGTGGACGCGCCGGGGAGCGGGCCTGCCGCCCCCGACCGGGCCGGGGCGCCGGTCGGAAACTGATGCCGGGCGGCCGTGCCGTCCTTCGGCAGAAAACCGTACAAACTACGCTCGTCTTCATGGACCCCACGCCAGACCTCTCCGCCGCCGCACCCGGCCCGACGCCGTCCGATCCGGCGCCGCACCGGGTGCCCGAGATCTCCTCGCTCGGGCTGGACACGCTGGTCACCGAGGTGGCGGAGCGCCTGCAGTCGGCGGCGGCCGTCACCGACCGGATGCAGCGGCTGCTGGAGGCGGTGGTCTCGGTCGGGTCCGGGCTGGACCTGCACGCCACCCTGCACCGGATCGCCACCGGCGCGGCGGAACTGGTGGACGCCAGGTACGCGGCGCTCGGGGTGATCGCGCCGGGCGGACACGGACTGGCCGACTTCATCCACGTCGGGGTGGACGACGAGACCGCCACCGAGATCGGCGAACTGCCCGCCGGGCGGGGCATCCTGGGCGCGCTGATCGACCGCCCCGAGCCGCTGCGCCTCACCGACCTCACCACCGACCCGCGCTCGTCCGGCTTCCCGGCGCACCACCCGTCGATGAGGACCTTCCTCGGGGAGCCGATCCGGATCCGGGAGGAGGTCTTCGGCAACCTCTACCTCACCGAGAAGAAGGGCGGCGGCGCCTTCACCCCCGAGGACGAGCAGGTCGTGCACGCGCTCGCCGCCGCGGCCGGCGTGGCGATCGAGAACTCGCGGCTGTACGAGGAGGGCCGGCGCCGGGAGCGCTGGATCGCCGGCGCGGCCGCCGTCACCACGGCGCTGCTCTCCACCGACGAGGCCGAGGTGGCGCTGACCGTCGCGGCCGAGCAGGTACGGGAGTTGGCGGACGCGGCGCTCGGCATGATCCTGCTGCCCACCAGCGGCGGGCCCGCGGACGGCCAGATGCGGGTGGCCCACGCCTCGGGCGAGGCGGCCGAGTTCGTCCGGGGCGAGCTGCTGCCGCAGGACAGCTTCGCCGCGCGGCTGTTGCAGGGCGAGAGCGTCTACCTGGACGACATGTCCAGCGACCCGACCGTGGTGATCCGCCTGGCGCGCAGCTTCGGTCCGTCGATGGCGGTGCCGATGGTCGCGGCCGGCCGGGTGCTGGGCGGGCTCTGCGTGTGGCGCTCGCGCGGCGCGCTGCCGTTCACCGACTCGGAGAAGCAGCTCGCCGAGACCTTCGCCTCACAGGCCGCGCTCGCCCTGCGGCTCGCCGAGGGCCAGCGGGACCAGCAGCGCCTGGCCGTCTTCCAGGACCGCGACCGGATCGCCCGGGACCTCCACGACCTGGTGATCCAGCGGCTGTTCGCCACCGGGATGATGCTGGAGAGCGCCGCCCGGCGGGCCCTCGTCCCCGAGGTGAAGGTCGGCATCGGCAAGGCCGTGGACGAGCTGGACGCCACCATCCAGGAGGTCCGCACCACCATCTACGCACTGCAGCACGACAACCACGGCGACGCCCCCGACACCCTGCGGACCAGGGTGCTGCGGGAGGGCAGTCAGGCCGCGGCGGCGCTCGGGTTCAAGCCGTCGGTGACCTTCACCGGGCCGGTGGAGAGCCTGGTCGGCGAGAATACCGGGCGTCAACTCCTGGCGGCGCTAAGGGAAATGCTCTCCAACACGGCCCGGCACGCGCGGGCCTCGCGGGTCGGGGTGGAGATCGACGCGACCGTGCACCTGGACGACGAGGGCCACCCGATGGGCGGCGGCCCGGAGTCGCTGGACCGGGCCGGGCGGCCGGGTGTGCTGCTCACCGTGACGGACGACGGCGTCGGCATTCCGCCCGGTGGGCGCCGCAGCGGCCTGCGCAACCTGACCCGGCGGGCGGAGGTGCTCGGCGGCGACGCGTGGCACGAGCCGGGCCCGTACGGCAAGGGCACGAGGGTGTGCTGGACCGCCCGGCTCTGAACGTTCGACGCTGAGTGTCCGGCCGGTTTCGAACGCCCTGTGCGCGGAAAGGGATGACGGCGTCCAGTTGGTGTACACCCGGTGAAAGTTTAACGAGAGAGAACTTCCCGGCCAACGGAGCAAGTTGTGCATTTCCCTCCCTTCCGGCGCCCTCGTGTGCACACATAGCTTTACTCCCGTCTCGGAGAGGTACCGGACTGGGGGAGCAGTGGACGCGTCAGGTCGCGGTCACACCGCAGCAGGGGCAGGTCGCGGGGGGTTCCGGACCGAACGGGCGCCGGACGGCCGGTACCGCTGGCAGTTGAAGGCGCCCAACGGCCGGGTGGTGGCGATCACCCCGGCCGCGTACGAGACGGCCGGTGAGGCCGAGCGCGGCTTCGACGGCTTACGGGCCGGCGCGGACGGGCTGGTCGCCCGGATCACCCATGTCCGGGACGGCATCGGCTGGATCTGGGTCGTCCCCGGCTCCCGCACCCTCCCCGAGGTGCGTTCCAGCCGCGCGTACGAGCGGTACGCGACCTGCCAGAACGCCTTCCGGCGGTTCGTGGCGCTGCTGGCCAAGCATCCCGGTCACGAACTCACCGACATCAGAGTCCCGTTGAGACCGTCCGATGCGGGCTGAGCGGCGTGGTCCGAGACTGCTGACCGTCCCCGCGGCCGGCCAGTGCGTCGGCTGGGCGCTGCGCGCCGCCAACGGGCGGCAGCTGGGCGTCGGTGTGCGCACCTACCGCAGCGAGGACGAACTCGCCGACGCGGTCAGAGAACTGATCATCGAACGGGCCGCGCTGCGGTGCACCGTCGGACAGTCCGAGGCCCGGCTCTGGGTGTGGACCGCCTACCTGCCGGTGCGCAGCACCCGGCCGGGCGCGGGCGAGGCCGGCCCGATCGCCCGCAGCGCCCGCGGCTATCTGCGGCGCGACCAGTGCCAGGCCGGGGTGGACGGCTTCCTGGCCGGGCTCCACTGGGTCGGCCAGGAACTGCGGCGGGCCGGCCGTGACGCCCGCTGGCCCTGGTGACGCTGCGCGCCCCTGCCGGCCGTTCGTTTCTTCCCCCTTCGGCCCGTTCGCGCCCTCCCGCCCGCCCCGGCTCCGGCGTTCCCGCGCTCCCGGCCCGCCCGGCACTCCCCGCACGTCCGCCCGCCGTGGCTACCGCTGCCCCGTGCGCGCCGTTCCGGTGAAGCCCAGGTTTCCGGCAGCCTCCCGAACCGCCACCTGGAGAAGAACGTCACAGGCCTGCGACCTGCGTGTTTCTGCCCCTCCACGCCCGCGCTGACCAGTCGCTAAACCTGTCTGAACCGACGTATCGACAATCTCCGCCCGTCGTCGACCACCCTTCCGGCGGAACCTCCGAGCCGGACAGGATCAGCTCTGCCGGACGGACCGCCGCGGACGCGGTCACCGGCCCCGGGCCCCCAACCAGGGCCCGGGTACAGCGATGTACGTCTCTCCCACCGGAGGAACAGGAACATGCGCAAGACCGCTGCCAAGCTGCTCGCCGTCGCCGCTCTCGCGACCTCGGTCGCCACGATCGCCAGTGGCACCGCCATTGCCGACCCGACGGTCACCCCGGCCGCCACGGACATCGTGAGCGTGGGCTCCGACACGACCCAGGCCGTGTCGAACCAGTTCTCCACCGACTACAACGCCTACCTGGCGAGCATCGGCGACACCACCTCGCCGCGCTACTACAGCTGGGACGCGACCGGCTCCGCCACCATCAACCTGCGGGCCGGCGTCTCCGGCTTCACCCGTCCGAACGGCTCCGGCGCCGGCATCAACGCGCTGAACGCCGTCAGCAGCCCGGTCGACGTGGCCCGCTCCTCGCGTGGCCCGAAGGCGAACCCCGGCGGCGACCCGACCACCGACGTGTTCGTGGCCTTCGCCAAGGACGCGGTCTCCTGGGCCGCCCCGGCCACCGGCTACGCCCCGGCCAACCTCACCACCGCCCAGCTCAAGGGCATCTACGAGTGCACCACGACCGACTGGCACGCGCTGGTCCCGTCGGTGCCGGCCGGCACCACCATCAAGCCGTACCTGCCGCAGGCCAACTCCGGCACCCGCGCGTTCTTCCTGACCGCGATCGGCAACCCGATCCTGGGCGGCTGCGTCACCACCGGCCCGCAGGAGAACGAGGGCACCGACGCCGCGTTCACCGACCCGGCCTCGCTGGTTCCCTACTCGGTCGCGCACTACATCGGCCAGGTCTACGGCGGCCACAGCAGTGGTTCCGACGCGCCCGGCAGCCTGACCATCCGCAACGCCGACGGCAACGTGCCGCTCACCGCCACCAACACCCTCTCGCCCGCCTTCGCCTCCACCGCGTACGGCCGCGTGGTCTACAACGTGGTTCGCCAGGGCGACTGGACGGCGACCGACGCCCACGGCGCCGCGCTCCGCGCCATCTTCGGCCCGGCCAGCGGCAACGGCTGGATCTGCAAGAACGGCACCAACATCATCAAGAACTACGGCTTCCTGCCGCTGCCGGGCACCGCGTGCGGCAGCACCACCCAGAACGCCAGCTGATCATCCGTCACCAACCGGCGGCCGGGGGTGCTGAACCCCCGGCCGCCGGGCCGGATCCGGCGCCGAGTACGGATTCCCAAGGAGCCCTGGCAACAGTGCGTAGAACCTCTGTCAAGCTGCTCGCCGTTCTGGCCCTCGCCATCACGGTGACGGCCACCGGCACCGCCGCTGCCGACCCCGCGGTCACGCCGCCGGCGACCGACATCGTGGGCGTGGGCACCGAGGACACCGAGGGTGTGCTCAACGGGCTCTCCGCCGGGTACAGCTGGGACGCGACCGGGCCCTCGCCGATCGCGCCGAAGGCCGGGGCAGCGCCGATCGGCCGGCCGAGCTCGGTGGACAGCGGCCTCTCGGTCTCCGTCAACGGCTGGATCTGCAAGAACGCCACCAGCACGATCAGGAGTTACGGCTTCCTGCCACTGCCGGCCATCGCGTGCGGTTCCACCATCTAGCGACCGGCCCGCGAGCGGTGACCACGCGAGTGCGGCGCCGGTGACCCCAAGAACTTCGGCTTCCCTCTGATCCCCGGTGCGTGTTCACGGGATCCGGGCAACCGGCGGCCGGCCTTCCGGGCCGGTGTTCCACCCAGCACAACCTTCACTCTCCAAGGAGCTCAGCATGTCCCGTACCCGCGCCCGCCTGGCCGCCACCGGTGCCGTCGTCGTCCTCGCCGTCACCGGTGCCAGCAGTGTGGCTGCCGCCGCCCCGGCGGCCACGGCCCCGACCGGCAGCGTGGTGGTGCACGAGAACACCGCCTTCCTGAAGGACTCCGCTCTCAACGGTGTGGTGGTCATCCCGCTTCCCTCGGCGACTCCGTCCTACGACAACACCTCGGGCTTCTCGACGACCTTCCCGGTGACTGGTGGTCAGGTCAACCTGCCCGCCTACTACGGCAACATCCAGCTCGGTGGCGGCCTGCTCTTCATCAACGTCTTCACCGGCAAGAGCGCGGTCTTCAAGCAGCTCGCGTTCAGCGCCGACAACTGGCAGCTCACCGGTGTGCCGGTGGACGGCACCGCCCCGGTGGCGCTGCTGGACCCGGCCGGCGACACCCAGGTCACCAAGGTGGGCGCCACCCAGACCCTGACGGCCGCCGACCTCCAGGTGGACGCGGAGGGCGCGCGGTACGTGGACTCCAAGCTCAACACCACCTTCTTCAAGGGCGGCCAGTCCCTCGGTTCGCTCTCGCTGACCTTCACGGCCGGCAGCTGATCTCTCCCGCACCTCACGGCAGTTCGGCGGGCCCGCGCGACGGTGTGGGCCCGCCCCCCGTTGTGGAGTTCCCAACTCCGCTACAGAGTCACCACGTTGGGCCCTCGTACATCAGGCCGACCGAATCCGGCCATCTATGGCTGGCCGAATGGATGCGTACCGGAATCGCCGGCCGCTCGCAGCCTGATCCATCCTCCGCGCCGCGTAACGGTGGTGCGGGATCGCACGGAGGTGCCCAGCATGAGAATCCGCCTGCCCGACCGGAGACATCCCGGGTGGTGGCGCCGGAGGCTACCGGCGCTCGCGCTCGTCTGGGGAGTGGTGGCGGCGCTCGGGGTGGTGCCGATCGGGATCGGGGCACTGCCGCAGGCGCAGGCCGCGTCCTCCCTGACGGTGAAGGGCCCCAAGGTGTGGCTGCCCGCGACCGAGACGTACGGCCCCGAGGGCAGCGTCACCGTCTCGCAGGCGAGCAACCTCGGCAACCAGGTGCTCCAGGTGTCCTGGAGCGGCTTCACGCCGACGGTCGACATCGTCGGGGGAAGGCCCGTGACGGTGGTGCCCCGGGCGAACAGCTCGATCGCCTACGCGGTGCGCGTCTACCAGTGCCGGGGCAAGGACCCCAAGATCACCGACTGTTACGGCACCGCGGTCTACAACGCGGACCCGGCCAAGGGATTCCTGCAGCCGGCGCCGCCCCCGGGCACCACCACGCCGGACTTCCCCACCAACATGGTCGTCGCCCCGACCGGGCCGGACGGCTCCGGGGCGGCCAGCATCGAGGTCTGGACCGGCCAGCAGAGCCCCTCGCTCGGCTGCGACGCGACCCACCCCTGCTCCCTGGTGGTCGAGCCGAACTACGGTGGGGACCCGCTCGACGGCTGGGCCGCCCGCAACGGACAGGCGGACTGCAACGACCACTCGAGCGACGTCGACTACTACTTCAACACCACGACCGACGGCTTCCTGCAGAACACGTACGGCTGGGACGGCGGCGTCAACGACCATCTCATGATCGGCGAGATGTGCGCGTGGGAGCACCGCGCCGTCGTGCCGCTGTCGTTCGCGCCCACTCCGAGTGACTGCAAGGCCGCGGCGTCGGCGTTCAAGGCGGCGGGCCTGGAGATGGCCAACCGCGCCATGCAGCAGTGGCGTACCGGTCTCTGCCTGGACCAGAACCCGATGTCCATCCAGTACACCCCGGCGGGCGGCGAGCCCCAGGCCCGCGGGGACTTCCTCGGCGGCTCCGGGCCGGACGTCGCGCTGACGGCCAGGCCGGACCGGAGTCCGCCGGCCCGGCCCTACGTCTACGCGCCGCTCGCGACCACCGGAACCTCGGTGGTGTTCGTCGTCGACGACCAGACGACCGGGCGGCAGATCCGGGACCTGCGGCTGAACGCGAGACTGCTGGCCAAGCTGCTCACCCAGTCGTACTCCTCACCGGGCACCAAGGTCGCCTCGGTGTCCGGGAACCCGGCCTGCGTCTTCCAGGATCCGGAGTTCCTGAAGCTCAATCCGGAGACCGCCGAGAACGGGATCCACTGGCCGGCGAGCTGTGGGCGCTTTCTGCCGAGCGTCGTCGGCAGCACCACGGACCTCACCTACCAGCTGACCTCGTGGATCGGCGCGGACCCGGACGCCGCGCGGTTCCTGAACGGTGAAGCCGACCCGTGGGGCATGCACATCAACACCTTCTACCTGCGGCCCAAGTACGCCGGCTACCCGATCGACGCGCTCCAGCGCCAGGACGACTCCGGTGTGGACGACCCGAAGGCGCCCGAGGGCCTGCAGCACTGGAAGCAGTACGAGTGGAACCCGGTCGGTGCCGACGGGCTGCTCGGGGTGGTTCGCAAGATTCTGCAGAACCAGCCGAACTGTGTGAACCCCGATCTCAACGGCACTGGTGGGCACGACGCCTGCCCGGCGATGGAACGCGGTGTCCGTACCCTGTTCGCCATCATGGACGCGGGCCAGGCCAAGGCCTTCTCGCTGCCCGAGGCGGCACTGCTGAACCCGGCCGGAGCCTTCGTGTCGCCGTCCACCTCCAGTTTCCAGGCCGCGGTGGCGGACATGCCCGTCGACGCGGTCACGGGTACCCAGGAGCTGCCGTACGGCCAGGCCGGGACCGAGTTCTTCCGGGACGCACAGGCCTACCCGCTCACCACCGTCCAGTACGCGATGGTGCCCACGGCCGGCGTCGGGCAGGACAAGGCCGCCGCGATCTCGCGGTTCGTCAAGACGGTGAGCGGCGCGGGCCAGGTCTACGGGACCGAGCCCGGCAAGCTCGCACCGGGCTTCCTCAGCCTGACCAACGCCCAGCGGCAGCAGGCGCAGGAAGCCGCCGACCACGTCGAGGCCCAGGACGGCAAGCTGCCCGGCAACCAGGTGGCCCCGCCCGCGCCGCCCAACGGCGGTGACGGCGGTACGACCGGTGGCACCGACGGCGGTACCACCGGCGGTACCGGTGGCGGAACCACCTCGGCGACCGACACCTCGGGCACCGGCGGTGGCACCGGTGCCGGTACGACCTCCGGCGGAGGCGGCACCGGCGGCAGCGGAACCGCCGGCGGCCTCGGCCCGGACGGCACCACGGGCGCCCCGGCGGCCGGCACCCCGGCGGCTCCCGGCGGCAAGCCCGGCGCCACGCCGAGCCCGTCCGGCGGCCCGCTGGCAGCCGCTCCGGTGGCGGCCGGGACCCCGGCGGCCGACCGGGCCGGTACCGCCCGCCTGCTCCTGCCGATCGCGCTGATCGCGGGCCTGGTGCTGCTGGTCGGCGGCCCGGCGGCGCTCTTCTTCGGCGGCACCCCCGCCGGAGCGAAGGCCGCGGCCGGACTGCGCTCCGGCTGGGCGCGGCTGCGCCGCAGGCCCTGACGCTCCCGCGGTAACGACTCGGCGGGGCCGCCGTCCTGGCCCCGCCGAGTCCCCTTCCCGGGGGCCTCGCCTCCGGGATCTCCCTGTACCCGAGCACTTCCGTACCGAGCGCGCCGGAGAGCAGACCATGACAGCCGCCGCCGAGCCCGCGGCACCCTACGCCGGGGCTCCACGCCAACCAGACCGACAGCCCGACCCCGATGTACCCCGCACCATCACCGCCCCCGCCACGCCCGGCGACCGGGTGTTCCGCGGCCTGCTGCGCGCGGCCGGCCTCTCGGTCTTCGCCATCATGGGGCTGATCGCGTTCTTCCTGCTGCTGCGCGGTTCGGACGCGCTGACCGAGGTCGGCTGGTCCTTCCTCACCGAGCAGAAGTGGCAGACCCAGGCGCACAACTTCGGCATCGCCGCCGTGCTGCCCAACGGTCTGCTGATCGCCCTGATCGCCCTCGTCATCGCGGTGCCGGTGGCGCTCACGGCGGCGGTCTTCATCTCCGAGTACGCGCCGCAGCGGCTACGGGCCACGCTGGTCTCGCTGGTCGACCTGATGGCGGCGATCCCCAGCATCGTCTACGGCCTCTGGGGGCTTTTCTTCCTCCAGCCCCGGATCATCGGCTTCGTCCGCTGGATGGCCAACCACCTCGGTGACGCCATTCCCTTCCTCAAGGTGCGCACCGGCGACATCGGGACCTCGTACACCTCCTCGACCTTCATCGCGGGCGTGGTCGTCTCCCTGATGATCATCCCGATCGTCACCTCGCTCAGCCGTGAGGTCTTCTCGCAGGCCCCGCAGGGCGAGCGGGAGGGTGCCTACGCGCTGGGCTCCACCCGCTGGGGGATGGTGCGCACGGTGGTGCTGCCGTTCGGCAAGGGCGGTGTGATCGGCGCGGTGATGCTCGGCTTCGGGCGCGCGATGGGCGAGACCATCGCCGTCGCGCTGATCATCTCGCCCAACTTCAAGACGATCACGCACATCCTGGAGAACGGCGCCAACTCGATCTCCGCGCTGATCGCCCTGCGCTTCGGGGAGTCGGACACCCTCTCGCTCTCCGCCCTGATGGCGGCGGGCCTGGTGCTCTTCGCGCTCACCCTGCTGGTCAACCTGGCGGCCGGCTTCGTGATCAACCGGTCCCGCTCCGGCTCGGCCACGGCGGACTGACGATGACTCAACTGTCTGACGCCCGCCTACCGCTGCCGCCCGCCCGCGAAGGGACGACCCGATGACCACGCTCGACCTGCCACCCGTCACGGCGCCCGCGCCGGCCGGTGCTCCCCCGGCGCCCGAGCCGCCCCGCCCGGAGAAGCGGGTGAAGCTCGGCGGGATCACCCGCGAGGACGTGTTCACGCTGGCCGGCTCCCTCGCCGGCTCACTGGCGCTCGACTGGATGCTGTACGAGCGGATCCTGCCGTTCAGCGGCGCGCTCGGCTTCCTGGTCTGCTGGTATCTGCTCTTCCTCATCGGCTACTTCGCCCTCGGCCGGTTGCAGTGGGGGCCGCTGATGGTGCGCGAGCGCCTGGTCTCGGTGGTCGCCTGGAGCTCCGGCCTGCTGGTGGTGGCGCTGATCGCCGACCAGATCGGCTACGTCCTGCTGCGCGGCCTGGAGGCGGCGAAGCACCTCAACTTCTTCACCGAGTCGATGGACCACACCGCCGCGCTCTCCCCGATCACCTCGGGCGGCGCGCTCAACGCGGTGGTCGGCTCGCTCGAACAGCTCGGCCTGGCCACGCTGTTCGCCGTCCCGCTGGGGATCGCGGCGGCCGTCTTCATGTCCGAGGTCGGCGGCCGGATGGCCCGCCCGGTGCGGACCCTGGTCGAGGCGATGACCGCGCTGCCGTCGATCGTCGCCGGGCTCTTCATCCTCGGCATCGTGATCCTCACCTTCGGCTTCGAGAAGAGCGGGTTCGCCGCGTCGCTCGCGCTCACCGTGATGATGATGCCGATCGTCACCCGCGCCGCCGAGGTGGTCATCCGACTGGTGCCGGGCACGCTGCGCGAGGCGTCCTACGCGCTCGGGGGCAGCCAGTGGCGCACCGTGTGGAACGTGGTGCTGCCCACCGCCCGGCCCGGCCTGGTCACGGCGGTGGTGCTCGGTATGGCGCGCGGCGTCGGTGAGACCTCGCCGGTGCTGCTGACCTCCGGCTTCACCTCGCAGTTCAACGGCAACCCGTTCAGCGAGCACCAGGTGTCGCTGCCGCTCTACATCTGGAACTACGTCAAGCAGCCCTACCCGGAGATGGTCGCCCGGGCGTTCGCCGCCGCGCTGACCCTGATGGCCGTGGTGCTGATCCTCTTCGTCACCGCGCGGGTGCTCGGCGGCCGACGCCCCGGGCAGTTGACGCGACGTCAGAAGCGCCGGATCGAGCGCGGCGCCCGCCGTGCCGAGACCGCGGCCCGCGCCGTCCCCGCCGTCACCGTCACGACCGCCGCCACCGCCCGTACCGCCCGTACCGCCACGACCGTACCCGCCGGGGAGCACTGATGTCCCACCCAACCACCCTCCGCACCAGAGGAGTCCCCATGTCGTGGGAGGCCGCAAGCCGACCCGTGGCCCGCACGCTGGCCGTGCTGCTGTCCCTGCTGCTCGCCTCGGCCTCCCTGCTGCTGGGGCAGAGCACCCCGGCGTACGCGGCGGTCGCGCTCAACGCGGACGGCTCCAGCTGGGCCGGCCCGGCCATCGACCAGTGGCGCCAGGACGTCGCGCCGCAGGGCATCCAGATCAACTTCAACCCGATCGGCTCGGCGGCCGGCCGCACCCAGTGGAGCAACGGCCAGGACGACTTCACCGCCTCGGACGTGCCGTTCCGCAGCAAGCGGGACGACGGTCTCGGCGAGGCCGGGCACGCCAGCGGCGCGGGCGGCACCGAGAACCCGCGCTACGGCTACTCCTACGTGCCGGTCACGGCCGGTGGGACGACGTTCATGTACAACCTCGTGGTGGCCGGGAAGCAGGTCCGCGACCTGCGACTCTCCCCGCAGACCATCGTGGACATCTTCACCAACAAGATCACCAACTGGAACGACCCGAAGATCACCGCGGACTACGGCAAGGCCCTGCCCAGCACGCCGATCACCCCCGTGGTCCGCTCCGACGGTTCCGGCGCCACCGCCCAGTTCACCCGCTGGATGAGCCACACGCACCAGGCCCAGTGGGACGAGTACTGCCGCAGCATCAACGGCGTCCCCTGCGGTGACTACACCGAGTTCTTCCCGCCGTCCGGCCGCATGGTCGCCCAGAACGGCTCCGACGTCGTCGCCGGCTACATCAAGGCCCCGTCCGGCCTCGGCACCATCGGCTACGACGAGTACGCCTTCGCCAAGCGCAGCAACTGGCCGGTCGTGAAGGTGCTCAACTCGGCCGGTTACTACTCCCTGCCGACCGCCTCCAACGTCGCCGTCGCGCTCACCGCAGCCAAGATCCGCGGCGTGGACGACAACACCGCGCCGGACGACCCGAACTACCTGCAGCAGAACCTCGACGCCGTCTACACCATGAACGACCCGCGCGCGTACCCGATCTCCAGCTACAGCTATCTGATCGTCCCGCGCGAGAACAGCCTGGAGAAGCTGCCGAAGTTCACCAACGAGAAGGGCAGCGCGCTCAGCCGCTTCCTCTCCTACGTGCTCTGCGAGGGCCAGGGCGAGGCGGACGGCCTCGGCTACTCGCCGATCCCGCGCGGCCTGGTCCGCGGCGGGCTGCTGCAGACCCAGCACATCCCCGGCAACGCCAGCCCGGTCGACCCCAACACCCTCTCCAACTGCGCCAACCCGACCTTCAACTCGGCCGGTGAGCTGACCGTCCTCAAGAACGCCCCGCAGCCCAGCCCGTGCGACAAGGCGGGCGCGCCGCTGAACTGCACCGTGGAGAACGGCAAGCCGGTCGGCAACGGGTCCGGCTCGGGCGGTTCGGCCACGGGCGGCAGCGGTTCCGGTTCGGCCGCGGGCGGCACCGGCGGTACCGGCGGTACCGGTAACGGCAAGACCCCCGGCACCACGGGCGCCGGCTCCGGCGCGGGCGGTACCGGCTCCGGAGCCGGTGGCACCGGTGACGCGGCCGGCCAGCCCGGCGCCGGCGGTGACGCGGCCGCCACCGGGGGCGAGGGCGACCCGACGGCCGAGGACGTCGTCGACCCGCAGACCGGCCAGGTGGTCGCCCGCGGCCGGGGCGGCGTCGCCACCGAGGTCCAGGCGAACGTGGTCGCCGTGGACGGGCGGCCCGAGGACTGGCTGCTGACCACCCTCACCGCGCTCGAACTGCTCGCCGTCGTCGCCGTGCCGCCGCTGCTCGGCCGCCGGCTGCTGCGCCGCCGCAACGCCACCGGCGGCCGGTCATGACGGCCCCGGCACTGGAGAAGCCCGCCGCCCCCGACCGACCGGCGGCGGCCCCGGCGCCCGCGGCGGCTCCCGCCCCGGCGCCGAAGCCGGACGTGCCGGAGGCCGCCGCCGTGACGCCCGGGCGGCGGCGGTTCCTCCAGGCGGCCTGGGCGGTCAGCCTGCTCGCCGTGCTGGTGACGGGCTTCGTCGGGTACCTCTTCACGCTCTCGCACGTCCAGGAGCGGCACTTCCAGTCCACCGCCTACAAGACCTTCCGGGACCAGCTGGCCCGGGCGGTCGCCCCCACCGGCGCCGCCGCCGACGGGGACCCGGTGGCGCTGCTCGACATCCCGGCGATCGGCCTGCACCAGGCCGTGGTGGTCGAGGGCACCACCGGCCGGGACCTGATGCGCGGTCCCGGCCACCGCCGGGACACCGCGCTGCCCGGGCAGACCGGCGTGGCCGTGGTGTTCGGCCGCGGGGCGAGCTTCGGGGCGCCGTTCGCCGAGCTGTCCAAGCTGCGGGTCGGCGACAAGATCGAGGCGACCACCGGCCAGGGCAGGTTCACCTACACCGTCAACGTGTACGGCGACGGCGACCACCCGATCAGCGACCCGGTCCGCAACCGGCTGGTGCTGGTCACCGGGGACTCCAACTGGATCCCCGGCTCCACGGTGCTGATCGGCGCCCGGCTGGAGGGCGACCCCGAGGTCAACCCCGGCGGCCGGCCCGCCACCGTCCCGTACGACAAGGCGCTGGCCGCGGACAAGGGCGCGCTGGCCACGCTGCAGCTGTGGATGCTCGGCCTGCTCGGCGCGGTGGTGGCCGCCACCGTACTGGCCCGGCGCTGGCACCGCTCGGCCGCCTATCTGAGCCTCGCGCCGGTCGTCGGCGCGCTGCTCTGGGCCGTGTACGAGAACGCCGCCGCCCTGCTGCCCAACCTCTACTGACGCGCGCCCGGAGGACCGTACCGATGACGGACGTACCGATGACGGAAGTACCGATGACCGACGCACCGATGACCGACGCGCCGAACCCGACCGGCGGACCGCACCAGGGCGCCGTGCCCCACCCGGTGGACCGGGCCGGGTACGCCCGGGCCGGCGACGCCGAGACCACCCTCACCCTGCCGCCCGTCCCGGCGGCCGACCTGTCCGCGGGCCCGGGCCAGGAGGGGCTGGCCGGGCTGGAGACCAGGGACGTCTCCGCCTGGTTCGGCTCGCACAAGGTGCTGGAGCGGGTCTCGCTCGCCATGCCGGCCGGGGAGGTCACCGCGCTGATCGGTCCGTCCGGTTGCGGCAAGTCCACCTACCTGCGGATCCTCAACCGGATGCACGAGATGGTGCGCGGCGCCGCGCTCGCCGGCGAGGTGCTGCTGGACGGCGACGACGTGTACCGGCCCGGGCGGCGGCCCGCCGAGGTGCGGCGCCGGATCGGGATGGTGTTCCAGCGGCCGAACCCGTTCCCGGCGATGTCCATCCAGGACAACGTCGCCAGCGGGCTGAAGCTGGCCGGGATCAAGGTCTCCAAGGACGAGCGCGAGCACCTGGTGGAGTCCAGCCTGCGCCGGGCCGGGCTCTGGGACGAGGTCTCCACCCGGCTGCACACCCCCGGCGGCGCGCTCTCCGGCGGTCAGCAGCAACGTCTGTGCATCGCAAGGTCGTTGGCGGTCTCGCCGGACATCCTGCTGATGGACGAGCCGTGTTCGGCGCTCGACCCGACGTCCACCCGGCGGGTCGAGGAGACCATCGCCGAGCTGCGGGGGCGGCTCACCATCGTGATCGTCACCCACAACATGCAGCAGGCGCAGCGGGTTTCGCAGTCCTGCGCGTTCTTCCTGGCCACCCACGACACTCCGGGCCGGATCGTCGAGGCCGGGCCGACCGGGCAGCTGTTCGGCAGCCCGCGCGACCAGCGGACCTCGGACTACGTCAACGGCCGCTTCGGCTAAGGGGCTTGATGGCTGGAACGGCTGCTGGGCCCTGGGGCTACGCCTCGGGGCCCAGCAGCCGTTCCAGCACCGCCGCGACGCCGTCCTGCTCGTTGCTCACCGTGTGCAGCGGCACCGCCGCCAGCACCTGCGGGTGCGCGTTGGCGACGGCGTACGCGGTGCCGGCCCAGGCCAGCATCTCCAGGTCGTTCGGCATGTCGCCGAAGGCCACCACCTCGCTCCGGTCGATCCCGCGCCCGGCGCACCAGTGGGCCAGCGTGCTGGCCTTGGTGACGCCGGGCGCGCTGATCTCCAGCAGCGGGATCGGGGCGGAGCGGGTGATCTCCGCCAGGTGCCCGGCCGCCTCCCGGGCCTCGCCGAGCAGCTTGTCCGGGTCGAGGTCCGGGTGCTTGGCGAGCAGCTTGAACAGGCCGCGCACCGGGCCGCCGGTGCCCAGCAGCTCCTCCGCCGGGCCGACCGGATGGTTCTCGTCCTGGCCCCACATCCGCACCTCGTAGCCGGGCTCACGGGCGAACCCGGCCGGGTACTCGAAGGCGAACGCGGTGCCGGGCAGCTTGGCCCGCAGCGCCGCCACGACGGCGAGCGCGTCCTCGGCGGAGAGCGGGAAGGACTCCAGCAGCTCGCCGCGCCGGACGTCCACCACCGCGCCGCCGTTCGAACAGATCGCCACCCCGTGGCCGCCGATGTGCGGGCTGACCTGCTGCATCCAGCGCGGCGGGCGGCCGGTGACGAACACCACCTGGATCCCGGCCGCCTCGGCCGCCGCGAGGGCGGCGGCGGTGCGCTCGGTGACGGTGCCGCCGGAGCACAGCAGGGTGCCGTCCAGGTCGGTGGCGATCAGACGGGTGGCGGCAACGGGGCGGGGCGGCATCGGCTGGCTGGTCACCGCTCCATCTTCGCCTACCGCCGTCGGGAGGTCACCGCCGAGGCGGCGGCCTCCCGACGCCCCGAGGCCTGCCTCAGACGACGACCTTGAGGGTCACCGCCGCGGTGTGCAGGGTGCCACCGGTGCGGAACTGCAGGAACAGCCGCCAGTCGCCGGCCGCGGGCAGTTCGGCGTGGAACGCCAGGGTCGGGCCGCCGGTGCCGCCCGGCTCGGCCCCGGCCTCGGGGTGGAGGTGGGCGAAGGCCTGGTCGCCGGTGTGGAAGGCGGTCAGGTGGGCGAAGGTGTCGAGGTACGGCTGGAGGTCGGTGACCGGCTTGCCGTCCCGGCTGACGGTGACCTTCAGCTCGCCGGCCCGCCCGGCCACGGGGGTGCCCTCGACGGCGACGGTGTAGCCGTCCACGGTCGCGGTGCCGGTGGTGGTGCCGGTGGTGGCGGGCGGCTCGGCGGCCGCCGCCGAGCCGTCGCCGGGGACGGTCACGGGGCGGCTGAGCACCAGACCGGTGCCCTTT
Organism: Kitasatospora sp. NPDC088548; assembly: GCF_044753005.1. Classification (NCBI taxonomy): domain Bacteria; kingdom Bacillati; phylum Actinomycetota; class Actinomycetes; order Kitasatosporales; family Streptomycetaceae; genus Kitasatospora; species Kitasatospora sp. NPDC088548. The sequence goes on from NZ_JBIVMI010000012.1 coordinate 175,541, forward strand.
CCGGCGCCGCTGTCCGGGATGAACGAGGCGTAGACCCGCCAGTCGCCGGGGGCGAGTGCGGTCAGCGGGGCCGTCCAGGTGCCGTCGGCGGCCATCTCGGGGTGCAGGTGCTGGAAGCCGGTCAGGTCGGAGCGGATCGCGTAGGTGTGCATCCGCATGGTCTGGTCGGTCTGGTAGGCGGTGACGGGGCTGCCGTCCGGGCCGGTGACGGTGAACCGGTACTCGGTGGGTGTGCCGGCGGGGAGTGTCCCGGTGGCGGGGTCGAGGCGGTAGCCGTTCTGCTCGGCGGCGAGACCGGGGGCGTTCGCGGAGCCGGGTGTGGCGGTGGTCCCGGCCGCGGTGGCCGAGTCGGCGCCGGGCGGCTGGTGGCCCTGATGGCCGCCGCTGGGGGAGGCGGCCGGCGTGGCGGTGCTCGCGCCGTGGTCCATCCCGCTCATCCCGTTCGCCCCGCCCGTTCCGGCGGAGCCGCAGGCGGTCAGGGCGGCCGCGAGGACGGCGGCGCCGGCGGTGAGAGCGAGGGTGCGGGTGCGGTGACGGGGGGTGGGAGTCATGTCGGTCGGTGTCTTCCGGTGGGTACGGGCAGGACGCGGCGCGCCCGGCCTCCCCGCGTTCGGCGGTGGAGCCCGGCGCGGGCCCGGTCAGGTCCGTGCGACGCACACCCGGAGGAGCAGCCGCCGCCCGGCGGCGGGTGGTGCCCGTGGGCCGCCGGTCCGCCGCCCGCGCGGGTCGGCGGCGACCCGGACGGCGAGCAGCGGGGCGAACGCCCCGGCGGCGAGCGGCGCGGCGGCGGGCAGCCCGGCGCCGTCCCGGTCCCGGGTGGACACGCAGGAGACGGCCTGCGGATCACTGCCGCGCGCCCGGTGGCCGTCCAGGGCGGGGGCGTCGTGGTGCGGGCCGGCCGCCGCCATCGCGACCGCCGCTGCCCCGGGTTCGTGGCAGCCGCCCGCCGAGGTGGGGGAGCCGTGCATCAGGAACAGCCCGGCCAGGAGCGCGCCGAGCACCAGCAGCCGGGCCATCGCCCCGCCGCTCGGCCGTCCGCTCGGCCGTCCGCTCCCGTGCCCGTCCGCCGTCACGGGCCGGAGAATACCCCCTGCCCGTATCTGTTTCCGGTAAGTGCCGTGCCGTGCGGCGCGTTTCGGCCCCGGATACGACGTTTCCAGCCGATTCGCACCCGATCGGGGTGTCCCGCTTCCCCCGCACGGGCAGAACTGCCATGGCCACCCCGTCGGCAGGAAGAGCCATGCCAACTCGCCAGCTTCGAGACGAGCGCCCACCGACCACCCCGGACGACACCCGCGACGCGCGCGAACCGGTCCTGATCGGCGACGTCATCTTCGCCGCCCTCGCCGACATCGCCCGCCGCACCCCCGAGGCCCCGCCCCGCTTCCCGGCCCAGCGCACCCGCCCGCACCCGTAGCCGGGCCTTCCTGTGCGCCGCGCACCCGCCGGCCCCGGGACCGGTCGGGGCGGCGGTCCGGTCCGCGGTCCGGCAGTTCGGGACCGGAGGCCTCAGTAGGAGACTTCGACGACCGCCCGGTGGGTGCGCCGGTCGCCCACGCCGGTGAGCAGGTAGTGGGCGAGGTCGGCGCGGGAGAGCGAGGTGGCGGCGGTCAGATGGGCGTTCTCCGCCGTCCGGTAGCGGCGGGTGAGCGGTCCGTCGGTGAGCATCGGCGGCCGGACGACCGTCCACGCGGTGTCGTCGGTCCTGACCACGGCCTCCATCCGGGCCATGTCGGCGTAGCCGTGGCGGTAGAGCCGCTGGATCACCAGCCTGGTGACCAGCCGCTGGGCGAGCGGGATGCCGGGGTCGGTCTCCAGACCGGCGGAGGACAGACAGAGCAGGCGGCTCACCCCGGCTTCGTGCATGGCGGCGAGGATGTTCAGGGTGCCCTGCGAGTAGACCGTCGTGGGGCGCCGGCGGTCGGTGCTGCCGAGGCAGGACAGGACGGCATCGTGTCCGGCGAGGGCCGAACGCCAGCCCGCCGCGTCGAGGACGTCACCGCGCAGGACGGTCAGTGGCCCGTCGGCCTTCCGGGAGGCGGGGGCGGGGACGCGGCCGGGGTCACGGACGACCGCGGTGACGGCGTGGCCCGCGGCCAGGGCCTGCGCCAGGAGTTGTACGCCGGTGCCTCCGGTGGCACCGAAGACCAGCAGTTTCCTGGCCCGACCGGCGGCCGTGGCCGTGACCTGGTCCGTGGCCTGGTTTGCGGCCTGGTTTGCGGCCTGGTCCGTGGTCGTCTCATCCCTCGCGGTCATGTCGTCCCTCCGTCCGCACACGCTGCCGGGGCAGCAGGAACCCGGCGGCGATCAGCCAGGCCAGGCCGGTGAAGCGGGCAATCGGCAGCAGCACGGCCGCGCCGTCGACCAGCAGGGTGAGGGCGGCCAGTTCGGCGACGGCGGCCACGACCAGACCGGCCAGTGCCAGCCGGCGCGGCAGCAGGCGGGCGAGGAGACCGGGTACGGCGATCCCGGCGACGAGCAGACCGAGCGGCACCACGTGCCCGGGCCCGCCGGTGGCGAAGGCCAGGTACTGCAGCGCCCGGACGAGCGCGGGCTGGTCGAGCACCTCGGGCCGGGAGAGCGCCCAGGTGACCAGTCCGCAGCAGGCCAGGAAGGCCGATGCGAGCACGCCGCCGGTCAGGGCGATGGTCGCGCCCGGGGCGCGGACGCCGAGTCGGTGCAGTCGCGCGGAGACGGTCGCGGCATAGACGGCGAGCGGGATCGCGGCCGCGAACTGCAGGGCGCCGGAGGCCTGGACGGCGCCGTGGTGGTCGCGGAAGTAGGCCACGATCTCGTCGGTGCGGCCGAACGGCGAGGGGAACGGATGACCGTCGGCCAGCAGGGTGCTGATGATCAGGCCGGCCAGGAACAGCGCGGTGAACACCACGGCGAGCACACCCGGTGGGGGCCCGCCCTGGGCCTGTCGTCGTGCTGGAGGAGAGACGGCGGCGATGGTCATGCGATCACCCGCCCGCCGGACAGGTCGAGCGTGGCTCCGGTGACCCAGGACGCGGCGTCGGAGGCGAGGTAGAGCACCGCCTGTGCGACGTCCTCGGGCCGCCCGAGCCGGCCGAGCGGGAACATGCCGGCCAGGCCGGTCAACTGCTCGTCGGACATGGACTGTCGCATCCGTTCGTTGAGTACCGCCGACGGCGCCAGGCAGTTGACCCGTACGCCGTGGCGGCCGACTTCGTTGGCCAGATGCCGGGCGAACATCAGCACGCCGGCCTTCGCGGCGGCGTAGGCGGCGTTCGATCCGCCGGGGTGGCGGCCGGCGGTGGAGGACATCATGACCACCGTGCCCGACCTCCGTTCGATCATGGCCGGCAGGAAGGCGGACACCGTCAGATACACCGATGTCAGGTCGGACGCGATGGCGGCGTTCCACACGTCGGGTGTCAGCCGCGCGGTCGGTACGGGCCGGCCCTGGCCGCCCGCGAAGGGGGCGAGGATGTCGACCGGGCCCAACTCGCGCTCGATGACGGCGCGGAGCCGCCCGGCCGTGTCCGGCTCGGTCACGTCCCCCGGCGCAGGAACGGCGTGCCCGCCGTCCTCGGTGATCGACCGGACGACGGCCTCGATCGCCGTCTCGTCCCGCCCGTTGACCGCGACCTTCACCCCGTTGGCCGCCAGGGCCCGGCACGTCGTCGCGCCGATGCCGCGCGATCCGCCGGTGACGAGAGCGACCTTGCCGTCGAGATCCGGGTGGCGGGGCCAGCTGTCGCCGGTACGTGGTGATTCCATGGGAATATCCGTTCTCTCGACTGAACAGTTCACAGTGGAGAATCATTTAGCTTTCCGTACCATAGCCCCGTGAGCAGTGCGTGGCAACCAGACCAGGACTCCGGCCCGCCGGCCCCGCGCCCCGGTGGCGGAGCGGCGTTCCTCCTCGCCCAGATCGGGGCGCACGCCGCCGCGCGGTTCGCCGAACGGGTCGCCGAACTCGGCCTGACCCCACCGGACATCGGGCTGCTGCGGATGATCGCGGGCAAGCCGGGCCGCAGCCAGCGATCGCTGGCGACCGACCTCGGGGTGGTGCCCAGCCGTGTCGTCGCCCTGATCGACAACCTGGACCGCAAGGGACTGGTGGAACGGCGGCGCAGCACCGAGGACCGCCGCAACCACGAGCTGTACCTGTCCGACGAAGGCCGCCGCGTGCTCGGCGGCGTGGGGAAGGTCGCCGCCGAGCACGAGGACGCCCTCCTCGCCGCCCTCGACGAGGGCGACCGGGCGCAGCTGGCCCGGCTGCTCGACACCGTCGCCCGCCAGCAGGGCCTCACCTCCGGCGTCCACCCCGGCTACCGCCACCTGCCCCCGGGCCGTCGCGGCCGAGCCTGACAGGGGGCGTCGCTCCGGCACGGCCGCGCCCGGAACGGTGTCACTCCGTGTGAGCGCACTCTTGGCGGACGTCACCGCGCGGCCGCCCGCGGGCCTGCCTAGCGTGACGTCATGAGCAACGCCGGATCAGGGTCGCCCGGGACGAACTCCGGTCGGGCCGTGCCGCGGTAGCGCTTTCACCGCTCGGTGCTCCTGGTGCGCCGATGCGGCCGGGAGGCACGTGCGGCGGCGTCGGCGGAGTCCGTTCCGTCCGCAGACGTCCCCTACTCGATGTCCAGGAGGCTTCACGTGAGAGTTCGAGTCCGCACCCGCCTGACGACGATGGCCGCGGTGGTGGTCGCCATGGCGGCCGGCACGGCCACGGCCACCCCGGCGGGCGCTCGCGAGCCGTTCGTCGGTCCGCTGAACACCGTGTCGCTCATCGCTTCGACAGTCCCGGCCAACGGCGATCTGAACCCCTACGGCACGGCGGTCGTCCAGCACAGCGCCGGTGACCTGCACCGGGGCAATGTGCTGGTCAGCAACTTCAACAACAGCCTCAACCAGCAGGGCACCGGCACCACGCTGGTCCAGGTGAGCCCCGACGGCACCGCGCGGCAATTCGCCGAGATCGATCCCGCCCACCTGCCCGGCCCCTGCCCGGGTGGTGTCGGGCTCACCACCGCGCTGTCCGTCCTCCCCGGCGGATGGGTGGTGGTCGGCAGCCTGCCCACGGCCGACGGCACCTCGGCCACCGCCCGGGCGGGTTGCCTGCTGGTTCTGGACAGCCACGGCACGGTGCGCGAGACCTTCGCCGGTGAAGGCATCAACGGCCCGTGGGACATGACCTCGGTGAGCCACGGGGACAGGACCGAACTGTTCGTGACCAACGTGCTCAACGGCACGGTGGCCGGCGGCGGCAACGACGTGAATCAGGGCACCGTGCTGCGGATCACCCTGGACACCGGGCGCGCCGGGGAGCCGCCCTGCCGGTTGGCGACCACCAGGATCGGCTCCGGATTCACCGAACGCACCGATCCGGCGGCCCTGGTGATCGGCCCGACCGGCGTCGGACTCGGCCAGGACGGCACCCTCTACGTGGCCGACACCGCCGGCAACCGGATCACCGCGATCCCGGACGCACTGACCCGCGACTCCGACGCGGGTACCGGCCGGGAAGTGACCGCGGGCGGCAGGCTGAACGGCCCGCTCGGCCTGGCGATCGCACCCGGGGGCGACATCCTCACGGTGAACGCCGGCGACGGCAACCTCGTGGAGACCACCCCGCGCGGCGCCCAGGTGGCATTCCGCCAACTCGACGCAAGCGGCAACCCTCCGGGGGCCGGTGCGCTCTTCGGCCTCGCCGTGGACCTGGACAAGGACGCCGTCTACTTCGTCGACGACGCGACCAACCAGCTGGACGTACTGCACTGATCCCACCCTGACCCCCGGCAACGCCGGACGGAGGCGGCGCGTGGCAGTCGTGCGCGAGCGTGGCCCCGGCCCGGCGAGACCGGGCGAGTGCGCACGGCTGCCTCAAGGCGGCTGTCCACACGGCGCCCGTCGGATCCGGCGGGCGACCGCCCCGGCGCCGTGGCCGGGGCCGCCGAGCGGCTGCGGCTCGGGACGCTGGTGACCTCGGTCAAGCCTCGTTCACCCATCGCAGTCTGATCTGGCACTCCATTGAGCATGTCGCACGGGCCGTGAGCACGGGCACGAAGCGTAGAGGCTGCAGGGCGGCTATGGGGATGCTGGGATGAAGTCGGTGGACCTTGCAGCGACCATGAAGGCGACCATCCTTCACGCTCGGGGAACAGTCCTTCCGATCGCACGGTCCGCGACACGTCACCGCCATGACGTGTTGCTGGTGACGTCCTCGGTCCCGGTATAACTCGGCAGCGATGACCATGTGGGCCACTACGATGTTTGCTCGGGCTTGATCATCCTCTGGAGCAACATGCGCCTCGAACACATCATGATCGACAACTTCCGCGGTCTGAGCCACGTGGACATGTCGTTTTCCCGATTTGGTTGCCTCATCGGCGAGAACAACGCGGGGAAGTCCTCGGTGTTCCAAGCGCTCAACATGTTCCTGCGTTCGGGGTCTGCGGTCGATACCGACTTCTTGAACCCGGCACAGCCCATTCGCATCCAGCTCATCTTCGCCGGCATCGGCGCGGCAGACCTGCAACGCCTCGAAGAGAGTCACCGTTCACGCATCGAACCGGTGGTTGAGGACGGACGTCTGACCCTGGCGCGGACGTACAACGGGCCGGGCAAAGGCCAGATGCGGGTGGTTCAGAAGGTACCGAGCGACCAGCGCTTCCACAAGGCGGTCTTGGAGGAGGTGCTCAAGCCCAAGATCTCTACGGAGGAGCTTGCGGCGAACGTTCGGCACACCTATCCCGAGATCTTCGACAGGCTGTCCGGCAAGATCAACCGGGCTGCTGTGAGGAGGGAATGGGTCGAATGCGTCGCCGCACTCAAGGAGGACGAGTACACCACGGGCGACGACGCACTGATGACCGGCCTGGACAAGTCGGTTGCTCCCCTGCTGCCGGAGCCGATCTACATCCCCGCCGTGAAGGAACTCAACGACGATCTCAAGACCAGCTCGACGGCAACGTTCGGACGCCTCCTGTCCATCCTGTTCGATGACATCGAGCATCAACTGCCGCAGCTGGAAGAATCCTTCGATCTGCTTCGCAGGCAGCTGAACGTCGTGCCGGGGAAGGACGGAAGCGAGTCGGACGGTCGGCTGGAGGAGGTACGCAAGATCGAATCGCTGATCCAGCGCAACCTGCAGGAGTCCTTTCCGCGCGCGAGCGTTCGCCTGGAGATCCCCCCGCCGCGCCTGCGCAGCCTGCTTGAGGAGGCGCAGATCGCCGTCGACGACGGCATCAGCGGCCCGTTCAAGACCAAGGGGGACGGCCTGCGTCGGTCAGTGGCCTTCGCCATCCTGCGCGCCTACGTGGACATGAAGACCGCGAAACCGACTCAGCCTGACGGTGCCCGGCAGCCCTGCCTGCTGCTGTTCGAGGAACCCGAGGTTTTTCTGCATCCGCAGGCGCAGCGCAAGCTCTTCGAAGCCCTGACAGTGTTCTCCGACTACAACGACGTTCTGGTCAGCACACATTCGCCGGCCTTCTGCGCGCCCGGGGCGACGGGCACGTTCGTGAAGGTGGTCAAGGACCACACGCTGGACCCCCCGGCCAGCCGGACCTGCGTGATCGATCTGTCAGACATGGGCGCTCGCGACCAGTTCGAAATCATCACGCACGAGAACAACGAGGCGGCGTTCTTCGCCAGCTCAGTGCTCCTCGTGGAGGGTCCGAGTGACCGCACCGTCATCCCTCATATCGCGCGCACCCTCGAACCGCAGTGGGACTTCGACAAGCACGGCGCTGCGATCGCCAAGGTCGAAGGTAAAGGCAGTATCGAGCGGTACCGCGGCTTCTTCCAGCGCTTTGAGATGAGGGTCGCGGTCATCGCGGACCTGGACGCAATTCTTGACGGGTTCGACAAACTGGGAGCGAGTGCCGAGTGCTGCAAACTGCGTGAGCGGGTCGTCACCAAGGTCAATGAACTGGTGAAGGACGAGGACGTCAAGGCGTCCGCCAGTACTCTAAAGAGCCTCAGCAAGAGCGGTAGCGCACGTGCCCTGTGGGAGCGCGCACAGCTCAAGAGCGAGGAGCACGCCCAGGGGCTGTGTGACTTCGAGGAACTCGACGCAGCGGTGAAGGCGTTCTTCGCCCGTTCCACTTCCAGCGCCGCACGGCGGATCCTCGAAGAAGCCGAGGACCCGGAGCTGAAGAAGATGAAGCTGGAGCTGCTGAAGAACCTTCGCCGCGAAGGCATCTATGTCTGGGAGCGCGGGGCGATCGAGGCGTACTATCCCGAGCTCCAGGCCAGCGAGTCGAACAACAAGAACGACCGGGCCCGCGCGTTCTGTGAGCGCTACACCACCGCCGATGCCATTCGCGGTCTGCCGGTCTTCAAGGAATCGGCTATTTGCGAGTTCGACCTCGTTTTTGAGGCATTCTTTGGTACATCGTTGCTGCAGCCAGCAGCGGTTGAGGTTCCCCGGCAAGCCACGACAGAAGCATCGGAACCTGCTCCCGCCATCTGAGCTGTCTTCACCCGAAGGGCTGTCTGTGTGTCGGACCGCTGCTACCTCTGAGTTCAGGTAGCAGCGGTCCGACCTTGCCATTGGACTGCCGCCGGTAGGCGCGGGAGCCAACCCAGCCCAGTGAACCGCTTGATCCGGCTCCGCACGCTGCCCGGTCACCTCCGAGCCGAGCTCATCGAGGCGAGAGAGCGTGGTCAGGTCAGGGCGGACGAAGGTAGCGTCAGGCACGTCGACGTCTTCCGGATGGGCAGTGTGAGGACTTCCATCATCGGAGGACCTCGACCCTACCCGGCCACCGCCGCGCACACCGCCCACGCCCTCAACTGCGAAGAGCTACTTCAGGAGCCGACGATGGATGACGATATTCAGCTGATCAGCGACGGCGACGGCCTGGCGGTCATCGGAAGTCCGACGGCTGTCGAGCGCTTCCTCGTCTCCGAAGGACTGCCGTCGAAGGACCTCGGGTTGCCAAGGCTCGGGCCAACCCTCGGTGCCGTGGCTGGAGCCGCGCAGGCAGGTTCCGAGATTGCCGCGAACTCGGGTCGCTGGGTGAAGTTGACTGAGCAGTCCGCGCAAGCCCTCAAGAACCACGGGCTGATGAAGGGTTCGCATGCGGGTGTCAGCCGTGCCGTGGTGACAGAGAACGGCAAGATCAAGGGAATCCTCGAATTGGTGAGGACTCCCGGATCGCTTCTGACCAACCCGGCACTTCTGGCAGGTGCTGCGGGACTCATGGCTCAGCTTGCGATGCAGCAGACCATGAACGAGATCACCGACTATCTCGCAGCGATCGACGAGAAGGTCGACGACGTGCTCTGCGCCCAGAAGGACGCGGTGCTGGCGGACATGATCGGAGCGGGGTTCGTCATCGAGGAGGCCATGACCATCCGAGAGCAGGTGGGCCGGGTCTCCGAGGTCACGTGGTCGAAGGTGCAGGCCACGTCGATGACAATCGCGCGAACCCAGGCCTACGCGTTGCGGCAACTCGACGCGCTCGCCGAGAAAATGGAGCACAAGACCAAGATCGGTGACCTCGTCAGGGCGTCCAAGGACGCCGAGTTCACAGTTCGGGAGTGGCTCGCCGTTCTAGCTCGTTGCTTTCAACTGCACGACGCGATCGCCGTGCTCGAACTCGACCGCGTGCTGGGTGCGTCTCCGGACGAGCTGGACCTGCATCGCCTCGCGCTCCGGGCTGCCCGACAGAACCGGATGGAGCTCATCTCACGGAGCACCGAGCGCCTGATGGCCCGCGTGGATGCGGCTGTCGGCACGGCCAATACGAAGGTGCTGCTGCACCCAACCGCGTCCCCGGCCGTGGTGCATTCGAGCAGCCATGTCGCGATCGCCGTCGTTGACTTTCACGGGCGGCTCGGGATCGAGCGCGGTCGACAGTCATTGGGCGCGAGACGATGGGTGGACGCGGCCGCGGAGGCGAGGGACAAGGTGTTCGAGACGGGAGCAGAGGGCGTTGGTGCCGCCAGGCGCCTCGGCATCGAGACCCTCGACCGGGCCAGGTCGGTGACGGGCAAGCTCTCAAGCGGGATCGCCGAGCGAGTGCTCCGTCGGCGAGGGGACGGCGGGGAACGCGACAGGGAAGGCTGAGGCGCCAGCACAGATGCGCCGGCGGGCCGGTCGCTGCTGGAGGCCGGCGGATTCGGGCCCCACCTGCATCCTCGATGGTGATGGGGTCGAAAGCCGTCTGTTGGGTGAAGCTGTAGGCGCTTCAGTAGAGTTCGGAAACCTGGCAGGCATTCATGATGAGTGCGTTAGGGTGAGAGCGGCAAGGAGTCCGGGAGAGCGCCTGGACCACCGCTGATTTCTTCACGGCACGGAGCGTCGGAAAGTACCCTCGCCACCGCCTTCCTCCCCATCACTCACGTGACCAGCGGGCTGCCATCAGTGCGGTGGTCGGAAGGTGCCATCATGACCATTTACTCCCAGCATGCGAACCGTGGGAAGACACAGATTCTGGCGACCTATCAGGGGCCGGGCGGGGTTATGTCGTCCACCGTGACGAGTCTGAGCGCCCCCGCTCTCGCGGCGCCGATCGTCGAAGCGCTCAACCGGATCTCAGCTCTGGTCACCGTTCCTGTGAGTGTTCGGGATCACCGCGATCGCGGCGTGAACCGCTACCCGCGAACGCACCTCGCAGCGCTTACCAACCGGGACTCGCGCGCCGATCTCCTGAGTGGCTCGCACAGCCTGTGGTACGAGTACATCTGCCTGCAACTCCACCAGGCGCTGGCCGACTTGGACGACGCGCTGGCGGTTGTTCCCCCGCCTGTCCTGACCGCGATCGATGCGGAGCTGGCGACGGAGGCGCGCGGGCTGCGTGATGCGTTGGCGGAGTACTCGGAGGCAATCCCCGTGCCTGCGTCGGAGAGCCGACGGGACTGGGAATTCGGCTATCCATTCGTGGCGTATGACGGCGGCATGCAGGTGCTGAGCCGTGAGGTTCGGGAGCGGTTGGATCGCCTCGAAACGGACATCTCGTCGAAGGAACGCAAGCAGGCCGTCGCGAATCTGCGCGTGCTGGTCACGGCTTACTCTCGGTGCTCCAGCGAGCAGGCCACGCTGGATTACGCTCCCCTCAGTATCTTCTCGGAGCCGTACGACTCGGACGGCTACTACCTGTCGATCTTCGCGCCGGAGCCGGGTGACGAGGACGCCAAGTCCTGGGAGATCGAGATCGCCCGCTGGGAACCTGACGACCCCGACGACGAGGAGTGCAGCAGCGCGACTGGCGTCGTGGCGATTCGCTGCGAACTGGCTGTATCGCCGGAGGCGGCCCAGCTCACCAGTCTGCTGGACAAGGTCGAGCAACAGGCGGACCTTCTCGCCAAGTGGGCCAAGTCGCCCGTTGGCGCGGTACTCGAGGGAACGGAGCTTGTGGTCACCCGGGGTCGCGACAGCTGATGTCGTTTGTCCGCCAGCGTCCAATAGGCCGCTGGCGGACTGGTTGCTCCGCGTGGGCCGGCGGCACGAACCACGTGGAGCGCTCGGCGTGGTCAGCAGCAGAATCCGTGATCAATCCAGCTGGGCGAGGCCCTCGGTGGCGATCTTCTCGAAGACGGCGAGGTCGTTCTCGAAGATCGAGTCGGGGACAGGCCAGTGGATCACCAGCTCGGTGACGCCCAGCTCCCGGTAGGTGCCCGCCCAGTCGACGAAGGCGTCCACGGATTGCAGCGGCTTCTCCGCGGTCGAGCCCTGGAGCAGCACCTTCTCCATCGCGGCCACGTCCCGGCCGACGGCCTCGCAGGCCGCCGTCAGCTTCCCGATCTGCTGCGCGATCACGCCGGGCGCCTGCTCCACCGGCACGTCCGCCGGACCTTTCGGGTCGCCGTACGTCACCCAGCCCTGCCCGTACTCGGCGGCCAGCTTCAGCCCGCGCGGGCCGGCCGCTGCCACGTAGAACGGCACCCGGGGAGTCTGCACGCAGCCGGGGATGTTCCGCGCCTCGACCGCCGAGTAGTACGCGCCCTCGCGCGTCGTGGCGTCGCTGCGCAGCAGTTCGTCCAGCAGCGGCAGGAACTCCCCGAACCGGTCCGCCCGCTCCTTCGGTGACCACGCCTCCTGCCCCAGCGCCGTCGCGTCGAAGCCCGTCCCGCCAGCCCCGATCCCCAGCGTGAACCGCCCGCCGGACACGTCGTCCAGCGTGATCAGCTCCTTCGCCAGCGTCACGGGATGGCGGAAGTTCGGCGATGTTACGAGCGTCCCAAGCCGCAGACGCTCGGTCGCGGTGGCCGCTGCGGTCAGCGTCGGGATCGATCCGAACCACGGCGCGTCGCGGAAGGATCGCCAGGACAGGTGGTCGTAGGTGTACGCGGCGTGGAAGCCGAGTTCCTCGGCCCGCCGCCAGATCTTCTGTCCCTCGCTCCACCGGTGGATGGGGAGGATCACTGTGCTGAGACGCATGTCATCGACCCTAACTGGGCGGAAGACGCCGCGTCCCGTCGGTCACGGGGCCGAGCTGAGCGCCGAGCAACGAGATCGCCATCCGACTCCATCTCGTACAGCTCCCTGAAGCTGTACACCTTGAGCCCTTCGCCCCTCGGTAGCGCGTCATCCACGTTCAGGCCAGGGCGTCGGTGGAGGGTCAGTTCTGGCTGGGGGCGAAGATCCAGTCGCCGGAGTCCCTGGGTGCGTTCGTCGACTGGGCGGGCACGTACCAGGAGTTGGGCATCACGGAGTTGGTGATCCACTGGCCGGTGCCGGACTCGATCTTCGCGAGTGACCTGGCCGTCTTCGAGCGGATCGCCACCGAGGGCCTGGCGCAGTTGGGCTGACGGGACGCGGTCGGTGTGTTCGGCGCGCTCGGCAGGGCCGTCGGGCCGGTCGGACGCGGCGGCTCCCGAACCGCGGCCCCGATCCGGCGCGGCGGCCCGTTGCGGTTAGATCACGACGTGTCCGTTTGATTGATCATTGGGCGGGAGTGTGGTGATTCATTTTGTTGGCAGAGGTGTGGACCGGCTCTCATAATTGCAGGTGAGACGCGTGACGGTCGGCCTGGAGAGCCACGGGGGGTGGCTCGCGAGGGGCCCGTGCGCGATATTCCACTTTCCCCGGGGGGAGTTCCTTGTCCGCGCCCGAAAACGTGCCGCCCGCCGCAGATCCGGTGAACGGTGCCGTGCCCGCGCCCGTGCCCGATCTCGCCAAGACCGCTGTCGAGCCCGCCACTGAGCCTGCGGCCGTCGAGCCCGCGCCTGCCGTCGAGCCCGCTACCGCCGAGCCCGTGCCTACCACCGAGCCCGTGCCTGCCGCCGAACCCGTCGCCGCGCCCGCGCGCAGGCTGCCGCGCGCCGTCGGCGTGGCCCTCGCCACGGCCGGCCTGCTCGCCGTCACGGCGACCAGCGCGGCCGTCACCGTGGCCGTCGGGAAGCCGGAGTCCCGGCCGGCCGTCGTGGCCGGACCGACCGGCACGGCGGCCGCGGGCGTGTCACCGACCGCCTCGCCGAGCCCGAGTGCGTCCGCCACCGCGTCCGCCGTGCCGACCGAGGTACCGGCCGTCCCGCCCGCGCCCAAGCCGACGAGCACCGTCAAGGGCAGCGTCAACGGCGGCAAGCACGAGGGCGATCTGCGCTACTTCCTGCTCCCGATCCCGGACGGTGGCGAGTCGTACGGGCCGGTCGACGGTGCGACCCTGACCGACGACGAGGTCTCGGAGATGTTCGGCAACCAGGACGGCATCATGCGGATCCTGGGCTCGTACGGGTACAAGGACGCCGCCAGCCGGATGTACCGCACGGCCGACGGGAAGGCCGAAGTCACCGTCACCCTGCTGCACTTCGGTTCCACCCGGGAGGCGGGCGACTTCGCCAAGGGCTACACGATGAAGCAGGACTCGATCGACATCGACGGCGATCCCAACGCCCACGGCTATGTGCACAAGCCCAAGCAGCAGGCGTACACCGGCTCGATGACCGGCATCTCCAGCCAGGGCGACGTCCAGTACACGATCGACGTCGAAGTGAAGGGCACTCCGGACAAGGCACTGCTGAGCGAGCTGATGAAGCGCCAGCGCGAGTGGCTGTCCTCCGGCGGCTGAACCCCGCCGCCCGTCGTCGACGTCACCTTTCCTTCCTTTCTGGAGCCACTTCGTGACCACCGAATCCGTGGAGCCGTCGCCCGCCGACGCGCCTCCGGCGGCCGTTCCGCCTGTACCGCCCCCGGCCGCGCCCGGGGTGCCCGCCGTGCCGCCCGCCCCGCCTGTAGTGCCGGCCGTCCCGCCGCTGCCCGAGGCCGTCGCCCCTGAGGCCGTCGCCCCTGACACGGCCCAGGACGCGGCCCCGGACGCCGCCCTGCCCGGCGGCGCCGCCCTGCCCGCCGACGCGGTCCCGCCGGTGCGCGCCCCGCGCCGTCCCCGGCCGGTGCTGCTGCTGGTGTCCGCCCTGCTGCTCGGCACGGTGGTCGGCGGTGCCGTCGGGTACGCGATCCAGGCGAACCGCCCGCCGACCCCGCTGCCGCCGATCCAGGTCGCGCTGCCCTCCTACCCGGCCGAGGCGGTGGACCCGGCGGCCGTCGCCGCGGAGGCGCCGAAGGCGCTGGCCATCGACGGCGACCTGCGGAAGCTGCTGATGACGGCTCCGGACGGCAGCACGGCCTGGGCCGACTACCCGGACCGGCCCAGCTGGATCACCGTCGGCGAACTGGCCGGCCACAGCGGCAGTTCGGCCTCGCTCTTCAAGGCGCTGAACTCCAAGGACTTCCGGCGGGCCGTCGAGGTCGACTGGAAGAAGGACGACCTGAAGGTCCGGGTCACCCTGATCCAGTACGCGGCGGACCGCGCCGCCGAGGCGAAGTCCCGTGCGGCCGGTTACCACCTCACGCCGTTCGCGGAGGGCGCCAACGGCGGCTACCAGGTCGACACCCAGGCCGAGTACTGGGCCGAGACCACCGAGCAGTTCTACTACGGGTCCGCGCTCGCGCAGCGCGGAACCGTGGTGATGGACGTCGAGGTCTTCGGCACGAAGCCGGTGAACCCCGATGTCGTGAAGGACATCGCCAAGCAGCAGTGGGAGCGGCTGGTATGAGCGACAGCACCGTGACCGGGGCCGCGGCCCCCGTGCCGACCGTCGAGCCGACCGCCGCCGTCGAGCCGGCACCGCCCGTCGTGGACGCGCCCGCCGCCGAGGCCGTCACTCCCGAGGCCGTCACTCCCGAGGCCGCCGCCCCCGAGACGGCCGTCCCCTCCCCGGCCCGCCGACGGCTGCTCCGCGCCACCGGCGCGACGGTGGCGGCCGCCCTGGTCGGTGTGGGCATCGGCATCGGCATCATCAAGACCCAGTACGACGACCCGGCTCCCGTCGTCGTCGCCGGGCCGACCACCGCCCCCGCCCCGACCGCCACGCCCACCCCCTTCGGCGCCAAGTCCAACGGCAACCACTTCGGTTCGCTGCGCGACCTGCTGCTGCCCGTCCCGGCCGGCTACGAACTCGGCCCGGACGAGGGCGGCTACGGCAACGACGTCGAGCTGGGCGCGGACGTGCTCTCCGCCGAGCTGGACGACGACCTCCAGCAGATCCCCAAGGAGAAGCGCGACAAGCTGCGCGCGTACTGGGAGAGCCTGCACGTCAAGGCCACCGGCGTGCGCACCTACAAGAACACGGCGGACGACCTCGTCATCGGGATGAAGCTGCGCCAGTTCAACCAGCAGGAGGTGCAGAAGCTGAACGAGTACACCGCCGTCTTCACGGGCGACACCGGTCTCTTCCGCATCGGCCCGCAGATCCCCGGCCACCCCGAGGCGCACTGCTACCTGATGCCCGCTCCGCCGTCCGCGCCGATCGACAACCTGGAGTGCTCGGCCGCCGAGGGCGACCTCCTGGTGGTCATGAGCGCCGAGGGCGTGGCACCGCTGCCCAAGGACAGGATCGTCGCCCTCTTCGTCCAGCAGCTCGACCGCCTCGCCAGCCCGGGAGCGTCCGCATGACCGACAGCGCCACCCCCCACGACAACGCGGCCACTCCCGCCGACGCGCCCCCGGTCGCGCCGGTCGTACCGCCTGCCCCGGTCGCGCCCCCGGCTGCCGAGGTGAACGTCTGGAGCGCCCCGGAGGCGCCACTCCTGCCGCCTCCGCCGGCGGAGACGCCCGAGGAGCGCGCGGCCCGTCGTACCCGCCGGCGCAAGGCGGCGCTGCGCTGGAGCGCGGCCGTCCTGGTGCTGGCCCTCGCCGGTACCGGCGCCGCGGCGGCCGTCACCGCGCCGGACCGCACCGACCTCCCGGGGCTGGCGACCGAGAGCGACGGCCGGTACACCTTCCCGGCGCTGGCCCTGCCGCCGCTGCCGTCCGGCAAGGCCGCGCCCAGTGCCAAGGAGAGCAAGGGCCGGCACGCCGCCGACCTGCGCCATCTGCTCCTGCCCGTCCCCAAGGAGGCCGGTGGCTCCCTGGCGCCGGTGGTCTTCCCGACTCCGACCGCGAGCGCGGGTTCGAGCGCGGGCGCGGATGCGACCGCGAGCCCGTCGGCGAGTCCTTCCGGGACGGCGGCCCCGAGCGCGAGCCCGTCGGCCGGGGGCACCGCCACCACGGCGGCACCGTCCGCCGGTCCGGCCGTCGCCGACTGGGTCGCCTGCGACGCCGCCGCCGCGGACCAGCTGGACCCGGCCAGGACGCGGGCCCTGCTGCTGCAGGATGCCTGCCGGGCGGCCACCGTCCGGGAGTGGACCGCCTCCGACGGCACCCGCACCCAGATCCGGCTGCTCCGCTTCGGCTCCTCGCCCGAGGCCTGGGACGTCTTCGCCGACCTGCGTTCCAACGGCGAGTGGAAGGACCTGCCGGGTCTCAAGACCGGCTCCGCCCAGGGCTGGGACGACGTCTCCGGGGTGGACCGCACCATCCGGGAGAGTCCGGTGATCACCACCAAGTCCCGGACCAACGGCTACCTGGCCTACCTGAACGCCGGGGACGTGGTCGGCATCGTCGTGATGACCAACCCCACGGACGGCGTTCCCGAGGCCGCCTTCCGCCAGGTCGTCACCCTCCAGTCCGACCTGCTGGGCTGACGGACCGGCCGCCACCGTGCGACCGGGCCGGTCACTCCACCGTGACCGGCCCGGCCGGCAGCCCGACGGGGGCGGTGCAGCCGAGCGCCCGTTCGGCGGCCCGGCGCGCGAAGTCCACGGCCAGCCCGGCCGTGCGCTGTCGGCCCGGTCCGGCGGCCGTAACGCCGCCGGCCCCGGCCAGCCGTACGGTCGCCAGGTAGTACCAGGTCCGACCGGCGCCCGCGCCGCCCGATCCTGCCACCCCGCCCGACCCCGCCTCGCCGTCCGCGCCGCCCGACCCCGCCGTGCCGTCCGCCGGACCAGTGGCGCAGGTGAAACGGACCACCGCCCCGTCGGCACCCGCCCGGCCGGCGCCGAACGGGCGGAAGTCCGCGCGCGCCGACGCCGCCTCGTCCCTGTCGCGCTCCGCCTCGGTGGCGGCGCCGCGCGCCGTGACGGTGAGCGTCCGCCCGCCCGGGCCGGTCACCACACAGGCCAGTACGGTGGCGGACTTCGCGTCGCCCGGCCGGTACTGGGTCTCGACCCGGACGCGGTGGGTGGCGCCGAGCAGTCCGGTGAAGCCGGGGCCGTCGAGCGCGCCCCGGCACTCGCCGTGCGAGAGGTCGACGGCCGGCGGCCGGTCCTCGACGGCGTCGAGATGGCGGTGCCAGCCGAACAGGCCACCGCCCAGGACCAGCAGCAGCGCGGCCGGGACCGCCAGGACGGAACGACCGGGCCCGTTCATCCGCAGACGTCCTTCCGCTGCTGCGCCAGCGCGTCCCTGGCGACGGACTCGAGCTCGGCCCGACCGCCGCGGGCCGTCGCACCGGCGGTGACCTCCAGCCGTACATGGCCGACCGGCTGGTCCTTGCCGGGGCAGTAGTCGGCGACCGCGGCCCCCCGGGCCCAGGAGGCGGAGAGGCTGCCCGCGCCGAAGCCGTGCGCGTCCGGCTGCCCCGCGGCGGCGGGGGAGAGGGCCGCCGAACCCTCGTGCCGGGCCGCTGTGACGGTCAGCGCGGTCCGCCCGTCGACCCGGATCACGCAGGACCGCGGGCCGGGGCCGCCGTAACCGTTCGCCTCCCGCTCCTCCACGTCCTGGGCGCCCGGGGGCAGCAGCCGCCCGAGCGGGGTGCCGTCGCCGGTGGACAGGCCGCAGAGCCGGGCGGCCCGTCCGGGCTCCTCCGCCGGCTGGTGGGCGCGCCAGTCCAGGTAGCCGACCACCCCGGCGGCCGCGACCGCCAGCCCGAGCGCCACCGGCAGCGCCCGGCCGACCGGCAGCCGCCCGCGCCGCGGCCGCCCACCGGTGCTCACGCGGTCGGGCTCGCCGAACTCCCGCCGCCCGAAGGCGAACTCGCTCCACCCGAGGACGAACCCTCGCCGCCCGCAGCCGAGTTCCCGCCGCCCGCCGGAGTGAGCACGGGCTCCCCGGTGGGCCAGTCGACGGGCGCGGTGCAGCCGAGCGGGCCGCGGGCGGCCCGCTGCGCGGTGTCGGCGGCGAGCCGGGCCCAGTGCTCCGGGGTCCACTTGGGGGAGCCGGCCGGATTGGCCTGCTCCGCCGAGGCGTTCGGGCCGACCTGCACGGTGAAGTACAGCCCCTTCTCGCTACCGGAGCGCCGGTAGGTGCCGTCACAGCGGAAGGTGAGCTCGGCCCGCCAGCGGGTGACCTCGCTGCGGTCGCCGAAGCCCAGGGTGAAGACCGGCTCGCCGGGGAGCGGGGCGTTGGCCCTGGGGCCGCCGCCCGGGGTCTCGCTCCCGGCCAGCCGGACGAGCAGGCCCGGCCCCCGCTTGGCGTCGACCGCGCAGTCCAGCAGCTGGAGCCCGGCCTGGCGCTGCGCGTCGAGCTGCTTGTCCAGCTTGTACGCCGCCGAGGCGCCGTCGCTCAGTACGGCCTCGGCGTAGCTCTCGCGGACGACGCCCTCGCAGGCCGTCTTCGCCCCGGCGCTGCTGCCGCCCTCGCCGCCCTCGCCGGTACCGCCGTCGCTGCCGCACCCGGCCAGGGCCAGGGCCAGGGCGGCGGCCACGACCACCGCGGCGGCGGCCGGTCGGCGCTGTTCGCTCATCATCCGGAGACCTTCCCGTTGGAACTCTGGCTGCCCGAGGAGCCGTCGGTGTAGCCGTCGAGCACCCGGTCTCCGGCACTGTCGGCCAGTCGCCGGATGTCGTCGGCGCTGAGGGCCGTCCCGAACGCGGCGTCGGTGACGGCCTGTTTGGCGCCGAGCGCCGCGCTGCCGCGGCCGTCGGCGACGTAGTCGCGGCCCTGTTGCCGGGCCTCCCCGGTGGTGTCGCGCTCGTTGGCCTTGACCACGCTGTCGGTGATCTCCTCGACCAGGAAGTTCGCCACCTCGCCGGCGACCGGCACCTTCTCGGTGACCGCGCCGATCGTGCTGCTGAAGACCGTCTTGGCGTAGCCGGCGTTCTTCTCCAGCGCCTCGTTGTACTCCTTGTCGGAGGCGGCGTGTTCGCTGTGGACCTCGTTGATCCGGGCCTCGTTGAGGATGCCGCTGACCACGCCGCCGGCCCGCGAGGTGGAGTCGATGTCGGCCTCCAGCCGGGCGAAGTCGGTCTGCCCGCTGTCGATGTGGCCGCGGATGACGGCGGTGGAGTAGGCCTGGTTGGCGTTGACGACGGCGCCGTAGGCGTCCGGGTCGCGGCCGAGCGCGTCCAGCAGGCCGCGGACCGGCGCCTCCCTGAGGTTGGCGGGGGCACCGTTGACCGGCAGGTCGTCCTTGTGCGGGGAGAGCGCGCGCTGGGTGTCGCCGATGTAGTCGGCGGTCATGTGCCCGAGGCTGTCCCGCAGCGGGGCGAACTTGGCGTCCTCGCCCTTGAGATCGTCGAGGACACCGCCGTTGCCGTGGGTGCCGAAGGTCTGCACGACCCGGTTCATCACGTCGGCCTGGTCGGCGGTGTGCTTGGCCGGCGGGCCCGACGGATCGTCGTACGGGCGGCCGGTGGTGGCCGCCTCCAGGGCGTGGCCGAGGGCGTCGGGGCCGCTGTGCATGCCCTGCTGGCGCAGCTCGTTCTTCTGCGAGACGGTGTCCGGCGTGTACTCCTTGTCGTGCGTGAAGTACGTCAGGTAGTCCGCCGGGGTGGTCCTGCCGTTCGGGTTGACGGTGCCGTCGGTGTTGTACGCGGTCGGCCGGTCGTGGAAGAACCTGGTGGCCGCCTCGGGGCTGTGGCCCAGCGCCTCCAGGATCGCTGTGGTCGGCTCGAAGCCCGAACCGCCTTCCGGGCCCAGCAGGTTGTAGCCGCGCCGGTCGCTGCGCGGGCCGAAGACCGGGGCCGGCCAGTACTTCTCGTCGGTGTCCAGCTGGGTGATGTGCTCGGCGATCGGGTTGAGGAAGCGCGGGTCGTAGTCGCCGGTGCGCAGGATGCCGGAGAGCACCTGGTAGCCGTACGGCGCGTAGTCCATGCCGCTTTGGCGGTAGGGCTTGTCCCACATCGTCTCGGAGCCGGCCTTGCGCAGGTCGGCGGCCCACTGGTCGGACAGGTGCGGCTCGTTGGTGGTGCGGGTGGCGGTGGCCAGGTTGAGGCCGAGGTTCTTCTGCAGCTCCTGGTACTGCTTCCACCGGGCGTCGCTCGCGCCGTTGAACTGCTGTTCGTCGCCGACCATGCTGTTCCAGGCCTGTAGCGTCCCCTTGGGGCCGAGGTCCTGGTAGAACCTGGTCGAGAACTTCGGGTCGTTGGCGTTGGCGGCCAACAGGGAGTTAAGCTCGGTGAGTTCGGCATCCGAGATCTTTCCGCCCTTGGCGGCCAGCTGGGCGGCGCGGTCGCCGTCCCCCTCCGGGCCGCCGCCGATGGCCCTGGCGTTGAAGGACTTCACGTTGTCGGTGGCGGTGTCGGAGCCGAGCGCCCAGGCGGCGCGTTCGTCGGCGGCGGTGGCCTCCTGGACGGCCGCGTCGATCGCCTTCCGGGCGGCTTCGGCCTTGCCGCGGTACTCCGCCTGGTAGGCCTGGTTGGCGTCCGGGTCGTGCCGGGTCGCGTGGTCGGCCGGGGGCCAGCTGACGGTGCCGGTGTCGCTGACGGTCAGTCCGGCGGCCCTGGCGTCGGCCACCGCCTTGTCGAGTCTGGACCTGGCGGCCTGGAAGTCCTGGCCGGCGTCCTTGAGGATCGAGGCGATCGCGCCCGCCTCGGTCACGGCGGCGGTCAGCTGTTCGTTGACGCGCTGGAGTTTCGGCCTGGCCTGATCGGCCGAAGGGCCGGTCCAGTTCGCGGAGTCGACCTTGGCGATCACCGCGTTGTCCCAGTCCTGGTCCATCGACCGCAGCTTCTTGACGACGTCCTCCCAGGCGGAGGCGGCGGTGCCGAGGACGTCCAGCTTGGCGGTGCTCAACTCGTGGAAGTCGACCATCTCGTCCGGCCCCCTCAGGCGCTCAGGTCGTGCTTGACGGCCGATTCGTTGCGGCGGTAGTTGCCGGCGGTCTGGTGCAGCGCCTGGGTGAGCTCGCCGATGGTGCCGCCGAGTGCGGCGATCTGCTGGTCCCAGGTGGCGGCGGCGGCCTGGGCGGCCTTGCCGGTACGCCAGTTGGCGAGCGAGGTGGCGACGGTGGCGGTCTCGTCGTCGGCGGACCGGCCGTCGCCGTTCAGCCGCCCGTGGATCTGGTCGGAGGAGCCGGCGGCGGCCTCCAGCGCGTCCGGGTCGACGGTGACGGTGCTCCCGCCGCCGCCCGGGGCGCCGGCCGAGTTGATCCTGGTGTGCGCGGTCTCCTGCCGCTGGGCCTGTACCGTGAGATTGCCGTCGGCGTCGTAGGCCCAGGGGTTCATCATCCGGTCGAACTCGGTCGCACGATCCGACACTGTGCTCACATCTCCCTCTCACGCCGGGAGTTGATCCCGACGGCCCCCTGTTAGGAATCTGACAAGAGTACAAGCCGGGTTGGCCGATTCCGACCCTTAGGGGATCAGTGCGGGAGTGTCATACCGAAGCATCATGCCGGGTTCGTCATTCCAGCTCATGGCGGGCACGGCGTGCGCACACTACGTTGAGCCCTGTGTCCACTGTCATCAAGACGGACGGCCTCACCAAGAGGTTCCCCCGGGTCACCGCCCTCGACCAGCTCACCGTAGAGGTGCAGCCCGGGGTGGTCGGTCTGGTGGGGGCCAATGGTGCGGGCAAGTCCACACTCATCAAGATCCTGCTCGGGCTCGCCCCGGCGACGTCCGGGAGCGGCCAGGTCCTCGGTCTGGACATCGCCACCCAGGGCTCGGAGATCCGCGAGCAGGTCGGCTACATGCCGGAGCACGACTGCCTGCCGCCGGACGTCTCGGCCACGGAGTTCGTGGTCCACATGGCGCGGATGGCCGGGCTGCCGGCCGCCGCCGCGCGCGAGCGGACGGCGGACACGCTGCGGCACGTCGGGCTGTACGAGGAGCGGTACCGCCCGATGGGCGGGTACTCGACCGGCATGAAGCAGCGGGTCAAGCTGGCCCAGGCGCTGGTGCACGACCCGAAGCTGGTGCTGCTGGACGAACCGACCAACGGGCTCGACCCGGTCGGCCGGGACGACATGCTGGCGCTGATCCGCCGGATCCACTCCGACTTCGGCATCTCGGTGCTGGTCACCACCCACCTGCTGGGCGAGCTGGAGCGGACCTGCGACCACCTGGTGGTCATCGACGGCGGCAAGCTGCTGCGCTCCTCCTCCACCGCCTCGTTCACCGAGGCGACGGCGGTCCTCGCGGTCGAGGTGACGGACCATCCGGACGACCTCGCCCTGGACGCGGGCGCGGCCGTGTACGAGCGGCTGGCCGCCGCCGGGCTGTCGGTACAGCCGGACGGCACCCGTGTCCTGCTGGTCCGGCTCGCGGGCGACGACACCTACGACACCATCCGCGACGCCGTCGCGGACCTCGGCCTCGGGCTGGTCCGGCTGGAACAGCGCCGCCACCGGGTCTCCGAGCTCTTCACCGAGCAGGCCGGTACCGAGCAGGCCGGTACCGGGCAGGCCGGCACCGACGACGCCGGCACCGTGCCGGCCGGCACCGCACCCAGGGGAGGTACCGCAGATGTCGCTGCCTCCTGAGACCAGGCCGGCCGACACCGGCGTCATCCACGACATCGGCTACCGCGGCTACACCGGCCCCCGGCTCGGCCGGGCCTACGCCACCCGCTCGCTGTTCACCCAGAGCCTGCGCGCCGCGTACGGCCTCGGGCGCTCCGGCAAGTCCAAGGTGCTGCCGATGCTGGTGCTCGGCGTGGTCACCACCCCCGCCGTGGTCATGGTCGCGCTCACCCTCGCCATGAGCCGCACCGATCTTCCGGTCGACTACCCGCAGTACCTCGGCTCGTTGGGGCTGGTCGTCTCGATCTTCCTGGCCTCGCAGGCCCCCGTCCTGCTCTCCCGGGACCTCCGCCATCACACCGTCCCGCTGTACTTCTCCCGCCCGATCACCCGCGGCGACTACGTCCGGGCCAAGTTCGCCGCGATGGTCTGCGCCCAGCTGCTGCTGATGACGGCTCCGCTGCTGGTCCTCTACATCGGCGCGCTGCTCGGTGGGCTGGACTTCGGACACCACACCGCGCACTTCCTCTACGGCCTGGTCACGGCCGTGCTCTACGCACTGGTCCCCACCTCGGTCGCGCTGGTGATCGCCGCCACCACCCCGCGCCGGGGCTTCGGGGTGGCCGCCATCATGGGCTACCTGGCGATCAGCACCACCGTGGTGGCCATCATCGTCGGGATCTCCAGCGTCGGCTCCGTCGGGATCCCGGACTCCGCGCAGTGGATCGCGCTGCTCTCGCCGAACGGGCTCGTGGAGAGCCTCACCAACCAGCTGTTCGACATCGGCGGCGACTTCGACCGGATGCACGCGCCCGGTGCGCTCGGTGTGGTCGCCTTCGCCGCCACCGCCGGCGCGATGGTGGCCGGCTCGTACGGGCTGCTGCTGCGCCGCTACCGGGACATCTGAGAGGGCACCATGGCCACCATCACCATCGACAAGGTCTCCCGCTGGTTCGGCAACGTGGTCGCCGTCAACGACATCAGCATGACGATCGGCCCCGGCATCACCGGTCTGCTCGGGCCCAACGGCGCGGGCAAGTCCACCCTCATCCACATGATGAGCGGCTTCCTCGCCCCCTCCACCGGGGCGGTCACCCTGGACGGCGCCCCGATCTGGCGCAACCAGGAGGTCTACCGGCAGATCGGGCTCGTCCCCGAGCGCGAGTCGATGTACGACTACCTGACCGGCTGGGAGTTCGTTCTCGCGAACGCCGAACTCCACGGCCTCGCCGACCCGGCCGCCGCCGCCAAGCGGGCGCTGGGCCTGGTCGAGATGGAGTACGCCCAGGACCGGAAGACCGGGACGTACTCCAAGGGCATGAAGCAGCGCGTCAAGATGGCCTCCGCGCTGGTCCACGACCCGTCCGTGCTGCTGCTCGACGAGCCCTTCAACGGGATGGACCCGCGCCAGCGGCTCCAGCTGATGGAGCTGCTGCGGCGCTTCGGCGCGGACGGCCGGACGGTGCTGTTCTCCTCGCACATCCTGGAGGAGGTCGAGCAGCTGGCCCGGCACATCGAGGTCGTGGTCGCCGGGCGGCATGCCGCCTCCGGGGACTTCCGGAAGATCCGCCGGCTGATGACCGACCGCCCGCACCGCTACCTGGTCCACTCCAGCGACGACCGCAGGCTGGCGGCCGCGCTGATCGCCGACCCGTCCACGGCCGGCATCGAGCTGGACTGGCAGCCGGGGGCGGGCGCGCGGCGCCCCGGTGGAAGGGCGGCGGGCGACGGGAGCGGACTGCGGATCCAGGCGGTCAACTTCCAGGGCTTCACCACCCTGCTGCCGAAGGTCGCGCAGCAGGCGGGCATCCGGCTGTACACCGTCGCACCGGCGGACGAGTCGCTGGAGAGCGTCTTCTCCTACCTCGTCTCCGCCTGACCGCCCGACCGCCCGTACACCTGATCGCCTGATCGCCTGAACCGGACCCAGGAAGGCCGACCAACCATGAACCCGACCGTCGCCAGGCTGACGCTGCGTGGCCTGCTGGGCCGCCGCCGCGGCATCCTGCTGCTGGTGGTCCCCGCCCTGCTGCTGCTCGTCTCGGCGATCGCCAGCGGCTCCAGCGGGGACGAGCACACTCTGACCGTCAGGATCCTCGGCCAGCTGGGCCTCGGCACCCTGGTGCCGATCCTCGGCCTGGTGGTGGGCACCGGCGCCATCGCCACCGAGATCGACGACGGCTCGATCGTCTACCTGCTCGCCAAGCCGCTGCCCCGCTGGAAGATCGCCACCACCAAGCTGGTGGTGGCGATCGGCACCACCTGGGTCTTCGCGGGCATCCCCACCCTGCTGGCCGGCCTGCTGATGTACGGCACCAAGGAGAACCTGGCGCTCGGCTACACCGTGGCCACCCTGGTGGCCGGTGCCGTGTACAGCGCGCTCTTCCTGCTGCTCGGCGTGGTCACCCGGCACGCGGTGGTGGCGGGTCTGGCGTACGCGCTGATCTGGGAGTCGCTGATCGGCAACTTCGTGACGGGCGCCCGGACGCTGAGCGTCCAGCAGTGGGGCCTGTCGGTGGCGAAGGCGGTGGCCGCGGACGGCGCGATCACCGCGGACGTCGCGCTCGGCGTGGCCGTCCCGCTGCTGCTGGTGTTCACCGTGGTGGCGACGGCGCTGGCCTCGGTGAAGCTCGCCGGGCTGACCCTGGCCGCCGAGGAGTGACCGGCCAGGGGGCCGCGGCCGGCGGCCTCCCTGGCGGGTGCCCCTGAGTACCTGGGCTGAGTACCTGGGCGCCTCAGAGCGTCCGGTTGCGGCCGGCGCCCCAGCCGGCCACGGCCGCGACGGCGGCCAGCGCCAGCATCAGCGCCAGCGGGGTGTTCCAGTCCCCGGTCAACTGGTGCAGCGCCCCGGCGCCGACCGGGCCGGCCGCCGCCACCAGATAGCCGACCGCCTGCGACATCCCGCCCAGCTGGGCGGCGCCGGCCGCGCTGTCGGTCCGCAGCACGATGAAGGCGAGCCCGAGGCCCAGCGAACCGCCCTGGGCGACGCCCAGGATGGTGGCCGACACCCAGGCGCAGGGCACCGGAGAGATCAGCAGGACGGCGATCCCGAGCCCGTTGAGCGCGGCCATCACCACGGCCAGCGCCCGCTGGCTGGTCATCCGGCCGGCCATCAGCGGCACCAGGAAGGCGCCGGCGACCTGCACCAGGTTGGAGAAGGCGAAGACCAGGCCGGCCTCGCCGCGGTCCATCCCGTGGTCGGCCAGGATGGTCGGCATCCACGCCACCAGGGTGTAGACCAGCAGCGACGAGATGCCCATGAAGAGGCTGATCTGCCAGGCCAGCGGCGAGCGCCAGATCCCCTGGATCGGCCGCCCGGCCGGAGCCCCCACCGCCACCTCCGCCTTCTCCTGCCGCGAGCGCAGCACCTGCGGCAGCCAGGCCACCGCCGCGACCAGCGCGAGCAGCGACCAGGCGCCCAGTGAGGCCTGCCAGCCGCCGCCGAGCGCGTGCTCCAGCGGGACGGACATGCCGGCCGCGAGGGTCGCGCCGACCAGCATGGTGGTCGAGTAGACACCCGTCATGGCCGCGGCCCGGCCCGGGAACTCGCGCTTCACCAGACCCGGCATCGAGACGTTCAGGACGGCGATCGCCACGCCGATCACCACGCAGCCCGCGTACAGCGCGGCCACCGACGGCAGCACCCTCAGCAGCACGCCCGCGCCGAGCACCAGCACCGCGCCCAGGACCACCCGCTCGGTGCCGAACCGCCGGGTCAGCCGGGGGGTGAGCGGCGCGCCGACGCCCTGGAACAGCACCGGGACGGTGGTGATCAGACCGCTCGCGGTGGCGGAGAGGCCGAAGGTGTGCTGGATCTCGCCGACCATCGGCGAGACCGCCGCCAGGCAGGCGCGCATGTTGAGCGCGACCAGGAGGATGCCGGTCAGCAGCAGCGCGGGGTGGGCCGGCCGGGAGCGGACGGGAAGCGGATAGGTGACCACCGGCTGCTGGGCACGGGTGACTGCCATGGGTGCTGCTCTTTCGTGAAACGTGAGATCAGGGGCGCGGATCGGGGAAGGAGGGCTCGCGCCGTCTCACTTCCGGGCCGCGATGGCCGCGAGGAGCTGCTCGACGGCCGCGGTCGGCTCGGCGAGCAGCGCGCGACAGGCCGCCTCGGCGCGGTCCGGGTCGCCGCTCTCGATCGCGTCCACCAGCGCCTCGTGGGTGGCCACGACCACCTCGGGCATCTCGTGGTCGCCGAAGGCCGTCCGCATCGACTCGCGCACCGAGGCGCCGAAGTAGCGGTACACCTCGGTCAGCGCCGGGTTGTGCGCGGCCTCGACGACGGCGGTGTGGAACTCCAGGTCGTGCTCGACGGTCGCCTCGCGACCGGTCCGCTCGGGCTGCGTCGCGATCACCTCGGCCTCGTGGGCCAGCGCGGTCCGCATCCGGACGATGTCCTCGGGGGTGTGCCGCAGCGCCGCCAGCCGGGCGCCCTCGGCCTCCAGCGCCGCGCGGACCTCCAGCACGTCCCGGATGCCGGAGCGCTGCACGCCCCGCAGGACGGAGGCCGGGTCGCTGGTGCTGCGGACGAACGTTCCCTCGCCCTGCCGGGAGACCAGCATGCCGGCGTGCACCAGCACCCGGATCGCCTCCCGCACGGTGTTCCGCCCGACCTGCAGCCGCTCGGCCAGCTCGTGCTCGGTCGGGATCCGTGCCCCTACCGGCCAGACGCCGGCGGCCAGCTGCTCGCGCAGCTGGTCGATGGCGGTGTCCACCAGGGAGCGCCGCCCGGCTGCCTGCAGGCTGTCGTTGCCGCTGGTCACGGGGGCTCCTCTCGGGCGGGGACGGCTGGTCATCGGTCATCCTACAACCGCTTGCCCGGTCATCCTACAACTGGAGATGAACGCCCCCGGAACCCTCCGGGACGGGTCGGCTGGGACGACGGGTCGGTCGGGTCGGCCGGGGCGACGGCGGGGCGGGAGGCGGGAAGGCCCGCCTCCCCGGCGGTCAGCCGTAGGAGACGTTGTCGCAGATGTCGTCGTCGGCGGAGCGGGCGTCGTTGACGACCTCGGTGGGCAGCGGGGCCGGCGTGCCGGGCGTGCCGGCGGCGGTGCCGCCGCTGGCGGCGGCGTAGTCCTTGCCGACGATCAGGCTGATCCCGGTGGCCGAGGTCGGCGTCAGGGTGGCGCCCGGGAACATCGCCTGGATCTTCTCCGCGTTGGCCTTCTGGCCGGAGCCGTACTCGATCGTGGTGGTGGCGCGGTTGGTGTTCTTGGCGTCGGTGACGCCGGTGACGGTGACCTTGGCGGCCTTGAGCGTGTCGGCGGCCTTGCCGGCCAGCCCGGTGGCGGTGGTGCCGTTGTAGACCGCGACCTTGATCGGCGCGCCGTTCGCGGCGACCGGCGGGGGCGCGGCCGGGGTGGTCTCGGGTGCGGCGGCCGGGGTCTCCGGCGCGTCCTCCTGCTTGCCGGTGGCGTCCTGGCCGTCGATGGTCCGGTCGGCCTGGAGGGTCTTCCAGAGGTTGTCGACCGCCGGGTGGACCAGGTCGATCCGTGGACCGTTGTAACGCCAGGGCGTGGTGAGGAACTTGACGTCGTGCAGGTCGATGTCCTTCATCGACAGCGCGAAGTCCATCAGCTTCTTGGCCGAGTCCAGACCGGGGTCGACGGTCATCGACTTGGTCGCCGCGTCGGCCAGCGGCAGCAGGGTGGTCGGGCTCAGCCCCTGACTCTTGACCTTGGCCATCAGCGAGCCGAGGAAGGCCTGTTGACGCTTCATCCGGCCGACGTCGGATTCGTCGCCGACGCCGTGCCGGAGCCGGACGTAGTCCAGCGCCTTCTGACCGGAGACCTTCTGCTTGCCCTTGGGCAGGATGACCTTGCCCTTCCTGCCCAGTTTGGGGTTGATGTGCCCCTCGTAGATGTCGTTGGGCAGGCAGACGTCCACCCCGCCGACGGCCTCGGTCATCGCCGCGAAGCCCTCGAAGTTCACCTCTATGGTGTGGTCGACCCGGATGCCGGTCAGCTTCTCCACGGTGTTCTGGGTGCAGGCCGGGTTGCCGGTCTCCGCGTTGCCCACGGAGAAGGCCGAGTTGAACATCTGCCCGGGCGCTTCCTTGCTCCACTTGCCGTTCGGCAGCTTGCACGAGGGGATGGTGACCAGGGCGTCGCGCGGGATGGAGATGCCCACCGCGTGCTTGTGGTCGGCGTAGACGTGCAGCAGGATCGTGGTGTCCGAGCGGGCGCCGCCCTCGTTGCCGCCGCCGAGGTCGCTGTTCTTGCCGGCCCGCGAGTCCGAGCCGATCAGCAGGATGTTGACCGGCTTGTTGCCGTTGGCGTCGGCCTGGGCCTCCGGCGGGCGGTCGGTCGAGATGGCGTCCGCGTCGAAGGACTTGATGTTGCCGTTCAGCTTGTAGTAGATGGCGCCGCCGGTGCCGGCCAGCACCACCAGGACGCCCGCCACCGACCAGGCGGCGATCTTCTTCACCTTGCGCTTGGGCTTGCGGCTGTTGCGCGCGGCCGCGCGGCCGCCGCCCTCGGCGGCGCCGCCCGCCTTGGTGCCGTCCGTCTTGCCGCGTCCGCCCTTGCCCTGGGCGGCCCGTCGGGCCTCGGCGCGGCCGCCGGGCCTCGGCGCGGGGACACGGCCGGAGCCGTCGGACGCCCGTTCGGTGTGCACGTCGCCGCGTGAGGCGCCGGTGCCCGGGGTGTCTCCACCGCGCGAGCTGCCACCGCCGCGTCGCCGCCCGTCCGCGCCCGACGTGCTCTCGTCCCACTGGCCTGACATGCGCGTACCTCTCAGCGGCGGAAGCAGCAATGCTGTGCGTGTCCGGCGGGCACGGCCCGGGCCGGCCGGGAGCACCGCACAGGGGCACCGCACCGGGAGACGCGGGGCTTCAGCGGAGCATACAAACACTTCCGGACGGGTCGGCAGCCGGGTGGTGGTGCAGGCCTGTGGGACAACCGCCGGACAACCGCCGGACAACCGCCCGATGTCTGTTCGACGTCGGCCCGGTGGGTCGGTCAGGCGAGCGGGTAGAGCCGCTCCAGGACGGCGGCCACGCCGTCCTCGTCGTTGCTGACGGTGACCTCGTCGGCGACCGCGAGCAGTTCCTCGTGCGCGTTGGCCATCGCGACACCGTGCCGGGCCCAGCCGAACATCGGCACGTCATTGGGCATGTCGCCGAAGGCGATGGTGTCGGCGGCCCGGACGCCGAGGCGGCGGGCGGCGACGGCCAGCCCGGTGGCCTTGGAGAGGCCCAGCGGCAGCAGTTCGACGATGCCGGCGCCCGCCATGGTGACGCCGACCAGCCCCCCGGCCGCCTGCCGGGCCGCCTCGGCGAGGTCGTCGTCGGTCAGTCCGCGGTGCTGGATGTACAGCTTGCTCACCGGGGCGGCGAGCAGTTCGTCCCTGTCGACCCGGACCACCGGCAGGTCGGAGCCGATCACCAGCTCGTAGCCGGGACCGGCCAGCACCTCGCCGTCCAGGCCGTCCTGGTTGGCCGCGACGGCCATCGGACCGGTCTCCGCCTCGATCTTGGCGATGGCCAGCGCGGCCAGCCGGCGGTCCAGGGTGAGCGAGGTGAGCAGCTTGTGCGCGCCCGCGTCGTAGACCTGCGCGCCCTGGCCGCAGACGGCTATGCCGGTGTAGCCGATCTCGTCGAAGACCGGGCGGGCCCAGGCGGCCGAGCGGCCGGTGACGATGATGTGCAGCGCCCCGGCGCCGGTGGCGGCGGCCAGCGCCGCGCGGGTGCGCTCGGAGACGCTCTCCCCGCTGGTCAGCAGGGTGCCGTCGAGGTCGGTGGCGACCAGCCGGAAGGGCAGGCCGCCACCGTCGTCGACGGGGGAGACGGGGCTGGGGCTGATGCTGCTCATGGGCCGTGCGTCTCCCGGGAGTTGCTGGTGCTGCGGGTGCTGCGGGGTGCTACTTGACGGGCGGGAGGACGGAACGGCCGCCGAGGTACGGCCGCAGCGCCTCCGGGACCACCACAGAGCCGTCGGCCTGCTGGTGGTTCTCCAGGATCGCCACGATGGTGCGCGGGACGGCGACCAGGGTGCCGTTCAGCGTGGCCAGCGGGCGGACCTTGCCCTCCTCGCGCATGCGGATGGAGAGCCGGCGGGACTGGTACTCGGTGGTGTTGGAGGTCGAGGTGACCTCGCGGTACTTGCCCTGGGTCGGGATCCACGCCTCGATGTCGTACTTGCGCGCGGCCGAGGCGCCGAGGTCGCCGGAGGCGACGTCGATCACCCGGTACGGCAGCTCCAGCGCGTTGAGGAAGTCCTTCTCCCACTGGAGCAGGCGGCGGTGCTCGGCCTCGGCGTCCTCGGGCGTGGTGAAGACGAACATCTCCACCTTCTCGAACTGGTGGACGCGGATGATGCCGCGGGTGTCCTTGCCGTAGGTGCCGGCCTCGCGGCGGAAGCAGGACGAGTAGCCGGCGTACCGCAGCGGCAGCTTCTCGGCGTCGATGATCTCGTCCATGTGGTACGCCGCGAGCGGGACCTCGCTGGTGCCGACGAGGTAGCGCTCCTCCTCTTCGAGGAAGTAGACGTTCTCGGCGGCCTGGCCGAGGAAGCCGGTGCCGTCCATGGCGGCCGGGCGGACCAGGGCCGGGGTGATCATCGGGGTGAAGCCGGCCGCGGTGGCCTGGGCGATCGCCATGTTGATCAGGGCGAGCTCCAGCAGCGCGCCAACACCGGTCAGGTAGTAGGACCGCGCTCCGGCGACCTTGGCACCGCGCTCGGTGTCGATCGCGCCGAGGATCTGGCCCAGCTCGACGTGGTCGCGGGGCTCGAAGCCCTCGGCGGCGAAGTCGCGCGGGGTGCCGATCTCCTCCAGGGTGACGAAGTCCTCCTCGCCGCCGACCGGGGCGGCCGGGTCGATGAGGTTCGCCAGCGAGCGGAGCAGGCGGTCGGCCTCCTCCTTGGCCGCGCCCTGCTCGGCGTCGGCGGCCTTGACCTCCTCGGCGAGCGCCTTGGTGCGCTGCAGCAGGGCGGTCTTCTCCTCGCCCTGGGCCTTGGCGACCTGCTTGCCGAGCGTCTTCTGTTCGTTGCGCAGCTCGTCGAAGCGACTGCCCGAGGACCGGCGCCGTTCGTCGGCGGAGAGGAGGGCGTCGACCAGGTCGACGTCCTCGCCACGGACGCGCTGCGAGGCGCGCACTCGGTCAGGGTCCTCACGAAGCAGGCGAAGGTCAATCACGGGCCCAAGCCTACCGGGCGGGGGCCCTTCCACCGGTACGGGTTTCCGGCTGGGGATAACTCGACGGATCCTGTGGATAACTTCTGTGGAGAGCCGCCTCGGGCAGGGTTATCCACAGGCTTGGGGCCGGGGTTGTGGATTGTTGGGCGGCGGTGAGGGGCGGCGGGCAGAACTGGGGAATTGAGGTTTCAAACCTCGGCCGCCCTTCCCGAGTGAGGGAATTGAAGCACTCGGGCGGGTGATTTGATGGCACACGGGTGACTCTGGTCCGATTAGTCATCTCTGCGCCACTAACCGGTGGTCCGACCGATGTGGGCGATGGCTATACCGGTTTGTCGATTCATCCCCAGGCCTGTGGATAACTTTCGGCTGTGGACAGTCCACAGCCCTGTGGACAGCCGCTTCCGGTGGCGGCGCGCCTGTGGACGACGGGTGCGGTGACCCCGACCGCCGTCCGGGCGCTGGGAAAAACGGTCGGAAACAGTCGAATACGGTCGGGAAAACGAAAGCCGTCGATCAGATGTCGCCGCGCCCGTCGAGGCAGCGGGAGAGCCAGTCGGCGGCCTCGGTGAAATCGGTGTCCGAGGTCCCCGGCCGCTGGTGCCTGGAGGTCTGCCGGTCGGCACGCGGATAGGAACCGAGGAAGCGCACCTGCGGGCAGATCCGCTTGAGGCCCATCAGCGCCTCGCTCACCCGGCGGTCGGCGAGGTGCCCCTCGCAGTCGATCAGGAAGCAGTAGTTGCCGAGCCCCTCGCCGGTCGGCCGGGACTCGATCCGCATCAGGTTGACCCCGCGCACCGCGAACTCCTGGAGCAGCTCCAGCAGCGCGCCCGGATGGTCGTCCGGCAGCCAGACCACCATGGAGGTCTTGTCCGCGCCGGTCGGCGAGGAGACCCGCCCCGGCCGGCCGACCAGGATGAAGCGGGTGGTCGCGTTCTGCGCGTCGGCGATCTCCTTGACCAGCGGGTCCAGGCCGTAGATCGGTGCCGCGAACTCGCCCGCGAACGCCCCGTCGAAGCGGCCCTCGGCGACCAGCCGGGCACCGTCGGCGTTGGAGGCGGAGGACTCCCAGCGGGCGTCCGGCAGGTTGGCCGCCAGCCAGCGGCGCACCTGCGGCTGTGCCACCGGGTGGCTGGTCACGGTCGCGATGTCGGCGAGCTCGGTGCCCGGCCGCACCAGCAGCGCGAAGGAGATCGGCAGCAGCACCTCGCGGTAGATCATCAGCGGGGAGCCGGCGGCCAGTTCGTCGTTGGTCGCGGTGACGGCCCCCTCGACCGAGTTCTCGATCGGCACGAACGCGCCGGACGCCTCGCCGCCCCGCACC
Source organism: Kitasatospora sp. NPDC088548 (assembly GCF_044753005.1). Lineage (NCBI taxonomy): Bacteria > Bacillati > Actinomycetota > Actinomycetes > Kitasatosporales > Streptomycetaceae > Kitasatospora > Kitasatospora sp. NPDC088548. Next base: position 208,926 of record NZ_JBIVMI010000012.1, read on the forward strand.
GCGTCCAGCACCAGCGGTACCGAGGACAGCGGCACCAGCTCCCGGGTCGCCGCCTCGGGCAGGGTCCGCAGGGCCGCCTCGGTGAAGGTGCCCGCCGGGCCGAGATAGGTGTAGCGGGTCGCCGACATACCGCCTCCGTCGAAAGGGGTTACAGAGCAGTCACCTTAACCACTTCGTCCCCGGCCCATGAACGCGTTTCAGCCCCTGGGCAGGGGACGGAGCGGACGGCGGCGGGGGCGGGAGCGGCTACCCCTCCAGCAGCGGCTGGCCCACGTAGCCGCCCTCCCGGGCGCCCGGCGGGACGGCGTACAGGCCGCTGGCCTCGTGCCGCAGGAAGCGGGAGAGGCCGTCGCCCCGGGCGAGCTTGCGCTGCACCGGGGTGAAGCCCTTGCGCGGGTCGGCCTGGAAGGCCAGGAAGAGCAGCCCGGCGTCCGGGGACCCGTCGGCCAGCAGGCCGTCGTGGTACGAGAAGCCGCGCCGGAGCATCGCCGCCCCGCCGTTGGCGGCCGGTGCGGCGACCCGGATGTGCGCGTCGGCGGGGACGGCCAGCGAGCCGTCCGGGCCCTGCGCGGCCAGGTCCACCGGGCTGGACTCGCCGCCCGGGGCGGGCGCGTTCAGCGGGGCGCCGTCCGACTTGCGACGGCCGATCACCCGTTCCTGACGGTCCAGCGGGAGCGCCTCCCAGTTGTCCAGCAGCATCCTGATCCGCCGGAACACCAGGTACGAGCCGCCGGCCAGCCAGTCGGGCCGGTCCGGCCCGGCGGTGCAGAACACCGTGGTGTCGAAGCCGTCCTGGCCCGGCTTGGGGTTGTTGGTGCCGTCGATCTGGCCCATCAGGTTGCGGCCGGTCATCGGCCGGGCGGTGGCGCCGGGCGTCCGGGCGAAGCCGGACATCTGCCAGCGCAGCGCCGCCGTCCCGGCCGCCTGGCGTTGCAGCACCCGCAGCGCGTGGACGGCGACCAGCGCGTCGTCGGCGCCGATCTGCACGAAGAGGTCGCCGTCGCCGCGGGCCGGGTCGAGGGCGTCCGCCGGGAAGGCCGGCAGCGGTTCGAGCGCCGGCGGGCGGTGGTCGGCCAGCCCGGCCTTGTCGAACAGGGTGGCCCCGAAACCGAAGGTGACGGTGAGCGAGCAGGGCCCGGCGTCCAGCGCGACCTGGTTCTCCTGCTCGTCGGCCGGCTCGCCGACGGCCAGCCGGGCGGCCGTCCGGGACCAGCGCCGCAGCAGTGCGCGCAGCCCGTCCCGGCCGGCGCCGTCGGCCAGGTCGAACGCGGCCAGCTGGACCCGGGCCTGCTGCGGTTCGAGGATGCCGGCCTGGTGCTCGCCGTGGAACGGCACCCGGGCCGCGCCGAGCGCCCCGCCGCCCGCCGCGGGCGCGGCGGGGGAGGTCCGGTCCAGGGCGGTGGCCCCGGCCGCGCCGGCGCCCGCCCCGATCACCAGGCCGGCCCCGGCGGTGCCCAGCAGGGCCCGCCGGGTGAAGCCGGTACCGGTCGGCCTGGCGGCGGAGCTGTCGGCGGAGGTACCGGCGGACGCGGTGTCGGCCGTGGTCTCGGTGTTCATCGCGTTCACCCGATCTTCAGCTGCTTGATCTCGGTGGCCTGGTCGATGTCGGAGGAGCGGACCGCCACCGAGACCACCCAGTTCCCGGCCAGCGGCAGCTGTGCGGTGCCGCTCCAGCGCCCGGTGCCCTCGGGGGTCAGCGCGACCGGCAGCGGGCCGAGGTCGCGGTCCGGCAGGGTGAAGGCGAGCTGCACCTCGGGGACCTCGGCCGGCTGCCCGTCCGTGCCGTCCAGTGCGAGGTGCACCTCGTTGGAGCCGGTCCCGGCCGGGTTGAGGGTGACGGTCGCGGTGCCCTTGGCGTTCGGGGTCCGGCCCTTGGTGTCGTACGGGAGCTTGAGCTCCAGGGTCTTGCCGGGCACGGTCTGCGGGGCCTCCGCCGAGCCGCCGGCCGGGGCGGTGCCGGCGGTCGCCGCCGCCGCGACCTCGCCCGCCACCCGGCCGGGCGGCGAGTTGGTGAGCATCGTGGTGACCACCAGCACGGCCACCGCGACCAGCGCCTCGATCAGCACCGAGCGGCGCAGCCCGGCCCGGGTGGGGGTGAGCCCGCGGTCGCGCCCGGCGTTCTCCCGGGCGGCCTGCTGGCGGGCCAGCTGGGCCTGCCGGACGGGGTCGTCCGAGTGCGCCGTGACGGCGACCGGTTCGCGGGCCTCGACGGGCGCGGCGGTCGGCGCCTCGTCCGGGGCGGTCCGCAGCCGGGCCAGCCAGGAGCGGGTGAACCAGGCGACCACCAGCATGGCGGCCACGCAGCCGGTCTTCACCAGCAGCAGCCGCCCGTACTCGGTGCCGGTCAGCGTGCCCCAGCTGCCGAGGCCGCGCCAGGACTGGTAGACGCCGGTGGCGGTGAGCACCGTGACCGAGCCGATGGCGACCTTGGAGAAGCGGCCGACGGCGTCCGCGCCGAGCCCGTGCCGCAGGCCGACCAGCAGCGCGGCCAGGCCGCCCAGCCAGAACGCCATGGCGATCAGGTGCAGCATGCCGAGCGGCAGCGCCAGCCAGACCTGGATGCCCACCGAGGCGTGGTCGGCGCCGGCCCAGGTCGCCGCGAGGGCGACCGCCAGCACCAGCCCGGCCACGCCGAGGCCGAGCCGGGCGTCCCGCTCCGGGCGTTCGGCGGCGCGCTGTTCCAGCCGCCGCAGCTCGGCCTCCTCCGGGTCCTGCGTCCCGGTGACCGCGGGCACCGCGCGCGGCGGCTGGCCGAGCTGGCCGACCAGCAGCGACAGGAACACCCCGCTCGCCGCGAGCAGCAGCAGCCGGGCGGCCAGCGCGGTGCCGATCCGCTCGTCCAGCGTGGCGCGCACCAGCGACAGGTCGAAGGCCTGTCCGAGGCCCGAGCCCCGCTCGTACGGGCCGCGCAGCATCAGCACCGCGACGGTGGAGAGCAGCAGCGCCACCCAGCCGGTCATCAGCAGACGCTGCACCGAGCGCCGGGCCGCCCCGGCCGGCCAGCAGATCAGGACGAACGCGGCCGCGCCGGCGAGCAGGGCGAACGCCCCGTACGCGACGGTCCGGCCGGTGCCGTAGAGGGCGGCGACCACGTCGTCGGCGTCGGCGCTCTGCAGCGAGCCGGCCGAGACGGAGGTGTCCGAGGGCGCGCCGATGGAGAAGGTGAACGCCCCGCCGATCGGGTGCGAGTCCTCGGAGACGGTGCGCCAGGCGACCGTGTACGTGCCGTTGGCCAGCCCGCTGTTCAGCCCGACCCGGACGGTGTTGCCCTTGCCGTCGGCGTGGGCCGGGTTGCCGCTGTCGACCGCCTTGCCGGCCGGGTCGAGCACGCGCACCGAGTCGGCGGAGAGCGAGACGGTCTCGCTGAAGGTCAGCGTGACGGCCTGCGGCGCGGTGGGGACCACCGAGTTCTGGCCCGGGTCGGCGGACTGGAGGGCGGCGTGGGCGGCGGCCGGCCCGGCACCGCCGAGCAGCAGCGCGAGCAGCGCTCCGAGGACGCCCAGCAGTCCGCCGAGCCGGCGGTGACTGACCTTCAGCATGTCGCGGATCCCCTTTACTGCTGACCGGGGCGGTAGGTGAGTTCCTTGACCGGCACCTTGACCGAGATGGTTCCGGCCTTGGCGAAGGTCAGGTCGAGTTCGAGCTCGTCACCGAGGGCGGGGGCCTTCTGCCATCCCATGATCATGAGATGCGTGCCGCCCCGGGCGAGCTGCAACGCGCCGTGCGCGGGGACGTCCAGTCGGTCGACCTGCTCCATGGTGGAGGCGGTGGAGCGGTGCATGGTGACCGACTCGGCGGCCGGGCTGGAGACCTTGACCAGCTGGTCCCCGCCGGTGCCGTCGTTGCGCACGGTCAGGTAGCCGGCCGCCATCCCGCCCGCCGGGGGCAGCGGTATGTAGGAGTCGGCGACGCTCAGCCTGGCGGCTCCGCCGTCGGAGGCGGTGGCGGTGGTGTCCGTGCCGCCCGCACCGCAGGCGACCAGGATGGCGCCGCCGCCCAGTGCCGTCGCCAGTACCGCCCCGGCGAGTGCCGTCCGCCGGAAGCCGAGTGCCTCGCGCCGGCCGGCGGGGCGCCCGGTGCCGGGGCCGTTCATGCCGCGACCCCCTTGGCGAGCAGCGGCAGGTCGTGCTCGTAGGTCTTCTCCTCGGTGCCGCTGAGGTAGAGGACGTGGGCCTTGTCGTCGGAGGGCAGGAAGGCCAGCACCTGCGCGCCGTGGGTGGAGGTGACGGTGCCGTCCGCGTTGACCACCGGGTCCTCGATCATGATGCCGAGCGACCGGGCCGCGGTCTTCACCTTGGCGAGGTCCCCGGTGAGGCCGATGAAGTCGCTGCCCATCGAGTCGAGCCAGGTGCGCAGCACCTGCGGGGTGTCGCGCTGCGGGTCGGTGGAGACGAAGACGACGTTGATCTTCTGCCGTTCCTCGGCGGAGAGCTTCTTCATCGCGACGCCGATGTCGCCCATGGTGGTCGGGCAGACGTCCGGGCAGCTGGTGTAGCCGAAGAAGAGCAGGGTGGTACGGCCGTTGGTCTGCTGGCGCAGGTCGAACGGCTGGCCCGCGGTGTCGGTCAGCTGGAGGTCGGGCTTCTCGAAGTGCTTGCTGAGCACGGTGCCCTGGTAGGGCGAGTCGGCCTTCTGCTGGGTGACCTTGGCGGGGCTGTTGCCGCCACCGCCGTCGGAGCCGCAGGCGGTCAGGGTGAGGGCGGCGGCGAGCGCGACGGCGGCGGCGCCGGCCAGACGGGTGGTGCGGGGGGTGCGGGGCATGGGAGTTCCGATCGTGCGCGGTGGTTCACCGGCGGGGGCGGGCCCCGGGGGGGGGGGGGGCCCCCCGGGGGGGGGGGGCGGAGGCGGCGCGGGCCGCCATTCGGCGGAGGCCCGGGATGTCGAAACCGGCCCCCCTGAACCCCCCAAAGATTCACAC
>NZ_JBIVMI010000012.1:213850-224103 GCF_044753005.1 Kitasatospora sp. NPDC088548
AGGGGGGGGGGGGGGGGGGGGGGGGGGCGGGGGCCCGGGGGGGGGGGGGGGGGGGGGGGGGGGTGGGGGGCCCGGGGGGGGCGGGGGGGCCCGGGGGGGGCCCCCCCGGGGGGGGGGGCCCCGCCCCCGCCGGTGCGAGGGTCAGGAGGCGGCGCTGCCGTCCTTGCGGCGCAGGCCGAGGATGCCGAACGCGGCGCCGATCACGCCGACCACGATGCCGACCACGCCGAGCACCCGGGCGGTGGAGTCGCTGCTCTTGGCGGTGGAGCCGGAGGCCTCCGAGGAGGTGCTGCCGCCGTTCATGCCGTGGCTGTCGGCCGCGGCCGGGGCGGCGGTGACGCCGTGGTCGTCACCGCCGGTGGCCTTGGTCAGCTTGAGCACGGGGGCGGGCTTGGCGGGCTCGGGCTGGCCGTCCTTCGCCTCGTCGATCCAGCGGACGATGTCGCCGTTGTCGTAGCTCTGGAGGGCCTTGAAGGTCAGCGTGTCGGTGTCGGTCGGCAGCGGGCCGAGCGAGACGCGGAACTCCTGGAACTGGCCGGGGGCGATCTTGATGCCCGCGTCGGCGGTCCAGGTGATCTTGGAGATGGCCTCGTTGACGTCGCTGCCGTGCACCTTGATCGGCTTGTCGAGCTTGGACTTCTCGACGGTCGTGGTCCACCCCGGCAGCGGGAGGGTCCGGACGGAGGCCAGCGGGTGGTCCAGCGGGAGGTTGATCTCCAGCTTCACGGTGCCGGCGGTGTCGCTCTCGTTCGGCACCCGGAAGTCGACGGCCGTGTAACCGCCCTGCTCGGCGCTGCCCGGGTTGACGGTGACGTGGGCGAAGGCGGGGCCGGCCAGCACCACGACGGAGGTCGCGGCGGCGAGGGCGACGGCGGCGATACGGCGGGTGGGAAGGGAACGCATGATGGGGGGCTCCGTTCGGAGGCTCGGCGGGCAGGCCCGCTCCCGGGCACGGACGAACCGTGTCTCGGCGGGGCCGCGCGGCGGGGGGACGTGGGGGGCCGCAGGCCCGGGTGGGGCGGTTACGGCTCGGCTGATGCGTAGCCCGGAGCCCGGTACGGACGGGGGTACCGAGGTCGGGTCAGTACGCGAGCGCGCCGAGCGGAGGGCCGCGCCGCACCACGCTGTGCCGCAGCGCGGCACCGGCCGGCGGCGGGTTCTCCCCGCCCCGTGCGCCGTACCGGCGGGCCGGGCCGCCTGAGGTGCCGATCAGCCCGCGCAGCAGCGCCGCGACCAGCGCGAACGCCGTCCGCAGCGGCGTCGCCCAGTGCTCCCGGGCGGCCTCGGCGGTGATCCGGAGCAGCCGCCAGAGCGCCGCCTCGCCGCGCCGCAGCCACCAGCCGGCCACCAGGGCGGCGGCCAGGTGGGCGGCGAGCATCGACGAGGTCATGCCGAACACGCCGCCCTGCCACCAGGGCACGACGGCGTACGCCTGCGGGTCCAGGCCCGCGCTGGAGACCAGCTGTTCGACGGAGGGGTTGCCGGGCAGGCCGGTCAGTGTGCCGGGGCGGGCCTCGTTGCAGATCAGCCGGCCGGCCACCTGCGGCAGGGTCAGCGGCCCGGAGCCGCCGTGCTGCATCCCCGCCATGGCACCGGCCGCCGTGCCGGCGTGGCCGCCGAAGGCGTGGAAGAGGCCGTGCAGGCCGAGCTGGCCCGCACCGAGCGCACCGGCGATGGCGGTGAGCGAACGCTCCCGCCCGCCGAGGGCCACGGCGAGCACCAGGACCACCGCGAAGCCCGTCGCGAGCGCGGGCAGGGCGACGTTCCCGCCGCCGGCCAGCGCGTGCCCGCCTGCCGCTATCAAGGTGCAGACCAGCGCGAACGGCACCGCCCGGGCAAGCCGCAGATCCCAGGCGGCGGCCCCCACCGGCGCATCCGGTGCGGGGGCGCCCGGGAGCGGGGCGGCGGCGAGGGCAGTCATGGCCGGGCCATCATCTCATCGCCTGCCTCGCCCCCGTGGGCAGGGTGGGAAATCCCTACGAATGCCCCGTTCGGTCCCGCGTGCACGCCCCCGCGTGCGCCGCTCGGCACAGACCACGGCGGCAGTCCATCCGCCGAACGGGCGGTAGCGGACCTTCGGCACGGTTCACCACCGGAACGCCCGGAGATACCTAGTTGTATGTGGAGCCGCAGCCAGGAGGGACTTCCCGTGGACATCTGGTGGACTCTGCACCTCAAACGCGACCCGGCCAGCGTGCCGCTGGCGCGGCGGATACTGCTGGGCGCCATGGCGGCGGCGGGCGTCGATCCGCAGATCGCCCAGGACCTCGGGGTCGCGCTCAGCGAGGCCTGCGCCAACGCCGTCGAGCACGGGGCCGGCGGCCGACCGGGCGAGGGCTTCCAGGTGACCGCCTCGATCGGCGGCGACCGCCTGCGGATCGAGGTGACCGACTCCGGCCCCGGCCTGCCCGCCTCGGCCCTGCCGCCGTCCCTGCCGGCCTTGCCGCCCCTGCCGTCCGCAGTGCTGTCCGCGCCGCCGTCGCGCCGGCCGACCGCTCCGCCGTCCCGCCCGGCCGCGCACCGGCACAGCCGTCGGGGCCGCGCCGCCGTCCCGGCCCGCGTCCTCACCGGCCACCGCGTCCGCCACGCCGACCGCCCCTACGACACCCATGTCCTGCCGTCCTGCGGACCGGCCGACGCGGTGCCCGGCCTCCGCCCGGTCGACCTCGACACCCTCCCCGACCTCACCGCCGAGTCCGGCCGCGGCCTCTTCCTCATCCACGCCCTCACCGACCACGTCCAGCTCCGCAACCACCCCCTCCGCGGCGCGATCGTGAGCTTCGACAAGATTCTCCGGTGGCCGGACGACACCCTGCTCCGGTCGGTGTCGTAGCGCGGCTCCGTCCCGGCCGGTCCGCCGCGGGCGGCGCCGGGGTCAGGCGCCGGGGTCAGACCTCGGTGCGGGGGCGGCGGCGGGCGAGGAACAGCAGGGCGGCGCCGAGGGCGAGGGCGGCGGCGCCGGTGAGGGCGATCGGGCGGGTGCCGGTGCCGGCGCCGGTGTCGGCGAGGTGGGCGGCCGGGGGCGTGGTGGCCGGGCCGGTGGACGCCGGGGTGGTGGCCCCGGTGGCGGGGGCGCGGTCGGCGACCGTGAGGGTGCCGGTGGCGGAGCCGGTCAGCTGGGGGCAGGTGTACTTGCGGGCCGGGGCGGAGCCGGACGGCAGGGGCTCGGTGAGCGCGGCGAAGGCGAAGCGGTACTGACCGAGCGGGGCCTTCGGGCCGGCGGCGATCCGCAGCTGGAGGGTGAGCTTCTCGCCCCGGGCGAGCTGGAACGTGCCGGTGTCCAGCGGCTTGCCGGTGAGCCGGACGGGCTTCCAGTCGGAGCCGGGTGCGCGCAGCCGGAGGTCGAAGGAGTCGGCCGGCACCGTGCCGGCGTCGCCCTGGGCGGTGAGCGTCAGGGCGGTGGCGAGCTGTCCGATCGTCGCCGTGCTGCTGTTCTCGAACACCGCGGTGATCTCCTGGGCCTCCCCGCCCGGGACGAGGACACCGGCCGGTCCGGTGACGGTGGCCGGCATCGGGGACTGCGTCACGCCTTCCGGGCAGCCCGGGATGGTGGAGGGTGAGCCGGGCGACTGCGTGGCCGTGGCCGTGGTCGTGGCAGTGGCAGTGGCAGTGGCAGTGGCAGTGGCAGTGGCGGACGGACCGGCGGTCGCGGTCGCCGACGGGCTCGCGGTGGCCGACGGACCGGCGGTGGCCGTGGCGGTGGCGGTGGGGTTCGGCGAGGCGTCGGCGGCCAGGGCGGCCGCCGTGCCGGTGGCCGTCGCGCCGACGGTGAGCACGAGCAGCGTGGACGCGGCCAGCAGGCGGGAGGTGCGCACGGTCATCGCTCCAACGGTGGGTTCGGTGGACGGTCTTCGGGTCGGAAGACCACCGAGAGGCGCGAACGGTTGTCCGCACCCCCGGTTGCCGGTGCCGCACGGCCGCCGGACGATGGGGGAATGATGCACCAGATGCGAGCCGAGTACGGCGCCGACGGCCCGGCCGCCGGGGTGCGGCTCTGGCACATGGTCCGGGCGTCCGAGAGCGTGGCGATGTGCGGCCGGGAGCTCGATCCGGACGCGCCCGTGCGGGAGCCGGCGGACTGGGGGAAGACCCCCGAGCTCTGCTGCCACACCTGCGGCGCGTACTTCCTGCGCGAGACGCCGTATCTGGCCACCGAGCACCCGTGACGCACCGGCCGGGTCTACCGTGACCGGTATGGACGTGATCGGCAGGCAGACGCCCCTGGTCCGGCCCCGGTCACTGGTCCGGGAGGCCGCCGGGCTGCGGGCCGGCGACCCGGACCTGGCGGTCCACGTTGACCGGCTCTGCGCCCGGATCGAGCGGGTGGACCCGCTGGTCCGGGCGTTCCTGCCGGAGTCCGGGCGGCTCCACCGGCTGCGCGCCGAGGCCCGCGCGCTCGCCGCCCGCCACCCCGACCCGGCGACCGCGCCGCCGCTGTACGGCGTGGCGGTCGGCGTCAAGGACATCGTCCATGTGAACGGCCTGCCCACGCACGCCGGTTCGGCGCTGCCGCCGGGCGTGCTGGCCGGGCCGCAGGCCGCGGTGGTGGACCGGCTGCGGGCGGCCGGGGCGCTGGTCGCGGGCAAGACGGTCACCGCCGAGTTCGCGGCCAGCGCCCCCGGTCCGACCCGCAACCCGCACGACCTGGGGCGCACCCCGGGCGGGTCCAGCAGCGGTTCGGCGGCGGCGGTCGCGGCCGGGCTGGTGCCGCTGGCGATCGGCACCCAGACCGTCGGCTCGGTGATCCGGCCCGCCGCCTACTGCGGGGTGGTGGGTTTCCGGCCGACGTACGGGCGGATCCCGATGGACGGGGTGATCCCGAACGCGCCGAGCTTCGACACCCTCGGCCTCTTCACCGCCGACCTGGCGGGCGCCCTGCTGGCCGCGCCGCTGCTCTGCGACGGCTGGCGGGCCGACGGCTGGCCGGTCGGCGACTGCCAGGCCGACGGCAACGGGCTTGCCGACGAAGGCCGGTGGACGGTCGAGGGGGCCGCGCCGCCGGTGCTGGGGGTGCCCGTCGGACCGTACCTGGAGGCGGCCCGGCCGGAGGCGCTGAAGGCCTTCGCGGAGCAGCTGGAGCTGCTGGCCGCCACAGGTCTGACGGTGCGCCAGGTCGATCTGCTGCCGGACATCGCGGAGTTGACCCGGCAGTTGCAGACGGTCAACCGCTTCGAGCTGGCCCGTAGCCATGCCGACTGGTTCACCCGATTCGGCGGCCTCTACCGGCCGGAGACGGTGGCGGGCATCCGGCACGGCCAGAGCGTCGCGCGGGAGGACCACGAGGCGGCGCTGCGCGCCCGTGAGCACTTCCGCGACCGGATCGCCGAGGAGACCGGGCGGGCCGGGGTGGACCTCTGGCTGGCGCCCTCCGCCACCGGGCCGGCGCCGCTCGGGCTGGACAGCACCGGCGACGCCGTGATGTCGCTGCCCTGGAGCTACGCCGGGCTGCCCGCGCTCAGCCTGCCCGCCGGGCCGGCGGCCGGCGGTCTGCCGCTCGGCCTCCAGGTGGTCGGCGCGGCCGGCGCCGACGAGCGGCTGCTGGCCCAGGCGGCCGTGCTGGAACGGGCGTTGGGCCGGGTCCGGGGGGTCTCGGGTCAGGGCGTCCGGTAGGCGTCGCCCTGAGCGAGCACGGGTGTCGCCGGGTCGGTGGCGTCCGCCCGGAGCAGGCGCAGGGCGGCCAGGGCGGCCCGGTCGTACGGCGTCGCCTCGTCGAACAGCACGGCCTGTGAGTTGGCCGTCTCCAGGACGGCGACGAGACAGAACGCCAGCCCCTCCAGGTCGGCGTCGGCCCGCAGTTCGCCGGTCGCGCGGGCCTCCGCCAGGGTACTGAGTACCAGGGCGTGCCACTCCCGCGCGCAGGCGGCGAGGGCGTCGCGCACCGGGCCGGGGCGGGCGTCGTATTCGGCGGTCACCTCGAAGAAGAAGCAGCCGCCGGGGAAGACCCTGGCCCGCGAGTACGCCAGCCAGCCCTCGCAGAGCCGGCGGGCCCGGTCGAGCCCGGGAGGGAGGTCCGCCACGGGCGTGATCACGGCGTCCGAGAAGATCCGCCGGGCGGCCCGGACGGTGGCCAGTTGCAGCTCCTCCTTGGAGCCGAAGCCGGCGAACACCCCGCTCTTGCTCAGTCCGAGGTCGGTGGCGAGCCGGCCGATCGACAGCGCGTCCAGACCCTCGACGGAGGCGATCTCGACCGCGCGGCGCAATACCGTCCGGCGGGTCTCCTCGCCGCGCAGGACCCGTCCGTCCGTGGTCGAACCGGCCACCGTCCACCTCGGTCTCTCGTCGTGTTCCGTGCCGCCAGGGTAGCGGGGCGCCCGTGCCGCCCGGTCCGGAAGAGCGGAGGAAGGGCCGGGGGCGGCCCTAAAAATGTACGAACGGTCGTGCTAATATCATCGCGAGTTCGGCCCCCGCACCCAGGCACGCCCGTCAGACCCGACAGGGAGACCCCATGGACCCGGCCGTCGCACTGATCCGCACCACGCTCAACACCACCTCGCTGCTCGCTCCCCGGCTGGCCGGGCGCGGCGCGTTCGAGCTGTTCCGGCACCCGGTCCGGCGCGGCCGGCTGCGCGAACGCGAACGCGACGTCCACCGGCAGGCCGCCACCGAGCGGCTCACCGTCAACGGCAAGCGCGTGGTCGTCTACCGCTGGGGCGACGGCACCCGGCCCGTCCTGCTGATGCACGGCTGGCAGTCCCGGGCCTCCCGCTTCGCGGCCTACGTCCCGCGGCTGCGGGCGCTCGGCCTGAGCCCGGTCGGCTTCGACGCCCCCGGGCACGGCGAATCCGGCGGCCGCGCCACCACGGTGCTGGAGTACCGCGAGATCGCCGGGCGGCTCCAGGAGCGGTACGGCGACTTCGAGGCCGTCGTCGCGCACTCGCTCGGCGTCGCCGCCGCCTTTCTCTCGCTGCGCGAGGGCCTGCGGGCCGGGCGGCTGGTCGCGCTCTCCGGGGTCAGCGAGTTCTCCGGCCTGCCCACCGCCTTCTGCGCCGGCCTCGGGCTGAACGCCCGGATCGCACGGGATCTGCGGCGCCGGGTCGGCGGGGAGATGTTCGCGGGCGTCGACGACGTCTGGGAGTACTTCGACGCCGCCCGCCGGCCCGAGGAGATCGGGCTGCCGATCCTGGTGGTGCACGACGAGGGCGACGACGTGGTCGGCCTGGACCACGCCCACCGGCTGAAGGCCGCCTACGGCGACCGGCTCGAACTGCTGGTCACCCGGGGGCTGGGCCACCGCAGGATCGTCGCCGAACCCGCCGTCGTCGACAACGCCGTCGGCTTCCTGGCGGCGCGCCAGGAGGTGGCATCCGCATGAAGGTGCTCGAACTGCACGCCCGTTCCCTGGAGTTGGCCGCCGAGGTGGTCGACGCCGTCCGGCCGGACCGGTTGGCGCTGCCGACGCCCTGCGCGGGCTGGACACTGGGCCGGCTGCTGGCGCACGCGGTCGGCCAGCACCGGGGCTTCGCCGCGGCGGCGCGCGGTGCCGGCCCGGACCTCGCGCTCTGGGCGGACGCGGAGCTCGGGGGCGACCCGGCGGGCGCGTTCCGGCGCTCGGCGGACGAGCTGGTGGCCGCGTTCGCCGGGGCGGCCTCGGCCGGACGGGAGTTGTGGCTGCCCGAGATCCGGGCCGGCGGCACCTTCCCGCTGCGGCAGGCGGCCGGCTTCCAGTTGCTCGACACGCTGGTGCACGGCTGGGACGTCGCGGCCGCCCTGGGGGCGCCGTCGGGTCTGGTGGCGGCGGTGGAGGCCGACCGTCCGCTGGCCGCCGCCCTGGTGGCGGTGGCGGAGCTGGTCCCGGCCGAGCCGCAGGACCGGGGGCCGGGGCGGGCGTTCCGCGAGCGGCGCGAACCGGGCGGGTCCGCCGGGTCCGTCGGGTCCGCCGGGCCGTTCGACCGAGCGCTCGCGCTGCTCGGACGGGACCCGGGCTGGACGCCCGCGGCCTGAGCGCCTGCGCGGGTGTTTTCAGCGGCCGTCGCGCCGCTCGTCGGGAAAGCGCGGCCCGCCGATCAGGAACAGCAGCGCGGCGGTCGGAAAGCCGGTCGAGGCGGCCAGCAACACGATGAACTGCCAGACCATCCCGTGCTCCTCGTCAGTCCCGGGCCGCCGGAACCCCCGAAGGAGATCCCAAACCTGACAGGCCCTGATCGGCCGAATTGTCCACTCGATATCCGACGGTATGGCCGAATCACCCCGGCTGCCACCGGACGCCGGGCGGCCAGTGCCCCGTCGTCGGCGCCACACCGGTGCAGCGGTCCGGGCACGGGCGGCGGACGGCGGCCACACTGTCGGGATGCAGGTACAGCTCGCAGGGGAAGCACAGCGGCCGGACCGGGAGAACGAGGACTTCGCGGCGGTCTCGCCGGAGGCGTTCGTCCTGCTCGACGGTTCGAGCACGCCGCCCGGCCTGGAATCCGGCTGCCGCCACGGCACCGCCTGGTACGTCCGCCGGCTGGGGGTGCATCTGCTGGCCCGGCTCACCGACCGCGCGGACCGCTCGATCGCCGAGTGCCTGGCCGACGCCATCGTGGAGACGGCCGCGCTGCACGGCGGCCGCTGCGACCTCGCCCACCCCAACACGCCCGCGGCCATGGTGGTCGCGGCCCGGCGGCACGGCGCCTCGCTGGAGTACCTGGTGCTCGGGGACTCCCTGCTGGTGCTGGAGCCCAAGGACGGCCCGCCGAAGGTGATCGGCGACAACCAGCGCTTCCCGGACGGCGAGGAGCTGCGCCGGCAGGTCTGGTCCGCCGTTCCCGGCTCGGTCGAGCGCGCCGCGCTGCACCTGGAGTACGCGCTGGCCGTCCGGGCCGTGCGGAACACCGGCGACGGTCCGTGGATCGCGGCGGCCGGCCCGAAGGCCGCCCAGCACGCCGAGACCGGCTTCGTCGGCCTGGACCGACTGCACGCGGTGGCCGCGCTGACCGACGGAGCCGCGCGCTACACCGAGCGCTTCGGCCTCGGCGGGTGGGCGGACGTGCTGCGGCTGCTCGCCGAGTCGGGCCCGGCCGAGCTGATCGCCCGGGTGCGGGCGGTCGAACGGTCCGACGCCGCCTGCGAGCGCTGGCCGCGCGGCAAGACGCACGACGACGCCTCGGCCCTGTACGCCGTGCTCTGAGGCCTCAGGGCTTGGGCGTACAGGGCCGGGGGAGGTGCCGGGTCAGTCGACCGGGTGGCCGAACGAGCCGGACTGGAAGTCCCGCATGGCCTGCTCCAGTTCGCGGTGGCTGTTCATCACGAACGGTCCGTACCAGGCGACCGGCTCCCGGATCGGCTGCCCGCCCAGGACGATCACGTCCAGGTTGGGGTGCCGGGAGTCCTGCTTGGTGTCGGCGGAGATGGTCAGGGTGTCGCCCTCGCCGAACACCGCGGCCTGCCCGGTGTGGACCGGCCGGCCCTCGGCGCCGACCGTGCCGTCGCCGTTCAGCACGTACACCAGCGCGTTGAAGTCGGGCCGCCACGGGAGGGTGACCTGCGCGCCCGGGGTGATGCTGGCGTGCAGCAGGGTGATCGGGGTGTGGGTGGCGCCCGGACCCTGGTGGCCGTCCAGCTCACCGGCGATCAGCCGGAGGATCGCGCCGCCGTCCGGGGTGGAGAGCAGCTTGACGTGCCCGCCGTGGATGTCCTGGTAGCGCGGTGCGGTCATCTTGTCGGACGCCGGGAGGTTGACCCAGAGCTGGATGCCGTGGAACAGGCCGCCGGTCAGCACCAGCGACTCCGGCGGGGTCTCGATGTGCAGGATGCCGGAGCCGGCCGTCATCCACTGGGTGTCGCCGCCGCCGAGGTGGCCGCCGCCGCCGTGCGAGTCCTTGTGGATGAAGGGCTTCGAGGAGGCCCGGAAGCGTAACTCCGTGTCCATCAGCTACTTCGAGGACCTCGGGATCTCCGCCTTCACCGGTGTGGAGCGACCGGACTTCGAGAAGCTGTTGAAGGCGTGCCGAGAAGGCCGGATCAACCTGCTGATCGTCTACTACATCAGTCGGCTGTCCCGCCTCGACCCGCTCGACGCGATCCCGATCGTCGTGGAGTTGCTGAACCTCGGCGTGACCATCGTCAGCGTCACCGAGGGTGAGTTCCGCAAAGGCAACATGGTGGATTTGATCCACATCTTCATGCGGCTCGACCAGTCCCACAACGAGTGAACCGCTGCGGGTTTGACCGAGACTCGTTCTCTTGGAAGGATCGAGTCCGTTATGAGGAAGCCATACCCCAGTGAGGTCCGGGAGCGGGCGGTGCGCCTGGTGCTGGAGACCCGCGATCAG
>NZ_JBIVMI010000013.1:0-221235 GCF_044753005.1 Kitasatospora sp. NPDC088548
GGTCCGATATCCGCTCATCCGCAGGCGACTTGACCTGCCCCACCCTCGCCACACCACAACCAACGAGACACCGACCACAAAGTCACCGGCATTGGCCTTAGGGCAGGACGGCCAGCAGTCGCTGCCCCTTGGCCGGCGTGATGCCGGGCATCGTGCCACCCGGGCGGCCCTTTCGGCCCTCGGCATCGGTGTTCTCCAATTGCATCGTCCGGTTCGGATCCCCCGGGGCCGGCGCTGGGCCGTCCGTTCCAGCGCCGCACGCCCGCAACCGGCCTTGAGCGCATTGCTGAACGGCTGGCCGGGCGGGGTGTCGGCGGGGCAGGGGTGCAGCGGTGAGGTCTCGTCCACCGTTCGGGCCGGCCAGTCGGCGAAGGCGTGCACGGAGGAGACGAAGGTGTAGTGCCCGGCGTGCTCGCGCAGCAGCCCGGCGGAGAGCGCCACCTGGGCGGGCTGCTGGGCCGAGGTGTCCACGACGGCGTCCCAGTGCCGCCCCTCGACCAGGCGCGCCAGGTCGGCGGCGGAGTCACGCTCGCCCCGGACGGCCTGGACGCCGGGCAGGTCGGTGCCGGGACGGCCTCGGTTGAAGGTGGTCACCTCATCGCCGCGGGCCAGGGCTTCGGAGGCGAAGGCGCGCCCCAGAAAGGACGAACCCCCAAGCAGGAGGATCTTCATACCGGAAAGCTCTCCTGTCCCCCTCGCCCGCATGCCCCCGTTCGCGCTGAGCGGAGGCGCAGGGGATTCAGGGGAGCCCGGGGAGCAGGGCAGTCGGGTGCGGCGGGGACCGGCCGTCGGCGCCCCCGGCCGAGGTGCTGATCGAATCCGGCCCGCATAGCATCCCCTTTGTACCGATATGTCCGTATAGGAGCGGTGCTCCGGCACCGGGGCGAGCGACCACTGGGGAGAGCGACAGCAATGGGCAACCCGGCACTCGTGGACCCGGCCACCATCCGTGCGACCGCCGCCGAAGCGTGGATCCGCGGCTACCCGATCCTGCGGAACTACCGCACCCTGTACGCGCAGGCCGTGGACGACGCGGACCCGGGGTACGTCGGCGGTTTCGGCGTCTTCCGGCACTATCCGCAGCCCTTCACCCCGGCCGACACCGATGCCGACACCCCCGACAACGACACCTCCCGCTCCCGGGCCTGGCTCGATCTGCGCACCGAGCCCTGGGTGGTCTCCGTCCCCGCCGAGGACCGCTACTACGTCCTCCCGCTGCACGAACTCGACACCGTGTACGCCGGGTTCATCGGCGCCCGGGCCACCGGCCAGGAGGCCGGCGACTACCTGGTGGCCGGCCCGGGCTGGCAGGGCGAGGTCCCCACGGGCATCAAGGGCGTCATCCGCACCGCCACCCAGCTGGTCGGCATCCTCGGCCGCACCCACCTCGCCGGGCCCGCACCCGAGGCGGTCGAGGAGCTGAAGCTGGTCCAGCAGGGCTACCGGCTGCGCCCGCTGCACGAGTACGCGGGCACGCCGGCGCCCCCGCCCGCCCCCCACCCGGTCTGGCCGGTCTGGCGCGAGGAGGTCATGGACGGCATCGAGTTCTTCAGCTTCCTCGACTTCCTGCTCGGCTTCTTCCCGGTGCTCCCCGCCGAGGCCGATCTCCGTACCCGCCTGACCGACCTCGGCATCGACGGCCGCGGCGACTTCGAGCCCGCCGCGCTGCCGATCGTGGTGCGCGCCGAGATCGAACGCGGCATCGCCGACGGTCAGGCCGAACTGCGAAGCGCCGCCGACCGGACCACCACCTCGACCGGTCTCTTCGGCACCCGCGAGCAGATCGGCACCGAGTACCTCAAGCAGGCGGTCGCCGCCGCCGTGGATCTGTACGGGCTGCCCGCCGACGAGACCTGGTACGGCGGCTGGGCCGCCGACAGCGCGGGCAACCAGCCGCCGAACGCCAGCGACCGCGACTACGTCGTCCGGTTCGGCCCGGACGACCTGCCGCCCGCCCGCTTCTTCTGGTCGGCCACCATGTACGCGCTCCCGGAGCGCCGGCTCGTCGACAACACCCTGGACCGCTATGCGATCGGCGACCGCACCCCCGGGCTGGTCCGCGAGCCGGACGGCGGCCTCACCCTCCACATCCAGCACAAGCGGCCCGCCAACACCCAGCACTCGGCCAACTGGCTGCCCGCGCCCGACGGACCGTTCACGATCGTCGTCCGGCTCTACGGTCCGGACCAGTCCGTCCTCGACGGCCGTTGGCGACTCCCGCCACTGACCCCGCTCTGACCTCCGCTCCGACCCCCCGCACCGAACCCGCGCCGTCGCCCGTTCCCCGACCCCGACCCCGAGCCGCACCGCCCGTTCCCCCGGACCCGAGAAGGACTCCCGATGACCCAGCCCGAGCTGGAGGCCCTGGCCGCCGACGCCTACGTCTACGGCTACCCGCTCGTCTCCGACCTCACCATGGTCGAGCGCTTCACCCAGGGCGGCGTGGGGATCCTGCCGGCGGCGCCGTTCAACCACTTCAGCCACGCCACCCGGCTGGCCGGGCCGGACGACCCCTTCGCCTCGGTCAACAACGACACCGTCTACTCGGTCGCCCAGCTCGACCTCTCCGAGGGCCCGCAGGTGCTGAGCGTGCCGGACACCGGTGGGGCGTACTACGTGCTGCAGTTCGTCGACGCGTGGACCGACAACTTCGCCTACCTCGGCTCGCGGGCCACCGGCACCGGCGGGCAGACCTGGCTGATCGTCCCGCCCGACTGGCACGGCACCCCGGCCGACCCCCAGCGGGTGATCGTCGCGCCGACCACGGTGGCCTGCATCGTCGGCCGCTTCGCCTGCACGGGCCCCGACGACCTGCCACGGGTCCGGGCGCTCCAGGAAGGGCTGACGCTCGAACCGCTGGAGCCGGGCGGCCTGGTCGCCGGACTGCCCGAACCCGACTTCGAGGTGCCCGAGCGGCTGGCCTTCTTCGAACGGCTGCGGATCTGGATGGCGGCCTTCCCGCCCGCCGCGGCCGACATCGAGTACCAGCAGCGGTTCGCCCCGCTGGGCCTGCTCGACGTCGGCCCCTCCCCCTACCGCGCCCCCGCGCCGGAATGGACGCTGGCCCTGCTCAAGGGCATGGCGGCGGGCCGCGAACGGGTCGAGGCCGCCACCCGGCCACCGGAGGACCACCCGGCCGGCGAGTGGCGGGCGGGGCTGCACCTCTTCGACTACAACGTCGACTTCCTCGGCCCCGGCACCATCGACGACTCCGAGTGGCGCATCCCCGACCGCCGCGCCGCCTACCTCAGCCGGGCCGCCGCCGCCCGCGCCGGCCTCTGGGGCAACCACGCGTACGAGGCGGTCTACGCGACGACGTACGACGACGCCGACGGCCGGCCGCTCAGCGGCGCGCACGCGTACACGCTGCGCTTCGACGAACCCCCGCCGGCGGACGCCTTCTGGTCCGTCACCATGTACGGGCTGCCGGAGTACCACCTGGTGGCGAACCCGATCGCGCGCTACTCGATCGGCGACCGCACCCCCGGCCTGGTGTACGGCGAGGACGGTTCGCTGACCCTGCTGCTCCAGCACGAACCGCCCGCCCACCCCGCCGCGGTGGCGAACTGGCTGCCCACCCCGGAGGGCGGGTTCCGGCCGATCATCCGGCTCTACCAGCCGAAACGGCCCGCCCTGGACGGCACCTACCGGGTGCCACCGATCCAGCGGCACTGAACCCGGCTCTCCGAGTCCGAGCAACTGACCCCGAGCAACTGACCCCGAGTAGCCGCCCGAGGGTCACCGCGCCCGGTTCGCGGAGCCCCGAGGCGTCGTACCGACGAGAGGCAGGAGCATGGGCGACGCCGTCGGCCAGATGCTGGCCTCGGCCGTGGGTATCGCGATCAGCCCGTTGCCGCTGATCGCGGTGATCCTGATGCTGGCCACGCCGAAGGGCCGGGTCAACGGAGCGGCGTTCGCGGCCGGCTGGGCGGTGGCGCTGGCGGCGGTGGTCACCGTGGTGGTGCTGGCCGGTTCGGGGCTGACCACCGGTTCCTCGAAACCGGTCTGGGCGTGGTGGCTGAAGCTGGCGATCGGCGTGTTCCTTCTCCTCCTGGGCCTCACGCGGTGGAAGGACCGCCCGCGCGAGGGGCATGTGCACGGCCCGCCGACATGGATGCGGACGGTCCACCGGTCCACCCCCGGCAGAGTGGTCGGCCTGGCCGCCGTCCTGTTGACGGCCGACCCGAAGAACCTGGTGCTGGCGGTCGGCGGCGCCCTCTCGATCGCCACCAGCACGGCGTCCGGCAGCGGCAAGGCGGTGGCGGCCGCGCTGCTGGTGCTGGTCGGCTCGCTCTGCACACTGCTGCCGTCGGCGGTCCACCTGTTCGGCGGCGACGGGGCGGCCAGGACGCTGGGGGAGTGGAAGGCGTGGACGGCCGCCCACAACCCGGCGATCGTGCTGGTGTCCCTGGTCGTCCTCGGCGCGACGTACGTCGGCGACGCGATCTCCAGGCTGACCATCTGACGAACCGGCCATCTGGTGGCCCGACGACCCGGCACCCAGCCCGGTCCGGCACCCAGCCCGGTCCGGCATCCGCCCGGCTCGGCATCCGCCCGGTTCGGGCCTCGCCCGCGTCTCGGCTCAGCGCGACGAGGGAGAGACCGGAGCGGGTGTGGACGCGGTGACGGTCGGGGCCGGGGGCGAAGGCGAGGGCGAGGACGTGCTGGGGGCGGCCGTCGGTGAGGCGGTCGGCGCCGGGGAGGAGGGGACCGCCGTGGGCCCCGGACCCGTCGGAGTCGCGGACGGCGTGCCACCCGGCGTGCCGCCCTGGGACGGCCGGTCCGGGTCGGCGGGGCTCGTGGTCGGGTCGGTCGAGGCGGAGGTGCCACCGCCCCGGTTGTGCGGGCCGCCCTCCAGGGTGACCACGGCCTGCGAGGGCGGCAGCGCGATCCGGGCGGACCAGTGCACGGCCGGGGCGAGCTCCTCGTCCACGGTGACGATCACCGTGATCCGCTGGCCCGGGGCGAGCGTCCCGGCGTCCCGGCCGAGCCGGAGCCAGGCCGCGTCCACGGCGGCGTGCCAGCGGATCTCGGTGCTGCCGGAGTTGGTCAGGGTGAGTACGGTCCGGTTGCCGTACTCGCCCGCCTCGACGGTCAACTGTCCGGCCGGAGCGGGCGGCGCCGGCTGTCCGGCGGCTGTGGGCCCGGCCGGGAGGCCGCCGCCGGGGGCCGACGCGGTGACCGGCAGGGGGTTGCCGAGCGGGGTCGCGCCACGGCTCGGTACGGCGATTGCGGGGCCCGGGGCCCCCGGGGGCAACGTTTCTGCACTGACCACCCCGGTACCGGCGAGTTCCAGCCCGGCCGTCGCCGGTGCGGCACCGTCCTGGCCCATCCGGCCCACCGGATCCGGCCGGTCCACGGCCGACCCGGGGCCCTCCGGCCGGTACCCGGCGGGCCGCCCGTGCGCGTCCACCCGGACCGACGAGACCGAAGCGGCGACCCGTGCGGTGCCACCGCTCCGGTGGCCGGCCCAGAGCGCGGCCACCGGAGCGAACAGCACAGCCGCCAGCACCCCGGTGGTCACGACCCGCCGGCGCACCGCCGACCCACGACCCGCGTCCGGCGCGCGGTGACGCGGGAAACCGCTCTGGTCGAACCGCAGCCCCGGCTCGACCACCGCTACCCGTCCCGCCGACCCCGCACGCCCCACCGTCCGGGCCGCCTGCGGCAGGAACACCACACCGCCGCTCCGCCCGGGCCGGGCGGCGGGTGCGGACAGCACCGGCAGCCCGGACAGCCCCGCCGCACTCTCGGCCGCCCCTCCGGCCACCCGTTCCGCCGTACCCCGGCAGGTCGGGCAGTCCATCACGTGCCGCACCAGCTCCCGGCGCGGCGCCGGGCCGAGCACCCGGTTCCGTCGGCTCTCCGCCCCAGCCCCGCCGAGCCGGTCCAGCCCGGGGCAGCCGCGGACGCCGGGCACCAGCAGTGCCGCCCCGGTCCGGTCGACCTCCGCCTGCGCCGAGGCGAGCAGCGTCCGGGCGGTGTCGAACGGCACGCCCAGCACGGCCGCCACCTCGATCGGGCTCAGCCGATGCCGTACCGACAGCTCCAGCGCCTCGCGCTGCTCGGGATCGGTGCCCGCCGCCGCGGGCCAGGCCAGCGAGGCCAGCTCGCGCCGCCGCCGGGCGGCCTCGACGGCCGGGAGCCCCGGCCGCGGCCCGTGCGCCGCACCGGCCCCGTGGCCCGCACCGGACCAGGTCCCCGGCCCGTTCTGCAACCGGCGCAGACAGCAGTACCGCGCCAACGAGTACAGCCAGGCCCGCAGCAGCCCGGGCTCGGCCAGCCGGGCCCCGTGCCGCAGCGCCAGCTCCCGTACCTCCCGCAGGGCGTCGGCCGCCGCGTCGTGCTCGCACAGCACCGAGAGACAGTAGGTGAACAGGCCGTCCACCTGCCGGTCGTACGCCGCGAGCACGGCGTCGCGCGGCTCTTCAGCACTCGTCGTCACCTGTCCGACGGTAGAGAGCCCGGGGGCCGCACCCGGGCCATTCCCTGCTGTTGTACTTCTTTCGGGTAACAACATCGCCCATCTGTGGACCCACCCCGGTCCACGACCGGAGCCCCGACCACCGTCGTCGCCGTCGTACCCGGGCTGTCGGACCCAGGCGCTACGGTGGGCCGCATGGCTGCCCGTACCAAGACCACCGCCAAGCCGCGCCCGGCGTACCGCTGCACCGAGTGCGGCAACCAGCTGCCCAAGTGGGTCGGCCGGTGCCCGGAGTGCAACGCCTGGGGCACGGTGGAGGAGTACGGCGCGGTGCCGATCAGGACCACCGCCGCCGGCCCGGTCAGCGCGCCCGCCCGGCCGATCGCCCAGGTCGACGGCCAGGTGGCGACGGCCCGCTCCACCGGCGTCCCCGAGCTCGACCGGGTGCTCGGCGGCGGCATCGTCCCCGGCGCCGTGGTCCTGCTGGCCGGCGAGCCCGGCGTCGGCAAGTCGACCCTGCTGCTGGACGTCGCGGCCAAGGCCGCCGGCGCCCAGCACCGCACCCTGTACGTCACCGGTGAGGAGTCGGCCGGTCAGGTCCGGCTGCGCGCCGACCGGATCAACGCGCTCTCCGAACACCTCTACCTCGCCGCCGAGTCCGATCTCGGCGCGGTGCTCGGCCACATCGAGGCGGTCAGCCCGGGCCTGCTGATCCTGGACTCGGTGCAGACCATCGCCTCCGCCGAGCTGGACGGCGCCCCCGGCGGCCCGGCCCAGGTCCGCGAGGTGGCGGGCGCGCTGATCCGGGCGTCCAAGGACCGCGGCATGGCGACCCTGCTGGTCGGCCACGTCACCAAGGACGGCCAGATCGCCGGCCCCCGCCTGCTGGAGCACCTGGTGGACGTGGTGCTGAGCTTCGAGGGGGACCGCCACGCCCGGCTGCGCATCATCCGCGGTATCAAGAACCGGTACGGCGCCACCGACGAGGTCGGCTGCTTCGAACTGCACGACGAGGGCATCACGGGCCTGGCCGACCCCTCCGGCCTCTTCCTGACCAGGCGCGACAAGCCCGTTCCCGGTACCTGCCTGACCGTCACCCTGGAGGGCCGCCGCCCGCTGGTGGCGGAGGTGCAGGCGCTGATGGTGGATTCGCAGATCCCGTCCCCGCGCCGGACGACCTCCGGTCTGGAGTCGCCCCGGATCGCGATGATCCTGGCCGTGGTCGAGCGGCACGGCGGGGTGAAGCTCGGCAAGCAGGACATCTACACCGCGACGGTCGGCGGGGTGAAGCTGACCGAGCCGTCCGCGGACCTCGCGATCGCGCTCGCGGTGGCCAGCTCCTCCTCCGACACCCCGCTGCCGAGCAACCTGGTGGCGATCGGCGAGGTCGGTCTCGCGGGCGAGGTCCGCCGGGTGACGGGTGTGCAGCGGCGGCTCGCCGAGGCGCACCGGCTGGGCTTCACCCACGCGCTGGTCCCGCCGGACCCGGGCAAGGTGCCGGCGGGCATGACGGTGGTCGAGGTCGCGGACATCGGCGAGGCGCTGCGGGCCATTCCCGGCCGCCGTCGGGCCGCCGCCAAGCCGCGTGGTGAGGCACCGTCGACCCGCCGCGGGGCTTCGGAGGCCCCGCGCGAGACGCCGCCGGCCCCTCGCGCGGGGCGGCGCGAAACCCCGGTCGCGGCCTACCCGGAGGAGCTCATGGAGGGGTGGGAGCCGGTCGACTCCGACGAACTGCGCTGACCCAAGCCCTGTCGATGCCGCACGCAGTTAGACTTTCCCCTGTCTAATTGCCGATAAGGCAGTAATAAGCGACAGAGCAACAGACCGTAGGCCGGCGCACGCGCGAGGCGCGCGGTACGGGTCGACCGGAGGAGTCACGTGGCAGCCAGCGACCGGGCGGACAAGTCCTCCCGCGAGGAGGCCCTGCTGCGGGCCTCCCTCAGCGCCATCGCGCCCGGCACGGGGCTGCGTGACGGCCTGGAGCGGGTGCTGCGGGCCAACACCGGCGGTTTGATCGTGCTCGGCTTCGACAAGACGGTCGAGTCGATCTGTACCGGCGGGTTCGTCCTGGACGTCGAGTTCACCGCCACCCGGCTGCGCGAGCTGTGCAAGCTCGACGGCGCGGTGGTGCTGGACAAGGACATCACCAAGATCGTCCGGGCCGGGGTGCACCTGATGCCGGACTCCACCATCCCCACCGACGAGACCGGTACCCGGCACCGCACCGCGGAGCGGGTCAACCGGCAGACCGGGTTCCCGGTGGTCGCGGTCTCGCACTCGATGCGGCTGATCGCGATGTACGTCAACGGCACCCGCCGGGTGCTGGAGGACTCGACCACCGTCCTCTCCCGCGCCAACCAGGCGCTCGCCACCCTGGAGCGGTACAAGCTCCGCCTGGACGAGGTGGCCGGCACGCTCTCCGCGCTGGAGATCGAGGACCTGGTGACGGTCCGGGACGTCACCGCCGTCGCCCAGCGGCTGGAGATGGTCCGGCTGATCGCCACCGAGATCGCCGGCTACGTGCTGGAGCTCGGTACCGACGGCCGGCTGCTCTCGCTCCAGCTGGACGAACTGATCGCCGGTGTGGAGCCGGAGCGCGAGCTGGTCGCCCGGGACTACTTCCCGGAGCGGGCCGCCAAGAAGGGCCGGACGGTCGCCGAGGTGCTCGCCGACCTGGAGGCGCTGACCCACGCCGAACTGCTCGACCTGCAGACCGTCGCCAAGGCGCTCGGCTACTCGGGCTCGCCGGAGTCGCTGGACTCGGCGGTCTCGCCGCGGGGTTACCGGCTGCTGGCCAAGATCCCGCGGCTGCCCAACACCGTCATAGAGCGGCTGGTCGAGCACTTCGGCGGGCTGCAGAAGCTGCTCGCCGCCAGCATCGACGATCTGCAGACGGTCGAGGGCGTCGGCGAGACCAGGGCCCGCTCGGTCCGCGAGGGTCTGTCCCGGCTGGCCGAGTCGTCCATCCTGGAGCGCTACGTCTGACGGTCGGCGCACCCGCACGCACGGGACGGCCCCCGGGGATTCCACTCCCCGGGGGCCGTCCGTCGTTCCGGCCGTACTGCCGTCGTTCCGGCCGTCCTACTGGGTGACGCGCAGCAGCAGGTTGGGGCTGCCGCTGCCGATCGAGGTGAGCACGCCGCTGGTGGCGGCCGCGGTGAGGGCGCTGGTGACGCTCGCCGGGGTGTCCCCCGGGTGGTACGAGAGGTAGATCGCGGCGGCGCCGGCCACGTGCGGACTGGCCATCGACGTACCGGAGATGGTGTTGGTGGCCGTGTCACTGGTGTTCCAGGCCGAGGTGATGTTCGTGCCGGGGGCGAAGATGTCCACCCGGCTGCCGTAGTTGGAGTAACTGGCCTTGGCGTCCGTGTCGGTGGTCGCGCCGACGGTGATCGCGGTCGGGACCCTCGCCGGGGAGTAGTTCTGCGCCGGGGCGGCGGAGTTGCCGGCCGCGATGGCGTAGGTGACGCCGGAGGCGATCGAGTTGGCCACGGCGCTGTCCAGCGTGGTGCTGGGCGAGCCGCCGAGGCTGAGGTTGGCGACGGCGGGCTTCTTCGCGTTCTGGGTGACCCAGTTGACGCCGGCGATCACGCCGGCCGTGGTGCCGGAGCCGTTGTTGTCGAGCACCCGGACGCCGACCACCTTGGCGCTCTTGGCCACGCCGTAGGCGCTGCCCGCGATGGTCGCGGCGACGTGCGTGCCGTGGCCGTTGCCGTCCTGGGCCACGGCGTCGTTGTCGACGAAGTCGTAGCCGTCGGAGGCCCGGCCGCCGAAGTCGGTGTGCGAGACCCGTACGCCGGTGTCGATGACGTACGCGGTCACCCCGGCGCCGGCCGCGTCGGGGTAGGTGTAGCGGGAGTCGAGCGGGAGAGCCGGCTGGTCGATCCGGTCCAGGCCCCAGGACGGCGGGTTGACCTGGGTCGCGGCGACGGTGAAGGTCTGGTTGGCCTCGACCGCCGCGACGGCCGGATCGGCGGCCAGCCGGCGGGCCTGTTCGGCCGTCAGGGCGGCCTCGTAGCCGTTCACCGCCCGGTCCCAGGTCTGCCGGACCTGGCCGCCGTGCCGGGCCACCACCTGCCGGCCCTGCGCGGAGCCGGCCTTGATGCCCGAGGCCGCCTTGAGGATGACGATGTAGCTGCCCGGGACGGCGGTCGGCGAGTCGGCCTGCTGGACGACGCCTTCCGGGAGCTCTGCCGCGCCGGCCGGCAGGGTGGCGGCGCCGCAGAGGACGGCGGTGGCGATCGCGGTGGTGAGGGCGGCCGCGGTCCGGCGGCGGGTGATGCGCTGCACTGCCATGAGAGGTGTTCCTCCTCGTCGGTGGTGCGGAGCGGGGTCCGGGCGGTGTCACGGCCCGGGGTCATCAGGATTCGGCCAATGGCAGGAACGCGACAAGAAGGGTTTCGGGTCGTCATGGGGCCGCTATGCCGGGGACATTGCGGAGACACTCCGGGGACACGCGGAGCCGCGGCCAAAGCGGATGAAACGGGCATCCGGCGGGCGTCGGCCCGGCCTCGGTGCCACCCGGGGCCATCCGGGCGTCACCGGCCGATACCGTTCCTCAACGCCGTGGTCGCGCGGTGCCCCGTCGAGGCGGCCGGAACGCGTCGGACGGCGCCGCGGAACGCCGTCCGGGCGGCGTGCCCGGGGGCGCCAGGGGTGTCAGGGGTGTCAGGGGTGCCCGGGAAGTGCGGGAGGCACAGGAAGTGCGGGGAGGCGCTGGGAGCGCCGGGAAGGGCCGGAAACGCCGAGGCCCCGGCGCGGTGGCCGGGGCTTCGGACGGGACGGCTGAGTGGAGGTCAGTTCTCCAGCCGGATCGAGGAGCGCGCCGAGACCTGGCCGCCGGAGAGGCCGGCGAGGTCGGCGACCACCAGGTAGGTGCCGGCCGTGGCGGGCGCCGGGTCGGCCGTGGCGCACTGCTGCTTGCTGCGGCTGCGGTCCCAGGTGAAGGTCTCGGTCATGCCGCCGTTCGCCGGGACCTGCACCCAGCTGCTGCCACGGTCCGCCGGGCAGTCGCCGGAGGACCAGATCCGGTCGCCGTTGGCGGCCGTCACGGTGATGGCGGAGGTCGTCCGGCCCAGGTCCACTCGGCAGTTGCTGCCGGCGGAGTTGTGGATGGTCAGCGCCAGCCGGGGCTTGTCCTTGGGCTGGTAGGAGTTCTGCGCGCTGGCCAGCTCCAGCGTCACCTGCGACGAGGCACAGACCGGCAGGGCCATCACCTCGGTGGTGTTCACCGGCGGCGTGCCGCCACCGTTGCCGCCGGTCGAGCCGCCGCTGCCGCCCGCGCCGCCCGTACCACCGCCCGCGCCGCCGGGGGCCGGGCTGGGCGCGCTGCCCCCGCCGGTGCCGCCGGTGCTGAGGCTGACATCGCCGCCGCCGGAGCCGGCGACCGCGCCGCCGCTCGGAGCGGCACCGCCGCCGGGGCGTGCGCCGCTCACGGGGCCGCTCGGGGAGGCGCCGGGCGTGATCGCCTGGGCGGGTGACTGGGACTGGGACTGGGACGGCACGGCCTGGGCGGCCTTGCCCTGGGAGTCGTCGCCACCGCCGCCCTGATCGGACATCAGCCAGAGAATCAGGGCGATGACCACGACGGCGGCGGCGAGCACGACGATGCGCCGGCGCCAGTAGATCGAGGCCGGCAGTGGTCCCACGGGTTGACGCAGAGAAGGCACGCCCAAACTCTACGAGACAGTGTGTGTCCCTTGACGTACCAACACCGCACAGTCGCCCCTTCCTTCACATGATCCGCCATTTGCGCCGTTCGGGGGAGACCGAAACGAGGGTTTTTCCGTAGACCATCCGGAGCAGCGCGCTCCGATTCGGCCGGGGGCGCGGGCGTGAGCGCGGTCGTGGGAGGATCGAAGGGCCATGGCTGCCATCACCGTCACCCCCGCCGTCCCCGCACCCGCCGCCGCCCCGTCGGCGCTGCCGCTGCCGGTGCTGCACTCGACCGTCCTCGGCTGGTACGAGGCCAACGCGCGCGATCTTCCGTGGCGGACGCCGGAGGCCTCGCCCTGGGCGGTGATGGTGAGCGAGTTCATGCTCCAGCAGACCCCGGTGAAGCGGGTGCTGCCCGCGTACCGGGCGTGGCTGGAGCGCTGGCCCACCCCCGCGGACCTGGCGGCGGACGCGCCCGGCGAGGCCGTCCGGATGTGGGGGCGACTGGGTTACCCCCGGCGGGCGCTGCGGCTGCACGCGGCGGCGGTGGCGATCACCGAGGGGCACGACGGCCAGGTGCCGGACGACCACGCGACGCTGCTCTCGCTGCCCGGGGTGGGGGAGTACACGGCGGCGGCGGTGGCCTCGTTCGCCTTCCGCCAGCGGCATGTGGTGCTGGACACCAACGTCCGCCGGGTCTTCGCCCGCGCCGTGACGGGCGTGGAGTACCCCGCGCAGGCCACCACGGCGGCCGAGCGGCGGACGGCGACCGCGCTGCTGCCGGACACGGCCGAGACGGCGGCGACCTGGGCGGTCGGTGTGATGGAACTGGGCGCGCTGGTCTGCACCGCGCGCAGCCCCGAGTGCGGCGGCTGCCCGCTGTTCAGCCACTGCGCCTGGCAGCGGGCCGGCTGCCCGCCCTACGAGGGCCCGGCCCGGCGCGGCCAGTCGTACGAGGGCACCGACCGGCAGGTGCGCGGCAAGCTGCTGGCGGTGCTGCGGGACGCGCACGGCTCGGTGGAGCAGGCCCGGCTGGACGCCGTCTGGCCGGACGCGGTGCAGCGGGCCCGGGCGCTGGACGGGTTGGTGGCCGACGGCCTGGTCGAGCCGGTCGAGCAGGGTGTCTACCGCCTGCCGCAATGACGTGACGAACTCCGGGGCGGAGCCCGGAGAAAAAGAAATCCCCCCTCTCGGGTGAGAGGGGGGATTTGCGTAAGGTCAGATCGCCACTGCCTCGGCGTTGAGCTCGGCGGACTTCCCGCCGTCCTTCCCGTCCTCCGGCGGCGTCCCGGCGCCGCGCAGCGGCACCTCGCGCATGAAGACCGCGGCGGCGATCGCGATCACCGCGACCCCCGCGCCCCAGAGGAAGACGGTGTGCATGCCGTTGGCCACCGCGTGGTGGTAGGCGTCCTGGACCGGGGCGGGCAGCGCCCGGAGCGCGGCCGGGCTCATCTGGCCCGGGTCGGCCTGCGCGCCGCCGCCCGAGGCCGCGTCGCCGAGCCGCTCCTTCATGGTCGCGGTGACCCGGTTGTTGAACAGCGCGCCGAACAGCGCCACACCGAAGGAGCCGCCGATGGTGCGGAACAGGGTGGCGGTGGAGCTGGCCACGCCCATGTCCTTGAGCTCGACGCTGTTCTGCGCGACCAGCATGGTGATCTGCATCAGGAAGCCCATGCCGGCGCCCAGTACCACCATCCAGCAGGCGGAGGTGAAGCTGCTGGTCTCGGTGGAGAGGGTGGAGAGCAGCGCCATGCCGACGGTCATCACGATCGTGCCGATGATCGGGAAGATCCGGTACTTGCCGGTCTTGGTCACCGCCTGGCCGACCACCAGCGAGACCACCAGCATGCCGAACATCATCGGCATCAGCAGCAGGCCGGAGTTGGTGGCCGAGGCGCCCTGCACGGTCTGCTGGTAGAGCGGCAGGAAGACGGTCGAGCCGAACATCACGAAGCCGACGATGAAGCCGATCAGCGAGACCAGGGTGAAGTTCAGGTTCTTGAACAGGTCGAGCGGGAGCATCGGCTCCTGGACCCGCTGCTCGACGTAGCAGAAGGCGATCAGGGTGGCGGCGGCGAGCGCGGCCAGGCCCAGGATCTGCTTGGAGCCCCAGGCGTACTCCTGGCCGCCCCAGGTGGTGATCAGGGTGAGGGAGGTGATGCCGGTGGTGAGCAGGACGGCGCCGAGGTAGTCGATCCGGGCCTTGCTGCGGACCTTCGGCAGCTTCAGGGTGACCACCACGACGGCGAGGGCGACGACGCCGAGCGGCAGGTTGATGTAGAAGGTCCAGTGCCAGCTCAGGTGGTCGGTGATGAAGCCGCCGACCAGCGGGCCGCCGATGGTCGCGAGCGCCATCACCGCGGCGAACATGCCCTGGTACTTGCCGCGGTCGCGCGGCGGGACCAGCGCGCCCATGATCGACATCACGCCGACCATCAGACCGCCGGCGCCGAGGCCCTGGAGGGCGCGGAAGCCGATCAGCTCGTTCATGTTCTGCGAGAGCCCGGAGAGGGCCGAGCCCGCCAGGAAGATCACGATCGAGGTGAGGAAGGTGCCCTTGCGGCCGTAGAGGTCGCCGATCTTGCCCCAGATCGGGGTGGAGGCGGCGGTGGCCAGGGTGTACGAGGTGACCACCCAGGACAGGTGCTCGGCACCGCCCAGGTCGCCGACGATCGTCGGCATCGCGGTGCCGACGATCAGGTTGTCGAGCATGGCCAGCAGCATGGTGACCACCAGGCCGACCATGACCAGGCGGATCTCGCGGGGTGACCGCGGCACCTCCTCCTCGGCCGTCCTCTTCTCCGGTGCCGGGTTGTCGGCCTTCGGTTGTGACATGGGTTCCGTGTCTCCCGGACTGGATGTTGGACGACCGTCGGGCCTGCAACGGCTTACTTACTTGTCGCCCGGCTAGTTTCCTGACCGTCGGCACGGTAGGTTGTTTACCAGCCGGGCGTCAAGCCAGTTTTCCCACGGATCTCCGGGCCAGGGAGAATGAGCCCGAGGCGGGCGCTCCGACCGGCGCCCGCCGAGCGCAGCAGCAGTCACCGACGCAGTCATGAGGCAGGCCATGGGCACCACGCACAGCCCCCGTAGCGACACCCGGGCCCGCATCATCGCGGTCGCACTGGAGCTCTTCGCCGAGCACGGCTACGAGCAGACCTCGCTGCGTGAGATCGCCGACCGGCTCGGTGTCACCAAGGCCGCGCTCTACTACCACTTCAAGACCAAGGACGACATCGTCCACGGCATCGTGCAGAGCATGGCCGCGCCGATCGACGACACCATCGCGTGGGGCCGCGAGCAGCCGTGGACGCCGGAGCTCCGGGACGAGCTGATCCGGCGGTTCGCGGCCGGAATGTCCGAGCGGGCGCCGCTGCTGCGGTTCTTCCACGAGAACCAGCCCGCGCTGCGCGAGTCGCCGGCCGGGCTGGAGTTCAAGGAGCGCATGGTCGCGATGATCCGGCTGGTGCACGGCCCGGACGCGAGCTTCCAGAACCGGCT
Source organism: Kitasatospora sp. NPDC088548 (assembly GCF_044753005.1). Classification (NCBI taxonomy): domain Bacteria; kingdom Bacillati; phylum Actinomycetota; class Actinomycetes; order Kitasatosporales; family Streptomycetaceae; genus Kitasatospora; species Kitasatospora sp. NPDC088548. Next base: position 15,581 of record NZ_JBIVMI010000013.1, read on the forward strand.
GCGCGCCGCGATGTCGCTGTTCACCATCAACTCGGCGCTGTTCATGCTCAAGCAGGACATCTCCGAATGCCAGGCGGCGGACCACCCGCAGGACGGCGAGGCGAAGGTGGCCACCCTGGGGGAGGCCATGACGGCCGCGCAGCAGGTCGCGCTGGAGATCGGCGGCCTGATCGGCCACCCGGCCGCGCACGTCTGACCCGCCCGCGCCCGTCCGGTCCACACGTCCGGTCCACACGTCCGACCCGCAGCCGGCTCGTGGCCGCCCGGGCCGCCCCGCGGCGGAGCACACCGAAGGGCGGCCCGACCGGCGAAAGCGCCGGTGACCGGGCCGCCCGGCCACCGGCGCGGTCGTCAGAACCCGGTGACCCCGTGCCCGGAGAGGTACGCGATCGGGTTGATCACCGCGCCGTAGTGGTTGCTGGCACGGATCTCGAAGTGCAGGTGGGGCCCGGTCGAGTTGCCGGTGTTCCCGGACCGGCCGATCTCCTCGGCCGCCGCCACCCGGTCGCCCGTCGACACCGAGACCGACGACAGGTGCGCGTACTGCGCGAAGCGCCCGTCCGCCAGCCGCAGGACGACCTCCTTGCCGTAGGCGCCGTCCCAGCCGGCCGAGACCACGGTGGCGTTCCCGACCGCGAGCAGCGGGGTGCCCGGGGCGACCGCGAAGTCCACCCCGGTGTGATAGCCGGCCGCGTACTCCGGGTTGGCCACGCCGTACGGGTTGCTGGTGGGCGCGCCGGGCACCGGGGCGGACCACTCCGGCGCGGGGGCGGGCGCCGGCTCCGGGGCCGGTTCGGGCGCGGGCGCCTGGTCCTCGGCGGGGGCCGGCTCGGCGGGCACCTCGACGGGTGGCTCGACGGGTGGCTCGACGGGCAGGAGATTCGCGGCGACCGTCACGTACTCCTGTGCCGAGTCCTGCTCGTGCGGCAGCTTGTACGGGCTCGGCCCCGACACCTGGACCAGGCCTGGGGCGGGGGCCGCGCCCTGCGGGGCGGTGAAGGCCGAGCTGCCGGGGGTGGTGGGTATGACCGTCTGGGCCGAGGCGCTGCCCGGGGAAGCGACCAGCAGGGCGCCGGACAGTATCACCGCGGTGGCGCCGACCGCGGTGACGGTGCGGTGCCGGTCGTCCCAGAGCCGGGTGCCGGGCAGGGCGGGAGCGGGCGCCGCGAGTGCGCGCAGCGGTGCGGTATGGGTGCGGACGGCGCGGCCGAGCCTGGGCTGCCAGGCCGCCGCCTGGGCCGCCGTGCGGGCGGCGAGGCGGCGCAGAGCCGGCCCCATGGGCGGGACAGAGGACATCGGTAGCTCAACCTCACGAACGTACGGGGGCAGCACAGGGGCCCGTTCGGGCGTGCTGAGCGGGGGACCACTCAGGTTTAACCGTCACCGAGCGGAGTCCCAAACGGTGTGACCTACTACGGCGTGTAGTCAGCGTTGCGTCGGAGATTCAAGCCGACGGAGTAACGATCATGTGATCCGATCGTCAGTTCACGGCTTTCGTCGCCCCGGCCGGCCACCGCACCGCTCTACTACCGCCGCTCGTATCGGAGCGCGGCGCTGTGACCAGTGCCACCCGCCGCCGGGGTTTGGCCGTCCGCCCGTGTCCGCACCGCTGACCGGACGGTCCCGCTGCGGGACCATCAACGCATGTATGCCAATAGGAGCAAAGAGACCGAAGGCGGCGACCGGCAGAGCATCCAGGACCGCCGCTTCGCCGCACTGCGCGGCTGTGAGCGGCTGCTCTCCGGCGCCCGGCCGCAGAGCCTGCGCGACCGCCTCGCCGCCCTGGCCGAGGAGGGCGCGAGCGTGTACGACCTGGACCGCCGGCCGGACATGTACGGCGACGGCGTGGTCCGGACCCTGGAGTGCCGGATCGCCGGGCTGCTCGGCACCGAGGACGCGGCCTTCTTCCCCACCGGCACCATGGCGCAGCAGATCGCGCTGCGGATCCACGCCGAGGCCGCCGGGCTGCGGACCGTCGCGGCGCATCCGCTCGGCCACACCGAGCAGCACGAGCGGCACGCGCTCAGCGCCCTCAGCGGGCTGCGCAGCGTCTGGCCCACCATCGCGCCGCGTCTGCCCACGGTGGCCGAGCTCCGCGGCTTCGACGAGCCGTACGCCGCCATGATCCTGGAGCTGCCGTTGCGCGAGGCCGGGTTCGTCCTGCCGGACTGGGAGGAACTGGCGGCCGTCGCCGAGGTCGTCCGGGCGGAGCACGGCGCGGCGCTGCACCTCGACGGCGCCCGGATCTGGGAGTCGGTGGTCCATCTCGGCCGCCCGCTGCCGGAGATCGTCGCGCTGACCGACTCGGTCTACGTCTCCTTCTACAAGACCCTCGGCGGGCTCAGCGGCGCCGCGCTGGCCGGCGGGGCCGGCTTCGTCCGGACCGCCAGGACCTGGCGGCACCGGTACGGTGGCCAGCTCTTCCAGCAGTGGCCGGCCGCGCTGGCCGCGCTCGCCGGGCTGGATCGTGAACTGCCGCTCCTGGAGGGGTATGTGACGCATGCGAGGACCGTCGCGGCGGCCCTGGCCGAGGCGTTCGCGGCCGTGCCGGGGGCCCGGGTCCACCCGGCCCCGCCGCACACCCACCAGTTCCAGCTCTGGCTTCCCCACGCTCCCGGGGAGCTGGAGGAGGCGGGTCTGCGGCTGGCGGAGGAGTCGCGGACCGCGCTGTTCGGCGGCTGGCGCGAGAACGGCCTGCCGGGTCTGTCGATGACGGAGGTCACGGTGGCCGCCGACGCCCTGGAGTGGACGGCCGCGGACGTCGCCGAGGCCGCGGCGGCCTTCCTCGCCCTGCTGCCGCGCCGGTCGGCCTGAACAGACGTCCGGCCCGCCCCCGCGCGGTGCGGGGACGGGCCGGACAGGGTGTATCAGTGCTGCCTGGTCACAGGCTGATCGTCACTGCTCGGTTCGATCAGTTGTCGACGGGGCGGACGCGGATCCAGGTCTCGAGGTAGTTCGAGGACTCGTTCTCGACCTCGATGCTGGTGCCGGTCTTGGGGACGATGACGCTGCTGTACGGGTTGTCCGCCGACCAGTACGACTTCAGGTCGCTGAACGAGTCGATGCCCTTGGCCTTCGGGACGACCGTCTCGACGCCGTTCTTGTGCAGGGTCAGGCTGTCGACCTTGCGCGAGCCGAAGGTGGAGTCGTAGCCCTGGATGCGCGGGCGCATCAGGGTGCCGTCGTTCCACTTCAGCGGGGTCGGGTGCGAGTCGATCGGGAGGAGCAGGCCCGAACCCTTGTGGTTGGTGACGTTGTTGTCGCTCTGGGAGGTGTCCCACAGCCAGATCAGCAGACCGGCCTGGTAGGGGTAGTGCTCCACCCAGTTCGGCCTGTCGGCGAAGCCGAAGTTGTACGGGCCGGTCTTCAGGGTCCGGTCGTACGAGATCGGCTGACGGTTCTCGGCGATGTAGTACTGGGCGTAGTCCTGGGTGAACTTGCCGGTGGTCCGCGAGAAGCCGTTGGCGGTCCAGCCGTTGTCACCGTTCTCGGCACCGTCGGAGAAGACGGTGGCACCGTTGGCGGTGACGGCGATGTCGTCCAGGGCCAGGCCCTTGAGGTGCAGGCCGCCGTCCGTGGTGTTGTGGAAGCGGACCTTGATGGCCTTGCCGGCGTAGGCGTCCAGCGGGAAGACCAGGTCGCCCCACTTGTTGCCCGAGGTGCCGCTCAGGGCGGCGTTGTCGGCCGGGTCGTGCGGGAGGGCGACGCCGTTGAAGGTGCCGTCCAGGGCCTTCCAGGTGGCGCCACCGTCGGTGGAGACCTCGCCGTAGGCGTAGTCGAAGTCCTGCTCCAGCTCGTACCAGGCCTTCGCGGTGAGCGAGGCGGTGGTCTTGCCGGTCAGGTCGACGTCGCGGGTCAGCGTGACGTTCAGGTTGTCGGCGCTGCCGCTCCACCACTCGTTGGCACCCGCGTACGGGGTGTTGATCACGGTGGTGACGGGCTTCTTCGGGAGGTCGACGACCAGTGCCTGCGGCAGCTTGGTGTTGAACTCGACCGGGCCGATGTGGTGGGTCGACTCGGTGCCGGCCTTGGCCTTGTCGAACTTCAGCCAGCCGAGCTTGAGCTTGCTCCAGGCGTCGAGGTCGTTCGGCATGTCGCCGATCGAGTTCTTGCCCTCGCCGAGCCAGGAGCCGGAGGACATCAGCGACCAGAAGCCGACCGAGTTGTCGATTCCGCTGCCCGTGGTGTCGTACAGGTCCGGGAGGCCGAGGTCGTGACCGTACTCGTGGGCGAAGACACCGAGGCCGCCGTTCTCGGGCTGCATGGTGTAGTCGCCGATCCAGATGCCGGTGTCGCCGACCGGGGTGCCACCCAGCTTGTTGTCGGACGGGCCGGTGGAGCCGGCCTGGGTGCTGTAGACGTACGAGCGGTGGGCCCAGAGCGCGTCGGTGCCCTGCTTGCCACCGCCGGCCGACTGGTCCTCACCGGCGTGCACGATCTGGAAGTGGTCGATGTAACCGTCCGGCTCGTTGAAGTTGCCGTTGTGGTTGTAGTCGTACCGGTCCCACTGGTCGTACTGCGAGATCGTGGCCTTGATCTGAGCGTCCGTCTGGCCCTTGGCCTTCTGGTCGGCGACCCAGGCGTTGATGCCGTCGCGGATCAGGTCCTGCGCGTTGTTGCAGACGTGCTGGCCGCAGAAGTCCGAGCCGTAACGGGCCTCGTTCCACGGCACCCGCACCCAGTCGGTGACCTGACCGTCCACCGAGTAGCGGCCCGAGGACTGCTTCTCGTAGTAGGTCTTCAGCGAGTCCTGGTTCTTGCTGAAGTACAGGTCCTGGTAGTGCTGCTGGTTGTAGTCGGCCTGCCACAGCGTCGAGTTGTTGGTGGCCGGGTCCGGCTTCTCGATCTGGTTGCGCTGCGGGCCGGGGGTGCCGCCGTACTTGATCTTGCCATCGGCGGTCTTGGTGGTGTTGTCCACCTGGTCGCTGAAGTCGACCAGGATGGTGAAGATCTTGTCCGTGCGCTCACGGGCGAGCTCGACGTACTTGTCCTTGCCGAGCTTGATGCTGCTGCCGCCGCCGTGCTGCTCGATCTTGGCGGTGCCGGCGAGCAGCTGCTCGGTGGCGAGCTTCTGCTCGGCCTCGACCTTCTCGGTCAGCGGGCCCGGAATGTTGTGATCAGTGCTGATCCGAACGGCGTCGGCCGGGTCGTTCGGGACGGGGGCAGAGCCGGCCGCGACGGCCATGCTCGGGAACAGCCCCGCGCCGAGCGCGGCTATGACCGCCCCGGCCGTGGCGGCCGCAGCGGCTTTCCTGGTCATCTTCAACGTTGTGACGTCCTCCCCAAACCGGTCCGGCTCTTGGCCTTCCGGTGAACCAATGAAAGACAGGTGGGACGTATTTGATCCAAGCGGGGGCGGAAAAGATAGACCTTGACCGTGACATGGCCACAGCGCTATGCTCCGCGACTCTCTATCAGCTGACGATCTGTCAATATCTGTAGCGTTAAAGTTGCCTTGAAATCCGGTCGCACGCACACCAGCCCCCGGCCGGGCCCGCCAGCTGCGACTTCGTGGGACGCGTCACGGCTTCCGCGACGCCACGCAAAACGGCCCGGGCCCCTGGCGCGAACGCCAGGGGCCCAGACCGTGTGCTGTTATCTGTTAACTGTTGCTACTTCGTCAGGTCCGGACCCGACGAGGCGACCGCGGCCGGAGTGTCCGCGACCGCGGACTTCTCCTCGCCCCGGAAGGTGAACTTCGCTTCCTTGCCCTCGCCCTCGACCCCGACGACCACGATGTGGCCGGCCCGCAGCTCGCCGAAGAGGATCTTCTCGGAGAGGTGGTCCTCGATCTCGCGCTGGATGGTGCGGCGCAGCGGACGGGCACCGAGCAGCGGGTCGTAGCCGCGCTTGGCCAGCAGCTTCTTGGCCTCGATGCTGAGCTCCAGGCCCATGTCACGGTCCCTGAGCCGACCGTCCACCTTGTCGATCATCAGGTCGACGATCTGGATGATGTCTTCCTCGGACAGCTGGTGGAAGACCACGATGTCGTCGACACGGTTCAGGAACTCGGGGCGGAAGTGCTGCTTGAGCTCCTCGCCGACCTTCGCCTTCATCCGCTCGTACCCGGTGGTGGAGTCGCCCGTGGCCGCGAAGCCCAGGTTGAACCCCTTGGAGATGTCCCGGGTGCCGAGGTTGGTCGTCATGATGATGACGGTGTTCTTGAAGTCGACCACGCGGCCCTGGGAGTCGGTCAGCCGACCGTCCTCCAGGATCTGCAGCAGCGAGTTGAAGATGTCCGGGTGGGCCTTCTCCACCTCGTCGAAGAGGACGACGGAGAACGGCTTGCGGCGCACCTTCTCGGTCAGCTGGCCGCCCTCCTCGTAGCCCACGTAGCCGGGGGGCGAACCGAAGAGCCGGGAGACGGTGTGCTTCTCCGAGAACTCGGACATGTCGAGCGAGATCAGTGCGTCCTCGTCGCCGAAGAGGAACTCGGCGAGCGTCTTGGACAGCTCGGTCTTACCGACACCGGACGGGCCGGCGAAGATGAACGAGCCGCCGGGGCGCTTCGGGTCCTTGAGGCCCGCGCGGGTGCGCCGGATGGCCTGGGAGAGCGCCTTGATGGCGTCCTTCTGGCCGATGACGCGCTTGTGCAGCTCGTCCTCCATGCGCAGCAGCCGCGAGGACTCCTCCTCGGTGAGCTTGAAGACCGGGATGCCGGTGGCGGTGGCCAGGACCTCGGCGATGAGCTCCTCGTCCACCTCCGCGACGACGTCCATGTCGCCGGCCTTCCACTCCTTCTCGCGCTTGGTCTTGGCCTGCAGGAGCTGCTTCTCGTCGTCGCGCAGGGACGCGGCCTTCTCGAAGTCCTGCGCGTCGATCGCGCTCTCCTTCTCGCGGCGCACGTCGGCGATCTTCTCGTCGAACTCGCGCAGGTCCGGCGGCGCGGTCATCCGGCGGATGCGCATGCGCGAACCGGCCTCGTCGATCAGGTCGATGGCCTTGTCCGGCAGGAAGCGGTCCGAGATGTACCGGTCGGCCAGGGTGGCGGCGGCGACCAGGGCGGCGTCCGTGATGGAGACCCGGTGATGGGCCTCGTAGCGGTCGCGCAGACCCTTGAGGATCTCGATGGTGTGCGGCAGCGAGGGCTCGGCGACCTGGATCGGCTGGAAGCGGCGCTCCAGCGCGGCGTCCTTCTCCAGGTGCTTGCGGTACTCGTCCAGGGTGGTGGCACCGATGGTCTGCAGCTCGCCGCGGGCCAGCATCGGCTTGAGGATGCTGGCGGCGTCGATGGCGCCCTCGGCGGCGCCCGCGCCGACCAGGGTGTGCAGCTCGTCGATGAACAGGATGATGTCGCCGCGGGTGCGGATCTCCTTGAGGACCTTCTTCAGGCGCTCCTCGAAGTCACCGCGGTAGCGGGAGCCGGCCACCAGGGCGCCCAGGTCTAGCGTGTAGAGCTGCTTGTCCTTGAGCGTCTCCGGGACCTCGCCCTTGACGATCGCCTGGGCCAGGCCCTCGACCACGGCCGTCTTGCCGACGCCGGGCTCACCGATCAGCACGGGGTTGTTCTTGGTGCGGCGGGACAGCACCTGCATGACCCGCTCGATTTCCTTCTCGCGCCCGATCACCGGGTCGAGCTTGGCCTCGCGGGCGGCCTGGGTGAGGTTGCGGCCGAACTGGTCCAGGACCAGCGAGGTCGACGGGGTGCCCTCGGCGGGCCCGCCGGCCGTGGCCGACTCCTTGCCGCCCCCGGTCTGGTAGCCGGAGAGCAGCTGGATGACCTGCTGGCGCACCCGGTTGAGGTCGGCGCCGAGCTTCACCAGGACCTGGGCGGCGACGCCCTCGCCCTCGCGGATGAGGCCGAGCAGGATGTGCTCGGTGCCGATGTAGTTGTGACCGAGCTGCAGGGCCTCCCGGAGCGACAGCTCCAGGACCTTCTTCGCCCGGGGGGTGAAGGGAATGTGACCGGACGGGGCCTGCTGGCCCTGGCCGATGATCTCCTCGACCTGCTGGCGAACGGCCTCAAGAGAAATCCCGAGGCTCTCCAGGGCCTTAGCGGCGACACCCTCACCCTCGTGGATCAGACCCAGGAGGATGTGCTCGGTGCCGATGTAGTTGTGGTTGAGCATCCGGGCTTCTTCCTGAGCCAGGACGACAACCCGCCGCGCGCGGTCGGTGAACCTCTCGAACATCGTTTATCGCTCCTCAGAGCGGTCGGGCAGTTCGGGGTCGGTCCCCGCCCTGTCCTTCCGCATGCTAGTCCCGCTCAGCGGCGCGGCCCACGGATTCACTCCCCGCTACGGGAGCGAGATGCTGCGCGACCAGCCGACACCAATCCCAACCTGATGCTGGGAGACGGTGTTCCCACAGGTGGGCCGGATGCACCGGATACCGCTACGCCATCGGCGAACAACACCTGCCTCGGCGCAGCCGGACGGCCCCCGGCCGGTCACGCGTACTGCCCCGGGCGGGGTACACGACCCCGTCCACCGGCATTCATACCCGGTATCGGGGTGGTTCTCGCGCAGTTTCCGTGGCGATGGTGTTCGCCTGGCGAGAAGTCGGCCGGCGGTGACGGTGGTTCAGCCGCGGCCGTCGCACCGTCCCGGTGGTGTCCGCGTTACCGCTTCGCCCTTACAGCGTTGCACGGCTCGTGATTGTTCCGCCGCCCGAGCCGGTGCCCCGGACGCCCGGGCCGGCGGCGGGCACCGGGGGCGCACCGCGGGGCGCGGAGGAGATTCCCCCCGCGCCCCGCACGTGTGCCGTGTGACGTCTCACGCGGCCGCCGGAGCCCCGCATCCGCTCCGGCGGTCGGACGGCGCCGGAATCAGGACGCGTTGGCCTTGTCGTAGGCCTCGCGGACGGTGCTCGGCACCCGGCCGCGGTCGTTGACCTCCAGGCCCTGCTCCTTGGCCCACGCGCGGATCTTGGCGGTGTCCGGAGCGCTGCCGGACGGGCGCGGTGCCGTGCCGCGGCCGGGGCGCCGGGCGCCGGCCAGCCGGCCGCTCTGCTTGCGGCCCTTCTCCACATACGGCGCCAGCAGACCGCGCAGCTTGTCCGCGTTGGCGCTCTTCAGGTCGATCTCGTAGGCAACGCCGTCGAGCGCGAACGTCACCGTCTCGTCCGCCGAACCACCGTCGAGATCGTCTTCAAGAATGACCTGCACCCTCTGTGCCACGGGCTTCCCTTTCCGTTAAACGACCCATTGCCTAAGGAAAGGAAAGCGCCTTTCCCCGGAAAACACAAACCCCTGACCGCGCCGGGAGCCGCTCAGAGGTGCAGCAGCATGCGTGAGTTGCCCAGTGTGTTGGGCTTCACCCGCTCCAGGTCCAGGAACTCCGCGACACCTTCATCGTACGAGCGGAGAAGTTCTTCATAGACATCCGTAGCGACCGCCGCCGGGTCTGTCGTACCATCATCGGTTTCCTGGAGCTCATCGATCTCGACGAAACCGTGTTTCGCGAAGAAGGGCACCTCGAACGTCAAGCAGAAAATCCGACGGACGCCGAGCCAGCGCGCGGTCTGCAGCAGCTTCTCCAGAAGGAGGTGTCCCACCCCGTGTCCGCGGCAGGACGGATCCACCGCGAGTGTGCGCACCTCGGCGAGGTCTTCCCACATCACGTGCAGCGCGCCGCAGGCCACCACGGCCCCGTTGTCGTCGCGTTCCGCGACCCAGAACTCCTGGACGGATTCGAACAGGGTGACGGTGGGCTTGTCGAGCAGAATGCCGTCGCGTGAGTAGGCGTCGATGAGCCCGCGTACGGCCCGTACGTCCGTGGTCCGCGCCCGGCGGATGGTGACCTCCATGGCGGGACGCTATCGCGTCGGGCCCGGCGCGGTCTCCTCGGTATCCGGGCTATCCGGATCGGGCGGGAACAGAGCGGCCACCCGCAACGCGTCGCGGAGTGCCTCCCGTTGCTCGGGGGACATCAGGCCGAAGAAGTGCACCAGGGCCGCCGCGGGATTGTCACTGGTGGCCCAGGCATCGTTCATCAGGGCCGCCGTGTAGGCCTCGCGGGACGAGACCGGCTCATATCGATAGGCCCGTCCGGCGCGCTCGCGGCGCAGCCAGCCCTTTCTGTGGAGCTTGTCGAGGACGGTCATCACGGTGGTGTACGCGATATCGCGTTCCGACTGCAGATCCACGAGAACCTCGCGAACCGTCACCGGTCGGTTCCACTGCCACACCCGGGTCATGATGGCGTTCTCAAGTTCGCCGAGTTGCCGGACCATAGTGCGGCCAGGATAGGGAGTGAATGGGGCAAATCTTGTGAAGTACCGCCAAACCGGCGCGCCGCCACCCCCGGAATCGGGAATGGCGGCGCGGTGGTGTTCGCGGACGGCCGACAGGTCAGTCGGCCAGATCCTCCTTGGCCTTCTGGGCTCCGCCCTGGCTGCGGATGATGGCCCGCACCAGGAAGCCGAAGCCGATCGCCATGACCAGCGGCGGGACGATCGCGCTGACGTAGTCCATCAGGTCACTCCTCCTCGGTCTTCTCCGCCGCGGTGGCGGCGGACGCCTTGGGTTCCGGCTTCACCAGCGGGAAGAGCACGGTCTCCCGGATGTTCTTGCCGGTGAGCAGCATGATCAGGCGGTCCACCCCGAGGCCGAGGCCGCCGGTGGGCGGCATCGCGTACTCCAGGGCCCGCAGGAAGTCCTCGTCGACCTGCATCGCCTCGACGTCGCCGCCGGCCGCCAGCAGGGACTGCGCGGTGAGGCGGGCCCGCTGCTCGACCGGGTCGACCAGCTCGGAGTAGGCGGTGCCGATCTCGGTGCCGAAGATCACCAGGTCCCACTTCTCGGCCACGCCCGGGACCGAGCGGTGCTGGCGGGTCAGCGGGGAGACCTCGGTCGGGTAGTCCTTGATGAAGGTCGGCCGGACGGCGTTCTCCTCCAGCAGGCGCTCGACCATCTCCAGCACGATCTGACCGTGGCCCCAGTCCTTCTCGAACGGGATGCCGTGCTCGGCGGCCAGCTCGCGCAGCTCCTCCACCGAGGTCTCCGGGGTGACCTCGGTGCCCAGGCGGGCGGAGATGCCCGGGTAGACGCCGACCTCGTCCCACGGCTCGGCCAGGTCGATCTCGTGCTCGACGCCGTGCGGGTCGAGGCCGCGGATCACCGTGGTGCCCAGCGCGTCCCGGGCGGCGTTGACGATCGTCGCCCGGATCAGCTCGGCCTGGGTGTCGTAGTCGCCGTAGGCCTCGTACGACTCCAGCGAGGTGAACTCGGGGTTGTGGGTGGAGTCCGCGCCCTCGTTGCGGAAGTTGCGGTTGATCTCGAAGACCTTCTCCGCGCCGCCGACCACCAGCCGCTTGAGGTACAGCTCCGGGGCGATCCGCATGAAGAGGTCGATGTCGTACGCGTTGATGTGGGTCTTGAACGGGCGGGCGTTGGCGCCGCCGTGCACCGGCTGCAGCATCGGGGTCTCGACCTCGATGTAGCCGCGCTCCTCGTAGGTGCGGCGGATCGAGCGGACCACCTTGCTGCGCAGGTGCAGGATCTCGCGGGCCTCGGGGTTGACGATCAGGTCGACGTACCGCTGGCGGACCCGGGCCTCCGGGTCGGTCAGGCCCTTGTGCTTGTCCGGCAGCGGGCGCAGGCACTTGGCGGTGAGCGCCCAGCGGTCCACCATCACCGACAGCTCGCCGCGGCGGGAGGTGATCACCTCGCCCTCGACGCCGACCTGGTCGCCCAGGTCGATGTCCGACTTCCAGGCCGCCAGCCGCTCCTCGCCCAGCTTGTCCAGGGAGAACATCACCTGGAGGTCTCCGGTCCCGTCGCGCAGCGTGGCGAAGCAGAGCTTGCCGCCGGTGCGGGAGAGGATCACCCGGCCGGTGATGCCGACCCGCTCGCCGGTCGCGGTGTCCGGGGCCAGGTCGGGGTGCTTGGCGCGGAGATCCGCGATGGTGCTGGTGCGGGGGAAGCCGACCGGGTACGGGTCGACGCCGGCCGCCCGGAGCCGGTCGAGCTTCTCGCGCCGGACGCGCATCTGCTCGGGAAGGTCGTCGGTCGCGGGGATGGGGCTCTGATCGCTCACCCCACAAGGGTAGCCAGCCCCCGTCGGTGCTCCGCCACGGGATATCCGCGTCGCACGCCGAAGGGGGAGACCGCGGGTGCGGTCTCCCCCTCCGGCGGGTGCGGCGGACGGTCAGCCGGTGCCGGTGGCGAGTTCCAGTTCCTCCGGGCCGTCGGTCGGCGGAGCCGGGCGGACCGGGGGCTTGGGGCGGCGGCCGAAGAGCTCGGCGGGGGTGGGCATCCGGTGGGGGCGGGGCTCGGTCGGGGGAGCGGCGGGCTGCTCGGCGGGGGAGTCGGTGCTGCTCATCGGAATCCGTCCTCCAACAGGGGTGGGGAGACTGCGCAGGGGTGCGGCAGGACTCGGTACGGCCATGAGGTGGCGCTGGCCGGTGGTGAGGGCGAGCCGCTCGCGGACGGCGGCCTCGGCCAGCGCGTGGCAGCGCCCGGCGAGCCGGGAACGGCGGACCCGCTCGCCGTGGCCGCACGGCTGACGGGTCAGGCCGCGCAGCGCGGTGAGGTCCTCGGGCCCGGGCAGGTAGCCGTCGGCCACGGCCTCCTCCAGACGTTCCAGGTAGCCGCTGGCGCTGCCGGGCAGCGCCGACCGGTACCGGCCGAGGTCGGCGAGGAGGAAGGCGCGGAGCCGGCCGCCTTCCTGGACGGCTTCGTCGATCGCCTCGGTCAGGCGCAGTGCGTCCTGGACGTCCTCCGCCCACAGTTCGGCGCCCGCGCCGGCGAACGGCAGCGGTCCTTGGAGGTGGACGGGTACGGCGGGGTGCAGGGCTTGGGCGAGGGCGCGGCGCAGCACGCGGACTTCGTCGGCGCTGAAGGCCATGCCGCCGCGCGATCCGTGTGGCGTAGGCATGGGCTGACACTACGTGAGGAATATCCGATTTGTCGGTAGCGTCGCGCCGAATCCGCACGTTCGGCCCGGTGCCGGGGGTCCGGGCCGCGGGTGGGCTGCCCCGTTCGCCGGGATGTGGCGCCCGCCACACGCCGATGGCGTGTCCGCGGGGGGACACGCCATCGGGTGAAGCGGCGGGAGGGCCTCAGCTGGGGCGGTTGCGCTCGTACACCAGGCGCAGGCCGATCAGGGTCAGCCAGGGCTCGTGGACGTCGATGGTGGTCGCCTCGCCGAGGACCAGCGGGGCGAGCCCGCCGGTGGCGATGACCTGGACGTCGTCCGGGTCCTTGGCGAGCTCGCGGGCCATCCGGTCGACCAGGCCGTCGACCTGGCCGGCGAAGCCGTAGAGGATGCCGGACTGCATGCCCTCGACGGTGTTCTTGCCGATCACGTTCCGCGGCCGGGCGAGCTCGATCTTGCGCAGCTGGGCGCCGCGGACACCGAGCGCCTCCACCGAGATCTCGATGCCGGGGGCGATCGCCCCGCCGACGTAGTCGCCGCGGGCGCTCACCGCGTCGAAGGTGGTGGCGGTCCCGAAGTCGACCACGATGCACGGGCCGCCGTACAGGTGGTTGGCGGCCAGGGCGTTGACGATCCGGTCGGCGCCGACCTCCTTGGGGTTGTCCATCAGGACGTGCACGCCGGTCTTGACCCCCGGCTCCACGATCACCGTGGGGACGTCGCCGTAGTAGCGGCGGGCCATCTCACGGAGCTCGTGGAGCACGGCGGGGACCGAGGAGCAGATCGCCAGGCCCTCCACCGCGGCCTCGGCGACCGCGGTGTGGGCGCCCATCAGGCCCTGCAGAAGCACCGCCAGCTCGTCGGCCGTACGGCGTGGATCGGTGGAGATCCGCCAGTGCTCGACCACCTCCTCGCCGTCGAACAGGCCGAGCGTGGTCTGGGTGTTGCCGACGTCGATCGTGAGCAGCATGGGGTGCTTTCTGCGGGTCGGAGCGGGCGGGGTCGAGCTGACCGACAAGCCCTAGGCGCGCAGGTCCAGGCCGATGTCCAGGATCGGCGAGGAGTGCGTGAGCGCGCCCACGGCCAGGTAGTCGACACCAGTCTGGGCGACCTCGCGCGCGGTGGCCAGGGTCAGACCGCCGGACGCCTCCAGCCGGGCCCGGCCGGCCACCAGGTCGACGGCCTCCTTCAGCCGCGGGACGGTGAAGTTGTCCAGCAGGATCAGGTCGGCCCCGGCCTCCAGGACCGGCGGGATCTGCTCCAGGGTGTCCACCTCGACCTCGACCGGCAGCTCCGGGTAGGCGGCCCGGACGGCCCGGAAGGCCTCGGCCACACCGCCGGCCGCCACCACGTGGTTGTCCTTGACCAGGGCGGCGTCGGAGAGCGCCATCCGGTGGTTGGCGCCGCCGCCGCAGCGCACCGCGTACTTCTGCAGCGCGCGCAGGCCCGGGGTGGTCTTGCGGGTGTCGCGGACCACCGCGCCGGTGCCCTCCAGGGCGTCCGCCCAGGCGCGGGTGGCGGTGGCGATGCCGGAGAGGTGGCAGAGCAGGTTGAGCGCGCTGCGCTCGGCGGTCAGCAGGTCGCGGGTACGGCTGCGGACCGAGAGCAGCACCTGGCCGGCCTCGACCCGGTCGCCGTCCTGGACGTGCCGCTCGACCTCGAACTCCTCCTCGCAGACCAGCGAGACGACGGCCTCGGCGATCCGCAGGCCGGCCACCACGCCCGCCTCGCGGGCGGTGAAGTCGGCGGTGGCGACGGCGTCGGCGGGCACGGTGGCGACCGAGGTGACGTCCTCGCCGCCGGCCAGGTCCTCGGCCAGCGCCAGGGTGGCGATGTCCTCGACCTCGACCGGGTCCAGCCCGGCCTCCTCCAGCAGCTCGGCGAGCTGCGGGTCCAGGCCGGTCTCGTAGCCCTCGCCGTCCCCGCAGGCGCAGCCGTCGCCGCAACCGCCCTGGGAGTCGGCCAGGGGGAGTTCCTCGTGGGAGTGGGTCATGGTTCTACTGCTCCTCAGGGGTGCTGACAAGATCGCCGGAGGCGGTGAGGGTGGTGATCAGGTGGCGCCGCCAGTGGGCGTCGTCCCGCTCGGGGAAGTCCTCGCGCCAGTGGCAGCCACGGGTCTCCGCGCGCTGCGCGGCGGCCGTGACCAGGGCGGTGGCGACCAGCAGCAGGTTGGCGGCCTCCCAGGTCTCCACCCGGGGGTCGGCCGGCTTCGCCTCGGCGGCGTCCGCGTACGCCTGCTCGGCGAGCAGCGCCAGCCCGGCCGCGGAGTCGGCCATCGAGGTGGCCGAGCGCAGCACGCCCGCGCCGCGCGACATCAGCCGCTGGATCTCGGCGCGTGCCTCGGGAGCGGGCAGCGGCACCGGGTGCGCGGCGCGCGCCGCGGCCACGTCCACCGACCGCTCGGGCAGCTCGCCGGCCCGGTGGCGGGCGATCAGGTCGGCGGCGATCCGCTCGGCGAAGACCAGGCCCTCCAGCAGCGAGTTGGAGGCCAGCCGGTTGGCGCCGTGCACCCCGGTGCAGGCCACCTCGCCGCAGGCGTACAGGCCGGGCACGGTGGTGCGGCCCCGCAGGTCGGTGTGGACGCCGCCGGAGGCGTAGTGGGCGGCCGGGGCGACCGGGATCGGCTCGGTGACCGGGTCGATGCCGTGCGCGCGGCAGGAGGCGAGGATGGTCGGGAACCGCCGCTCCCACATGTCGGCGCCGAAGTGCCGCCCGTCCAGGTACATGTGATCGGTGCCCTGGAGCTGCATCCGCCGGGTGATGGCCTTGGCGACGATGTCGCGCGGGGCCAGTTCGGCCAGCTCGTGCTGCCCGACCATGAAGCGCGTCCCGTCGGCGTCGACGAGGTGGGCGCCCTCGCCGCGGACCGCCTCGGAGACCAGCGGCTGCTGGCCCTCGGCGTCCGGTCCGAGCCAGAGCACGGTCGGGTGGAACTGGACGAACTCCAGGTCGGCGGCGGCGGCGCCGGCCCGCAGGGCGAGCGCCACGCCGTCGCCGGTGGAGACCGCCGGGTTGGTGGTGGCGGAGAAGACCTGGCCCATGCCGCCGGTGGCGAGCACCACCGCGCGGGCCCGGATGGCGCCGACGCCGTCGCGCTGGCCCTCGCCCATCACGTGCAGGGTGAGGCCGGCCGCGTGGCCGTCGGCGTCGGTCAGCAGGTCGAGGACGAGCGCGTGCTCGATCAGCTCGAGGTCCGGGTCGGACCGCACGGCGGAGACCAGGGCGCGCGATATCTCGGCACCGGTGGCGTCCCCGCCGGCGTGCGCGATCCGGCTCCGGTGGTGGCCGCCCTCGCGGGTGAGCAGGATCTCGCCCTCGGCGTCGCGGTCGAACGCCGCGCCGGTGGCGATCAGATGGCGGACGGCCTCCGGGCCCTCGGTGACGAGGACCCGGACGGCCTCCTCGTCGCAGACACCGGCGCCGGCCACCAGGGTGTCGTCCAGGTGCTGCTCGGGGGTGTCGCCCTCGCCCAGGGCGGCGGCGATGCCGCCCTGGGCCCACCGGGTGGACCCGTCGTCCAGCATCGCCTTGGTGACCACCGTGGCCCGCAGGCCGGCCTTGCGGACGTTGAGGGCGACGGTGAGGCCGGCCACCCCGGAGCCGACCACCACGACGTCGGTGGTGGCCGTCCAGCCGGGGGCGGGGGCGGTGAGGCGGTGCGTGACGGACATGGCGTTCAGTGGCTCCTTCAGCGCGCGGTCGGGGCCGCGCCGTTGCGGTCACCGTACGCGCCCCCGGCCCGGCGGCCGGGGGGTGCCCCCAGGTCGCCGCGGACCAGCCCGGTGCCCTCCCCGGCCTCGGCCGGGTCGCCGCCCAGGCCGGTGATCCGGTTGCGGTCGTCCACGAAGACGACCCTGGGCAGGTAGCCCTTGGCCTCGGCGGTGTCCATCTGCCCGTAGGCGATCAGGATGACCAGATCGCCGGGGTGGACCAGGCGGGCGGCGGCGCCGTTGATGCCGATCACGCCGGAGCCGCGCGGGCCGGCGATGGTGTAGGTCTCCAGCCGGGCGCCGTTGTTGATGTCGACGATGTGGACCAGCTCGCCGGGAAGCAGGTCGGCGGCGTCGAGCAGGTCCTCGTCCACCGTGACCGAGCCGACGTAGTGCAGGTCGGCCTGGGTCACCGTGGCCCGGTGGATCTTGGACTTGAGCATGGTGCGGAGCATGGGGTCACGCCTCCTGTGAGTGCATGCCTGAGGGGTGCTGCTGCGTTATCGGACGATCATGCGGACGTTGTCGATCAGGCGGGTGGTGCCCACCTTCGCGGCCACGGCCAGCACCGCCTCGCCCTGGAAGCCGTCCGCCGCCTCGGTGAAGTCGTGCGGGTCGACCAGGGCGAGGTAGTCGAGGGTGACGCCTCCGGCGGCGTCGAGGACGGCCGCGGCCGCCTCGCGCACGGCCTTCGGGCCCTGCGCGGCCACGTCGCGGCCGGCGAACAGCGCCTTGGAGAGGGCGAGCGCGTGCTCGCGGTCCTCGGCGGAGAGGTACCGGTTGCGGGAGGACCGCGCCAGCCCGTCCTCCTCGCGGACGGTCGGCACGCCGACGATCTCGACGTCGAAGTCCAGGTCGGCGGTCATCCGCTGGACGATCGCCAGCTGCTGGGCGTCCTTCTCGCCGAAGAAGGCGTAGTCGGGGTCGGTGATGTGCAGCAGCTTGGCGACCACGGTCAGCACCCCGTCGAAGTGGCCGGGCCGGGTGGCACCCTCGTAGCGCTCGCCCATCGGGCCGGCCGCCAGGCGCACCTGCGGCTCGCCGTTCGGGTAGACCTCCTCGACGGACGGCGCGAAGACCACGTCGGCGCCGTGCTCCTCGGCCAGCCGGACGTCCTCGTCCAGGCTGCGCGGGTAGCGCTCCAGGTCCTCGCCGGCGCCGAACTGCAGGGGGTTGACGAAGACCGTGACGGCCACCCGGCCCTCGTGGCCGACCTGCTTGCGGGCGGCCCGGATCAGCGCGGCGTGGCCCTCGTGCAGCGCGCCCATGGTCATC
Source organism: Kitasatospora sp. NPDC088548 (assembly GCF_044753005.1). NCBI lineage: Bacteria > Bacillati > Actinomycetota > Actinomycetes > Kitasatosporales > Streptomycetaceae > Kitasatospora > Kitasatospora sp. NPDC088548. The sequence continues at coordinate 33,384 of NZ_JBIVMI010000013.1, forward strand.
ACGACCGCGTTGTCGACCGGCTGCTCGTCCGGCCAGAAGGCGGCCTCGAAGTCGGCGACGGTGTGGGTGACGACGGCCCGGTGGACCTTGGGTGCCCGCTGCGCCTTGCCGGGCTGCTTGCCGCGTGCCATCAGTGCTTCTCCTCGTTCAGTACGTCCAGCAGCGCCGCCGCCGACGCTTCGTCGATCGTTCCGTTGGCGAGCGCCCGCTGGGCGGTGGCCCTGGCCATCGCCCGGTAGGCCGCCGGGATGTCCGGGGACACCGTACTGAGCTGCGCCAGGTGGCGCCGTACGGTGCCCGCGTCGCCCCGGGCGACCGGGCCGGTGAGGGCCGCGTCGCCGGAGCGCAGGCTGTTGTCCAGGGCGGCGCCGAGCAGCGGGCCGAGCAGCCGTCCGGGCTCGGCGACGCCGGCCGTGCGCAGCAGCTCCAGCGCCTGCGCGACCAGCGTGACCAGGTGGTTGGCGCCGTGCGCGAGGGCCGTGTGGTAGAGCGGGCGGACGCCCTCCGGCACCCACTCGGGCTCGCCGCCCATCTCGACCACCAGCGCCTCGGCGACCGGGCGCAGCTCCTCGGGGGCGGTCACGCCGAACGGGCAGCCGGCCAGCCGGGCGAGGTCGACGGAGGTACCGGTGAAGGTCATCGCGGGGTGCAGCGCGAGCGGCAGCGCGCCGGCCCGGGTGGCGGGCTCCAGGACGGCGACGCCGTGCGCGCCGGAGGTGTGCACCACCAGCTGGCCGGGGCGGACGGCGCCGGTCGAGGCGAGGCCGGCGACCAGGTCGGCGAGGGCGTCGTCGGGGACGGTGAGCAGCACCAGGTCGGCGGCGGCGAGCACCTGCGGCGGGGTGACGATCCGGACGCCGGGCAGCAGCGCCTCGGCGCGGCGGCGGGAGGTGGCGGAGACCCCGGAGGCGGCGACCACGCGGTGCCCGGCGAGCTGGAGGGCGGCGCCGAGGGCGGGGCCCACCCGGCCGGTGCCGACCACGCCGACGGAGAGCCGGGCCGGGCGGTTGCCGGGGTCGGTGGGGTCGCCGAAGCCGTCGGGGAACGGGGCGGGGTCGCCGAACGCGGGGAAGTCGGCACTGTCGGACGTGCTCACGGCCAGGCCCTCGTCCTCACTCTCCGTTCCGGTCCTCCTCGGGTACCGGACGTACCGGCCCATTCTACGGCCGGGCCCGGCGGCCCCGGGCCGGGATCAGTCCGAGGCCCCGGCCCGGATCAGGCCCGCCTCGTAGGCGAGGACCACGGCCTGGACCCGGTCGCGCAGGCCGAGCTTGGCCAGGATCCGGCCGACGTGGGTCTTCACGGTGGCCTCGGAGAGGACCAGCCGGGCGGCGATCTCGCCGTTCGACAGGCCCTGGGCGACCAGCAGGAAGACCTCGCGCTCGCGCTCGGTGAGCGGGCCGAGGGTGTTCGGGCCCGGCGCGTTGTGCGGGGTGGGCAGCACCTCGGCGAAGCGGTCGATCATGCGGCGGGTGGTGGTCGGGGCGACCACCGCGTCCCCGCCGTGGACCGCCCGGATCGCGGCCACCAGCTCGGTCGGCGGCACGTCCTTGAGCAGGAAGCCGCTGGCGCCGGCCTTGAGCGCGGCGAAGGCGTACTCGTCGAGGTCGAAGGTGGTGAGGATGAGCACGTGCGGGGCGTCCGGCAGTGGGCTGCCGTCCTCGGCGAGGCAGATCCGGCGGGTGGCCTGCACCCCGTCCAGGCGGGGCATCCGGACGTCCATCAGGATCACGTCCACCTCCGTGTGCCGCAGCTTCTCCACGGCCTGCGCGCCGTCGCCGGCCTCGGCGACGATCTCGATGTCGCCCTGCGACTGGAGGATCATCCGGAACCCGGTGCGCAGCAGCTCCTGGTCGTCGACGAGCATCACGCGGATGGTCAAGGTGGCTCCTAGGGGGCGCGGCGGCGGGGTCAGTGGGCTGCCTTGAGCGGCAGTACGGCGCGGATCCGGAAGCCGCCGCCGGGGCGGGGGCCGATGTCCAGGGTGCCGCTGACCATACCGACCCGCTCCCGCATGCCGATCAGGCCGTGGCCCTGGCCGTCGGTGCCACCGGAGGACAGCTGCTCGTCGGTGGTGCCGCGGCCGTCGTCCTCGATCAGGACGGCCAGCTCGCGCTCGCCGAAGTCGACCGCGACCCGGGCGTGCACGTCGGGGCCGCCGTGCTTGCGGACGTTGGTCAGCGCCTCCTGGACGATCCGGTAGACCGTCAGCTCGACGCCGCGCGGCAGTTCACGCGGGTCGCCGGAGGTGGCGAAGTCCACCTGGAGGCCGGCCGTGCGGACCTGGTCCAGCAGCTCGGGCAGCTCCTCGACGCCGGGCTGCGGCATGTACTCGTCGGCGGTGTCGGCGGTGCGCAGCACGCCCAGCAGGCGGCGCATCTCCACCAGGGCCTGGCGGCCGGTGGAGGCGATCGTGCTGAGCGCCTGCTTGGCCTGCTGGGGCGAGTTGTCCAGGACGTACGCGGCGCCGTCGGCCTGGACGATCATGACGGAGACGTTGTGCGCGACCACGTCGTGCAGCTCGCGGGCGATCCGGGCGCGCTCGGCGGCGACCGCCACCTTGGACTGGGCGTCGCGCTCGCGCTCCAGCCGGGCGGCGCGGTCCTCCAGCTCGACCAGGTAGGCCCGGCGGACCCGGGTGAGCCGGCCCCACGCCCAGCAGAGGATGAACGGGGTGCTCATCAGGAGCGTGATGACGACCGACTCGCCCAGGTGGTACGGCTGCTGCAGGATGTTGCCCTCGCCGTCGAGCTGTGTCTTGGTCGGGTGGAGCCGCCAGAAGACCAGCGGTCCGGCCGCCAGCCCGGCCGCCAGCGCCAGCCGGGACACCCAGGTGGAGGCGAACGCGGCACCGGTGTAGGCGAAGACCAGGTACGCGATGCTGGAGATGGCGGGATCGACGTCCAGCGCGACCTGGCCGACGCCGATCGCGGCGGCGGTGGCCACGGTGGCGTCGGGCCACCGGCGCCGGACGACCATCAGCAGCGGGAGGACCACCGCGATGGCGAGCTGGACGCCGTACCGCCAGCCGTGGTTGCTGCCGTTGTCCGGCAGTACGCCGAGGAAGAGCACGATCGACGCCCAGGCGGCGTCGACCACCATGGGGTGACGGCGGAGCCAGGCGTTGAGTCGATGCACGCCTCAAGGGTAGGCAGCCACCTGGCGTGTTCAGGTCCACCGGGAGGGCGATCCCGCCTACTCCCTAGGTCGGAGAAGCCCCGGTTCCGGTTGGGCGGGTCGTGGCCGGTCCCGGTAGCGTCCCGCCGCATGAGCTGGATGCGGTGGCGGCCCGCCATGGAAGAGGCCCTGTACGCCCCGGAGGGCGGTTTCTACCGCCGGCCGGAGGGCCCGGCCGGGCACTTCCGCACCTCGGTGCACGCCTCCCCGCTGTTCGCCCGCGCGGTGGCCCGGCTGCTGCTGGAGGTCGACGCGGCCCTCGGCCGTCCGGCGGAGCTGGCCTTCGTGGACGTCGGGGCGGGGCGCGGCGAACTGCTGACGGGGGTGCTGGCCGAGCTGCCGGACGCGGTGCGCTCCCGGCTGCGGCCGTACGGCGTGGAGATCGGGGCGCCGCGCCCGGCGGGACTGCCGTCCACAGCCCTGTGGACGACCGTGGTGCCGCGCGGTGTCACCGGCCTGCTGTTCGCCAACGAGTGGCTGGACAACGTGCCGCTGGACCTGGCCGAGGTGGGCGAGGACGGGCGGCTGCGCTATGTCGAGGTGGACACCGCGACGGGCGCGGAGCGCCCGGGCGAGCCGGTGACCGAGGCGGACGCCGCCTGGGCCGCCCGCTGGTGGCCGGGCGGCCGTCCGGGGGACGTGGTGGAGCTGGGCGGCCCCCGGGACGCCGCCTGGGCCTCGGCCGTCGGCGCCCTGGAGCGCGGGCTGGCGGTCGCGGTGGACTACGGGCACACGGCCGCCGCCCGCCCGCCGCTGACCACCCTGACCGGCTTCCGGGCCGGCCGCGAGGTGCCCCCGGTGCCGGACGGCTCCTGCGACCTCACCGCGCACGTCGCGCTGGACGCCGTGGCCGTGCCCGCCGTCCACAGCCTGTGGACGACGCAGCGGGAGGCGCTGCGGGCGCTCGGGGTGAGCGGGACCAGGCCGCCGCTCGCACTGGCCTCCTCCGACCCGGTGGCCTACCTGCGCGCGCTCGGTGGCGCGGGCGAGGGCGCGGAGCTGACCGACCCGGCCGGCCTCGGCGGTTTCGGCTGGCTGGCGCAGGCCGTCCGGATGCCGCTGCCCGAAATCCTGAAGGGGGCACAGGGGCTGGAGCGGCCGGCGGGATGGCAGACTCTGACCCCATGAGGGAGACCACGGTCGGCATCGGAGCGGGAGCCGAGAGCTTCACGGGCGAGGCCGGCAGCACCGACATGGTGCTCAACATCGGCCCGCAGCACCCCGCGACGCACGGCGTCCTGCGGCTGAAGCTGGTGCTGGACGGCGAGCGGATCGTCACCGCCGAGCCGGTGATCGGCTATATGCACCGGGGCGCGGAGAAGCTCTTCGAGGCCCGCGACTACCGGCAGATCATCATGCTGGCCAACCGGCACGACTGGCTCTCCGCCTTCGCCAACGAACTGGGCGTGGTGCTGGGCGTCGAGCGGATGCTCGGCATGGAGGTGCCCGAGCGCGCGGTGTGGATCCGCACCCTGCTCGCCGAACTGAACCGGGTGCTCAACCACCTGATGTTCCTCGGCTCCTACCCGCTGGAACTGGGCGGCATCACCCCGATCTTCCACGCCTTCACCGGCCGTGAGGACCTCCAGCACGTGCTGGAGGAGGCCTCCGGCGGGCGGATGCACTACATGTTCAACCGGGTCGGCGGCCTCAAGGAGGACCTGCCGGCCGGCTGGCTTGGCCGGGTCCGGGCGGCGGTCGCCACCGTCCGCTCCCAGCTGCCGGTCTTCGAGGAGCTGGTGCTCGGCAACGAGATCTTCCGGGTCCGCACCGCCGGCGTCGGCGTGCTCACCAGGGCACAGGCCGAGGCGTACGGGGTGAGCGGCCCGATCGCGCGGGCCAGCGGCCTCGACTTCGACCTGCGCCGGGACGAGCCCTACCTGGCGTACGGCTCCGAGGAACTGCGCCGGGTGCTGACCGTGGTCACCCGCGAGGAGGGCGACTGCCTGGCCCGCTTCGAGTGCCTGCTGGAGCAGACGGTCAACTCCCTCGACCTGGCGGACGCCTGCCTGGACAAGCTGGCCACGCTGGCGCCCGGGCCGGTCAACCTGCGGCTGCCCAAGGTGCTCAAGGCACCCGAGGGCAGCACCTACGCCTGGACGGAGAACCCGCTCGGCGTCAACGGCTACTACCTGGTCTCGCGCGGTGACAAGACGCCGTGGCGGCTCAAGCTCCGCTCGGCGTCCTTCAACAACATCCAGGCGCTGACCGAGCTGCTGCCCGGCACCCTGGTCGCCGACATGGTGGCGATCCTGGGCTCGATGTTCTTCGTCGTCGGGGACATCGACAAGTGACCGGCGGGTAGCCGTCCGCGACCCCGGCGCGCGGCGGGCCGGCCGGGTACGGCGGCCACCGCGCGCCGCGGCTACGCCTTCTTCTTCGGCTTCGCCGGGTCGGCCGGGTGCGGGGCCACCTTGCGGTCGCCCTTGGTGGCGATCCGCTGCTCGCAGAGGCCGGCCAGCACCTGGTACGCGGCCTTGCCCATCAGCTCGGTGAGCTCGGGGCGGTAGCTGACGTACACCGGGTCCGGGCCGGTGTGCGCGTCCGGGCTGCCGGTGCACCACCAGTGCAGGTCGTGGCCGCCCGGGCCCCAGCCCCGGCGGTCGTACTCGCCGATGGTGACCTGGAGGTAGCGGGTGTCGTCCGGGCGGTCGATCCAGTCGTAGGTGCGGCGCACCGGGAGCTGCCAGCAGACGTCCGGCTTGGTCTCCAGCGGCTCCTTGCCCTCCTTGAGGGCGAGGGTGTGCAGCGCGCAGCCGGCGCCGCCGGGGAAGCCCGGGCTGTTGAGGAAGAGGCAGGCGCCGTTGACCCGGCGGGTCTGCCGGTCGCCGTCCTCGTCCAGCATGGTGATGCCGCCGTCGAGCCTGATCCGGCCCCTGTCGTCGGTGCCGTGCTCGAAGTTCTCCCAGATCTCCGGCGTCAGCCGGGCCGCGTGACCGGCCACCCGCTGCTCGTCGTCCTCGTCCGAGTAGTGGGCGCCGAGCGTGCAGCAGCCGTCCGACTCGCCCCGGCCCTCGCGGATGCCCTGGCAGCCGCGGCCGAAGATGCACGTCCAGCGGGAGGTCAGCCAGGTGAGGTCGCAGCGGAAGACCTGCTCCTCGTCGTCGGGGTCGGTGAACTCGACCCAGGCGCGCGGGAAGTCGAGCGGGACCTCGGCGCGCAGGGTCGGCATGGCGAGATCGATCGCGGTCGTTCCGGCCCTGGGCTTCTTCTTGGACGTGTCTGCTGCTGCCACCCGGCAAGGGTAGAGCCTTCGCGGAGGTGCGAACCGCCCGTGGCCGGGGCATTTGCGGTGATTTCACCGGCGGTCCACCGCCCGTGGGCCCGCGGCGGGGGCCTCGGGGGGAGGTGGAGACGGGGCGAAGAGGTCACCGGCGTCCTGCGGCCGGGGCGGGATCCGGCTCCAGGACTTCAGCTCTAGGATGGGCGGCCGGTCCGCGACGGGAGGTACGGGGATGGCCGGCGGCAGCGGCAAGTTCGTCATCAAGCCCTGGGAACTGCACGGCGAGGGGCGGGAGTTCGAGAAGATCTCGGCGGACCTCGGGAAGGCCGCGGCCGCCCTGGAACAGGGCCTCGCCGCGCTCGGCAGCCCCTGGGGACCGGACCGGCCGGGCAGCGGCTTCGCCACCGTCTACCGCGAGGCGCACGGCGAACTGCTCGGCGGCCTGCGCGGGTTGGCCGGGCGGCTCGGCCAGGTCGGGGCCGGGCTGCACACCATGGCCGAGCGGACCACGGACGCCGACACCTCGGCCGCGGCGGGCTTCGGCGCGACGGCCGGCACCGGGCCGGACGGCAGGCCGACGGCGGCCCCGGCACCTTCGACGGCCCCGGTGACGTCCGCAACCCCGGCGGCCGTGGGGACCGTCCCCGAGGACAGGCCGGCCTGACACCGGCCCTCCCCGCCCGCCCGCCCGTGCCGCCGCCCGGCGGTGATCCGCCTCCCGAAAGGGGAACGCGCGTGTCCCGGAAGCTGCCCGAGGAGCTCGCACCGTTGCTGGCCAGGACCGGCCACCGGTGGCCGCAGGCCGACGAGGACGGGCTGCGCAAGGCGGCCGGGCTCTGGCGCGAACTCGGCGCCGAGGCGGAGCGCCTCGGCAGGCGCGGCGGCGACTCCGCCAGGCGCGTCACCGGGGAGAACTCCGGCCGGGCGGTGGAGGCCTTCGGCGAGTACTGGCGGGCGTTCAGCGGCGGTGGCAAGGGCCACCTGGACGACGCCCACTCCGCCGCCGGGCTGGTGGCCGGCGCCTTCGACCGGGCCGCCCGGGCCGTGGACGGCTGCAAGGCCGATGTCGTCGCGGCCCTCACCGAGCTGGCCGCCGAGCTGAAGCAGGCCGAGGAACAGGCGGCCAGGGCCAGGGCGGCCGCCGTCAAGGCCGCCGAGGCCGCCGAGTCCGCCCGGAACGGGAGCGGCGCCGCTCCCGGCGGGGTCTTCGGCGGGCTGGCGGCCGGGGTGCGGAACACGGCCACCGGGCAGGTCGCCGAGGCGATGGCGGCGGTCGCCGTCGAGGCCGCCCGGCTGAGGATCGGCGGGCTGCTGGACGAACTCGGCCGGGCCATGAAGGACGGGCTGGCCACGGCGCTCAAGGAGCCCGCGGTGGTCGCCCTGCTGCGCCTCGGGCCCAGCACGCCCGGCGCGGCCGGGGTGCGGACGGCCTCCTGCGCCACCGGCCCCGGCGGGGCCTTCGACCCGCTGGCCGCCGGGCTGCCGGCCGCGCTCGCCGAGCCGGGCGTGCTGGGCGCGGGCGGTGCGGGCCTGGCGGTGGTGATCGGCGCGGACGGAAAGCCGGTGGCCGGTGCGGACGGGCAGCCGGTGGTCGGGGTGCCCGGTCTGAGCGTCAGGCTCGACGAGGCCGGCCGGCCTGTGCTGGACGAGGCGGGCAACCCGGTCATCGTCCGGGCGGACGGCACACCGGTGGCGGACGCGAGCGGGCTGCTCGTCGTCCAGGGCCCGGACGGCAGGCCGGTGGTCGGGGTCGAGGACCTGACCGTGCGGCTGGACGAGCACGGGCGGCCGCTGCTCGGCAGGGACGGCCGGCCGGTGCTGACCGACAAGGACGGCACGGAGGTCCTCGGTGTGCCGCTGACCGGCCTCGCGGCGGGCGACGCCGGGCCGGGCCGGGCCCACCGCGCGGGTGTCGGGCCGGACGGTGTCCTCGGCGGCTCCCCGGACGGCACACCGCCGGGGGAGCCCGGTCCGGTGGTGCCGGGCGCCGGGCCGGACGCCGTGGTGCGGGCGGCCGGCCAGGAGTCCGGCTCCGGCGGGTCCGTCGGCCTGGCGGGTGACCCCGGCGTTGCGGCGGGCGGTTCCGGTGACGGCCGACAGGTGCGGACCGGGCCGGTGGGCGCTGCCGACCGGGCCCCCGCCCAGGCCGAGAGCCCGGTCCGGGCCCCGGCGGCCCCGGCACACCAGAGTGGCGGCGGCTCGGACGGCGGCGACTACACCCTGGCGCCCGCGTCCTCGCACTCCGGCGGTGGTGGAGGAGGAGCTGGTGGCGGCGGAGTGCCGGTCACCGTGCGGACGGACTCGGTGCTCGCGCCGCCCGCGTCCGCGGCGCCGCCCTCCTGGTCCGCGCCGTACCACCCCGGTCCGGACGCGGCCACCGGCGGCTCGGGCGGCGGCTCCTACCCGGGTGCGTACGGGGGTTCGTACGGGGGCGGCTACGGCGGGCCGGTGGGCGCGGGAGCGGTCGGCCCCGGCCCGCTCGCGAGCAGTGCGGGCAGCGTGGGCGGCGCGGGCGGCGCGGGCGGTTACGGCGGAGGCCCCGGTGCGGCCGGGCACGGCCCGGCGCCGTTCGGCAGCGGAATCGGCGCGGGCGCCCCGGCCGGGGCCGGTGCCCTCCACCCCGGACCGGCGGGCCCGGCCATCACGGTCGCGCTCCCCGGCGCGGGCGCCCCGGTGCCCGGGCAGCCCGGATCAGGCCCGGCCGCCCCCGGACAGCCCGCGCCCACCGAACCGCGTCCGGGCGCCGTCGGAGCGGGCCCGGGCGGACCTCGCGCGGCCACCGGTGCCCCGCACCCGGTCACCACCCCCGGCCCGCTGCCCGTCCCCCCGCCGCCGGTCGCCCCACCGCTGCCCGTCCCGCCGCCGGCCGGGCCGGGCGGCGGACGCCCCGAGCCCCACCCGGGCGACACCCGCCGCCGTCCGGACGGATCACCGGCCGAGGGCCAGCCGGGGACCGGCTGGGGAGCCGTCCCGGTCGCCACCGCCCACGCGATGGCCCTCCAGCTCGCCCTGCGCGCCCCGCGCACCGGCACCGCCCCCGGCGGTCCGGTGGTCCGCCTGCGGACCATCGCCGACAGCCGCCCGTACGGCCGGCCCGGCGGGCTCGCCCAGGTCGACCCCGAGCACCAGCGCGAGGTCGAACGCCGCGCGCCCCGGGACGGCGACGGCCTGCCCGTCCGTCACCCGGCCCCGGCGGCCGGCGGCTGGGCCGAGGCCGTCAACGACGGCGGCCCCCGCGAACCGGGCCGGGCCAACAACAGCCTGGAGATCGCGCTCTCGGCCGTGGACACCTTCACCGGCCGGCCGACCTGCGCCGCACCGCGCGTCCCCACCGAGGGCGACGCGGGCGAGCGCGGCGGACGCGACCGCGCGGAGCGCGAACTCGGCGCGCCGTTCCGGGACCTCGGCGACGGCGGCCCGGCCTTCGGCCGGCTGGCCGGCGAACTGCGCCGGGCCGGCCACGGCTCCCAGGCGCTCCTGCTCACCCTGGACGGCTTCGGCCGCCCGCACGCCTGGAACGCCGTCAACCACCGGGACACCGTGACCTATCTCGACCACCAGGTCGGCCGCCAGGGCCCGGCCCCGCTGCACGACGGCCGCCACGGCCTCTGGGCGATCGCCCTCGACCCCGAGGGTCGCCCGCTCGATCTCGCCGTCCGCCGGTTCGAGGCCGTCGAGGCCGTCGAAGCTGCCGAGGCCGTCGAAGCCGCGCCCGCGCCGGGTGCGGCCTCGACGACCGTGCCGTCCGTCCCTTCCGGTTCCGGCCGGGCCGCCGCAAGGAGCACCACCCCGTGACCACTCGCGCGCAGGCGATCGAGGCCGCCCACCGCTGGATCAACGGCGAACTGCCCGGGGCCTCGGCCGGGAGCCGCCCGGTGCGCTCGCACGAGTTCGACCTCGGCTGGGTGCTCTGGGCCGAGCCCCCGCCGGTCCGGGTCGACCCGAGGACGGGCGAGCGGCGGGCCCCCGAGGAGATCGGCGCGGCCTGCGCCGTGGTGGACCGGGAGACCGGGCGGTTCACCGTCTGGCCGTCCGTGCCGGTGGACGAGGTGGTCGCGCTGTACCGGGACTTCCTCGGCGCGGGCGGATACGCCCCGGCCCTGCCACCGGCCACCGGCCGGGGCGCCCGGGCCGAACTCACCTACCGGGACGGCTTCGGCGAGGTCCGCACCATGGCGCTGCGCTCGGCGCCCGGGCTGCCGCATCCGGCGCTGCGCGGCTGGTGGCGGCTACGCGAACAGGGCGTCCGGGCCGAGGACGTGCTGGCCGTCCACACCGACCTGCGGCTGGGCGCGCTGCCCGGCGGCTACTGGGCGCACGCGCTGGCCGCCGAGCTGCCCGGGGCCCGGGTGGGCTTCGACCTGCCGTACGGGCCGCGCTTCGACCACCGGGCGGCGGCCGTCCGGGCGCTGCCGGCCGTGCCCGGCGAACCGGCCCCCAACCGGGTGCCGTTCCCGCGCACCGCGCCGTCGGCCGCCGTCGAGCGGGCCGCCGCCGAGCCGGCCGGTGCCCTGGCGGCCCGGCTGGTGCGGCGGTTCGGGGCGGGCGGCGTCCAGCGCTTCGGCCCGGACGACGTCGCCCGGGCCGATCTGCCGGAGGACTGCGCCGGACTGCTGCTCACGGTCGGCGTGCCGGTGGCCGTCGAGGGCTTCTTCGCGCTGCACCACCCCCGGCCCGAGGCCATCGCGGACGGCACCCGGCCCGGCCCGGTGCTGCCGCCGCTCGCCGCCCACCTGGCGGACGCCGGACGCGGCACCAGGATCGCCGATCGGGAGCGCCGGGCGCTGGCCCCGCAGCTGCTGCTCGGCACCGACGGCTGGGCGCTGATCACCGTGGACACCGCCCGCGGCGCCGTCCGGGCGGTCGACCCCGACTACGCCACCGCCCGGCACTGCAACGACGGCCCGGCGGCCTTCGTCCGCTGCCTGGAGCTGTTCGCCGGGCGGCTCCCCGGTCTGCGCGGCCCGGACCGACGTGCCGCCGGGACCGCCGTCGCCGACCTCCAGCGGGGCCTGGCGGCGATCGACCCGACGGTCTTCGACGATCCGGAGAACTGGTGGGCCGTCATCGTCGAGCAGCTCTGGGACGGCCTGTTGTGAGCCCCGCCGCCGGACCGTCGGCGCCCGCACCGGCGCCCGCGTCGGCCCGTCGCGCGCGGTGACCGGCCGGGGTCCGTACCGACCCACCCGGACCAGCGCGAATACCGCCGCGGCCGGGTGGGCGCGGCACCGTATCGCGTAGCGTGGAGAGTTATGCGACTCGGTGTTCTCGACGTAGGTTCCAACACGGTCCACTTCCTCGTGGTGGACGCCCATCCCGGTGCCGCCCCGCTGGCCGCGTACTCCCACAAGGCCGAGCTGCGGCTCGCCGAACTCCTCGACGAGCAGGGGGCGATAAGCGAGGCCGGGGTGGAGCGGCTGGTCGGCATGGTCGCCTCGTCCATCCGGGTCGCCGAGGACAAGGGCGTCGTCGACATCCTGCCCTTCGCCACCTCCGCCGTCCGCGAGGCGGCCAACGGCGAGGAGGTGCTGCGCCGGGTCGCCGAGGAGACCGGCGTCGAACTGCGGGTGCTCTCCGGACAGGACGAGGCGCGGCTCACCTTCCTCGCCGTCCGCCGCTGGTTCGGCTGGTCCTCCGGCCGGCTGCTCAACCTCGACATCGGCGGCGGCTCGCTGGAGATCGCCTGCGGTCAGGACGAGCAGCCCGACATCGCCTGCTCGCTGCCGCTCGGCGCCGGCCGGCTCACCGCCCGCTGGCTGCCCGGCGACGTCGCCGACCCGGACGGCCTGCGCGAGCTCAGACGCCACATCCGGGCCGAGATCGCCAGCGTGGTCGGCGAGATCTCCCGGCTCGGCGCCCCCCACCACGCCGTCGCCACCTCCAAGACCTTCAAGCAGCTCGCCCGGATGAGCGGCGCCGCCCCCGCCGAGGCCGGCCCGTACACCGACCGCCGGCTCACCCGCAGCGGCCTGGCCGCCTGGGTGCCCCGGCTCTCCGCGATGACCGTCGCCGAGCGGGCGCAGATCCCCGGCGTCTCCGAGGGCCGGGCCAAGCAGCTGCTGGCCGGCGCCCTGGTCGCCGACGCCGCGATGGACCTCTTCGGCCTGGACGAGCTCGACATCTGTCCGTGGGCGCTGCGCGAGGGCATCATCCTGCGCCGCCTGGACGCCATGGACAGCCCGACCGACCGGCACCCCGCCCTCGCCGGCTGAGGCCTTCGGCCCGCACCGGCGGGGGGACCTGGCTCCGTTCCGGGCGCGGTCCGCTTACGCTGTCTCCCGTGGCGCAACCAGCGGACGAGGACGGGACGCAGGGGGGCCGCGCTGCCGGAACCGGGCAGCCGCGGCCGGACGGCCCGCGCCGCACCCGCCCGGACGAGGGCGGCGCCGAACCCGGGACCACCGGCCGTGCCCGCAAGCTCGGCAAGGCCGTGAAGGGCGTCAAGACGGCCAAGGATGCCAAGGCCGCCAAGGCGGCCGGGGCGTCGAAGACCGCCAAGACCGCCAAGACCGTGCAGGCGGTGAAGACGGCGGCGAAGAAAGCCGTCCAGAAGACCCCCGGCGCCGAACGCGGCCCGGAACGCGGCCGCGGCACCGGACGGGCCACCGCCCGCGCCGCCAAGAGCCCCCGCGACACCCGGACGGCCCGGGCCGCCGGCGCCGCCAAGGCCGCCGTGCAGTCGGTGAAGTCCGTCAAGGCCGCCCGGCAGGCCGCGGCCCGCCCCGCCCCGCTGCTGCGCACCACCGACCGCCTGGTGCTGCCCCCGCACCCCGCCCTGCACATCCCCGACACCAGGATCGCCCTCTCCACCGCCTCGGTGTACCCGGCCGGCACCGCCATCGCCTTCGAGCTGGCCGCGAAGCTGGGCTACGACGGTGTCGAGGTGATGGTCTGGAACGACCCGGTCAGCCAGGACATCGAGGCGCTGCGCCGGCTCTCCGACGCCCACCGGATGCCGATCCTGGCCGTCCACGCGCCCTGTCTGCTGATCACCCAGCGGGTCTGGACCACCGACCCGTGGACCAAGCTGGTCCGGGCCCGGGCGGCGGCCGAGAAGCTCGGCGCCGACGCCGTCGTCGTCCACCCGCCGTTCCGCTGGCAGCGCCAGTACGCCCGCGAGTTCGTCGAGGGCATCGACCGGATGGCGGGCGAGACCGACGTCCGCTTCGCCGTCGAGAACATGTACCCCTGGCGCTACCGCGACCGCGAGATGCTGGCCTACGCCCCCGGCTGGGACGTCACCGAGGAGGAGTACCGGCACTTCACCATCGACCTCTCGCACGCCGCCACCTCCCGGATCGACGCCCTCACCATGGTCGAGCGGATGGGTGACCGCCTCGCCCACATCCACCTCGCCGACGGCAGCGGCTCCGGCAAGGACGAGCACCTGATCCCCGGCCGCGGCAAGCAGCCCTGCGCCGAACTGCTGGAACACCTGGCCAGGACCGGCTTCGACGGCCATGTGGTGCTGGAGGTCAACACCCGGCGCTCCGCCTCCCCCGCCGAACGCGAGGCCGACCTCGCCGAGGCGCTCGCCTTCACCCGCTTGCACCTCGCGACCCCCTCCCGCGTACGCTGACCGAACGAACCAGGTTTCCCTGGAGGGGATATGACGGGCGAACAGGACTATCGGGGCCTCGCCAAGTCCTTCGACTCGGTCGCCGCCGAGTACGACCGCGCCCGGCCCTCCTACCCCGACGAGCTCTTCGACGAACTGGAGCGCCTGGCCGGCCGCAGCCTCAAGGGTGCCCGGGTGCTGGACGTCGGCGCCGGTACCGGCATCTCCACCCGCCTGCTGGCCGCCCGCGGTGCCGATGTCGTGGCCGTCGAGCCCAGCCCGGGCATGGCCGCCCGACTGCACGCGGTCTCCCCGGAGATCCCCCTGGTCAAGGGCACCGGTGACGAGCTGCCCTTCCACGACCGCTCCGCCGACCTGATCACCTACGCCCAGGCCTTTCACTGGACGGTCGCCGAGCGCTCCGTCCCCGAGGCGATCCGGGTGCTGCGCCCCGGCGGCGCCCTCGCCACTTGGTGGAATGTCAGGGACGGCGGCGTCGGCTGGGTGCGGGCGATGGGCGAGCGGCTCTCCGTCGCGCTGCCCGGGCCCTACCGCTGGTACGGCCGGCTCAACGAGGTCACCGATCAGCTGCTCCCCTTCGGCCTGCGGACCCGCACCGCCGTGCTGCGCTGGGAGCGCCGGATCACCGTCGAGGGCGTCATCACCGACCTCACCTCGCATTCCTACATCGCCGCCCTCGCCCCCGAGGAGCGCGAGCCGCTGCTGGCCGTCGAACGCGAGGCGCTGCTCGCCGAATTCCCCGACGGCTGGGTGACCGAGTCGTACCTGCTGGACCTCACGGTGGCGATCACCCCGGGCGGCGACGCCTGACCGCATCGCGGACGCGCCGTCCACCGCCCGGACGGCGGGCGTAGGCTCGATAGCCACAGCGGCGCCGCACCCTCCTACCCGCGGGGCCGCCAGCAGCCCCGAAGGAGTGGAGCACAGTGCCCGAGCTGAGGTCCCGTACGGTCACCCACGGTCGCAACATGGCAGGCGCCCGGGCGCTTCTCCGGGCCGCCGGCGTAGCCCGCGAGGACTTCGGCAAGCCGATCATCGCGGTCGCCAACTCCTTCACCGAGTTCGTCCCCGGCCACACCCACCTCCAGCCGGTGGGCCGGATCGTCTCCGAGGCGATCAAGCAGGCGGGCGGCATCCCGCGCGAGTTCAACACCATCGCCGTCGACGACGGCATCGCGATGGGCCACAGCGGCATGCTCTACTCGCTGCCCTCGCGCGACCTGATCGCCGACTCGGTCGAGTACATGGTCAACGCCCACTGTGCCGACGCGCTGATCTGCATCTCCAACTGCGACAAGATCACCCCCGGCATGCTGATGGCCGCGCTGCGCCTCAACATCCCGACCGTCTTCGTCTCCGGCGGCCCGATGGAGGCCGGCAAGGCCACCCTGGTCGACGGCACCGTGCGCAAGCTCGACCTGGTCGACGCGATCGCCCAGGCGGTCAACGAGAACGTCTCCGACGAGGACATCGCGATCATCGAGGAGAACGCCTGCCCCACCTGCGGCTCGTGCTCCGGCATGTTCACCGCCAACTCGATGAACTGCCTCACCGAGGCGATCGGCCTCTCGCTGCCCGGCAACGGCTCGCTCCTCGCCACCCACACCGCCCGCAGGGCCCTCTACGAGAACGCCGGCCGGACGGTCGTCGAGATCACCAACCGGCACTACCAGCAGGACGACCACTCCGTCCTGCCGCGCTCCGTCGCCTCCCGCGCCGCGTTCGAGAACGCCATGGCGCTGGACATCGCGATGGGCGGCTCGACCAACACCATCCTGCACCTGCTCGCCGCCGCCCAGGAGGCCGAGCTGGACTTCGACATGCGGGCCATCGACGCGATCTCCCGCAAGGTGCCCTGCCTCTCCAAGGTCGCGCCCAACGGCTCGTACTACATGGAGGACGTCCACCGGGCCGGCGGCATCCCCGCCCTGCTCGGCGAGCTGTACCGCGGCGGACTGCTCAACGAGGACGTGCACACCGTCCACTCCGGCTCGCTCGACGAGTGGCTCAAGACCTGGGACATCCGCGGCGGCTCCCCGTCCGCCGAGGCCGTCGAACTCTGGTACGCGGCCCCCGGCTGCGTCCGCTCCGCCGAGGCCTTCTCCCAGTCCGAGCGCTGGGACTCGCTGGACACCGACGCCGCCAGGGGCTGCATCCGCGGCGTCGAGCACGCCTACTCCGTCGAGGGCGGCCTCGCCGTGCTGTACGGCAACCTCGCCGAGGACGGCTGCATCGTGAAGACCGCCGGCGTCGACGAGTCGATCTGGACGTTCAGCGGCCCGGCCGTCGTGGTGGAGTCCCAGGAGGACGCCGTCGAGGCGATCCTCGCCAAGCGGGTCAAGGAGGGCGACGTCGTCGTCATCCGCTACGAGGGCCCCAAGGGCGGCCCGGGCATGCAGGAGATGCTCTACCCGACGTCCTTCCTGAAGGGCCGCGGCCTCGGCAAGGCCTGCGCCCTGGTCACCGACGGCCGTTTCTCCGGCGGCACCTCGGGCCTCTCGATCGGCCACGCCTCCCCGGAGGCCGCGTCCGGCGGCGCGATCGCGCTGGTCGAGGACGGCGACCTCATCGCCATCGACATCCCCGGCCGGAAGATCTCCCTGGAGGTCTCCTTCGAGGAACTGCACGAGCGCCGGCTGAAGCTGGAGGCCGAGGGCGGCTACCGGCCGAAGAACCGCGACCGCCAGGTCAGCCAGGCCCTGCGCGCCTACGCCGCGATGGCCACCTCCGCCGACAAGGGCGCCGTCCGCGACGTGACCAGGCTCGGCTGAGCCCGCAGCACGGAGGAGGGGTCGTCCCGCCAGGCGGGACGACCCCTCCGCGTTCCCGCGACACCGGGTGATAATCGGACCTGTGACCCAGGACCCCGCCCCCGCCCCCAAGCCCGCCGGCGCCCCCGAGCCGGAACCGATCCGCTGGTTCGGCACCAGCTGGGTCGACCGGGGCGCCGACTACCGGCTGCGCCGGGTCGTCGTGCCGATCGGCGCCCTGCTGGCCGCGCTGGCCGGAGCCTTCGTGCTGCGCTTCGGCGTCGAGGGCGTCCGGCTCTCCTCCGGTGGCGGCTTCGTGAACGGGCTGCTGGTCGCGGCCATCGCGGTCTGCTCGCTGATGGCCGGTCTGCGCACCTGGAAGCTGCTCAGCGAGGGCAGGGACCAGCTGAGCGGCTGGATGGCCGAGGACAAGTCGCTCGGCGTGGTCTGGCTCATCGGCGGGGTCGGCGCGCTCCTCGCCTACTTCGTCCGCAGCCTCATCGAGGCCCCCGGCGAGGCCGTCCGGCGGGCCGGGTACGAGCGGGCCGTCGCCCAGTACGAGCGCCGGCAGGCGACCCGCGGCGGCCGGCCCGACACCAAGGCGCCGGGCCGGGGCAAGCGCAGGCGCTGAGCGCGGCCGGACCGGTCAGCTGCGGCTGACCGAGCCGCACTCCCGCTCGCCGTCGATGTCCTTGCTGCGGTCGTACGGGTCCAGGCTCGGCCCGGTCCGCTCCGGGTCCGGCTGGGCGAACTGGTCGAACTGCGGGTGGTAGTAGCCGTCGTGGACGTTGCAGGCGCTGTTGCCGGACTCGGAGTCGTACCGCCGCAGGTTGATCTTCTTCGGGTTGGACTGGTACCTGGCCGGGTCGTAGAAGCGGAAGTCCGTGATCCGCCGCACGATGGTCCTGGCGGTCCAGGTGTCGCCGGGGACATCGCCGTTCACGCTGGTCAGCGCCACCGGCTTGGCCACTCCGGGGCCGCTCGGCAGGCCGGGCGCGGGCTCGCCCGTCGTGGACGGCCTGGTGGACGGCTTCCCGGGGAGGGCCTGCTTGGCCGCCTCGGGCCCGGGGCGGATCGCGTAGACGAAGGTGTAGTCGGTGTGCACCAGCACGCCCTTCTCGCCGTCGCTCTCGAACGTCGTCCGGCCCTGCACCTTGACCACGTCGGTCACGGGGATCGCCTCGGCCGGGTTGAAGCGGCTGAAGTAGGAGATGGCGTTCCGCTCCTCGGACGGCTTGGCGAGCGCCGCCTCGGCGCTGTCCCGGTCGCCGCGGTCCAGCAGGGCCAGTGCCGCCTCGGGGCGGCCGCCCGCGGTCACCTTCGGGTCCAGGTTGGCGGCCGTCAGGTAGTCCTTGACCAGCTGGAGCTGGCCGGCCACCTCCTCGGCGCCGAAGACCCCGGTGGCCTGCGCCGCGGGCAGCACGAAGGCCTCCGCCCCGCTCGGCCAGCCTTCGGCCGGGGAGCCGGCCCACGGGTGGTCGACGGTCGGCTGCTGCTCGGCCGCCGACGGCGGGGCGGCGGTCGGCCGGGCGGTCTCCGGGGCGACGGTGGGCGCCGGCGCGACGGCGGACGGGCCGGGGGTGCCGGCGTCGCCGTAGTGCTCGGAGTACCAGCTCCGCAGCCCGTCGATGTTGAGCGCGGCGAGCAGCACCGCGATGGTCAGCACCACGTACAGCGGCGCTCGCCACTCCAGGCGGCGGCGCGGGCCCGGGTTGCCGAAGGCGTCGGGCCGCCGGGGCCCGCGGCCGAACCGCTTGCCCTTCGAGGGGCCGTCGTTCACCGAGCGGCGGCCGCCCGGGTCGACCGGCGGGGTGTGGCGCCAGCGGGCGGCGAGCATCCGGGTCCGGCCGGACTGCTCCTTCACGGTGGCGCCCTTGACGAACTCCTCGTCGAGAACGAGGTCCGCGAACGGGTCCTTCCCGCCCGCCTCGGACGGGTCGGACCCGCCCGGCTCCCGGCCCTCGGACGGGCGCGGTTCTGGATCTTCGGCTATCGGCATCGCGCCAGTATGCCGACGGGGTGTGACGATTCGCTGATCGGGGGCACACCAGGTGGTGAACGCGTGCGCGATGTGCGGAGATCGCCCCTGTTTCCGCCGTTCCGGAAACGGCGTCAGCCCTTGCCCCGGGCCTGCTTCACCGAACCCACCACGCCCGCCACGGCGAGCAGGACGCCGGCCGGCAGCAGCGAGAGGAAGAACGCGCCGAACAGGCCGGCGTCGCCGAGGAACGTCTGCGCCAGCATGTTCAGCACCAGCAGTCCGCCGGCCGCCGGCAGCGCCGACTGCCACGGGTGCTCGGCCGCCCACCGGCGCAGCCGCCGGTCGCCGGTGTCGCGGCGCAGCTGGCCGCCCACCGTGCCGACCAGGAAGAAGAAGAACAGCGCCCAGCCGGCCGGTCCGGCCAGCATGCTCAGCGACCAGTCACCGGTGATCGCATCGATCCCCAGGGCCGTCGCCCCCACCACCGCACCGACTCCCGCGGCCGTCCGCCACGGTCCCACCGTCGCGGCGGCGACGGCGAGTTGCCGGTTCTCACGTCGGGACATCTCTTCGTGTGCCATACCTCCACGGTGCGCCCGCACACCGCCCGGGGCCATAGGGGAGAACCCCGAGTTTCTCCCTAGGGCGTGGCGGGCGGCAGTCCGACCGCTGGGTGGACGCTCCCGCCGCCGGCCCGGTCGCGGTGCGAGGATGGCCGCAGTACCGGAGGTAAGGAGCGGCCATGGCCAGCAGCGGAGCACACGGACAGAAGATCGCCTTCCTGGGCACCGGCAAGATCGGCGAGGCCCTGCTCTCCGGTCTGCTGAGGGCCGGAAAGGACCCGGCGGACGTGCTGGTGACGGCCCGCCGCCCGGAGCGCGCGGCCGAGCTGGCCGGGAAGTACGGCGTCGGCACCGCGACCAACGCCGAGGCCGCCAAGCTCGCCGACACCCTGATCCTCGCGGTGAAGCCGCAGGACATGGGCACCCTGCTGGAGGAGCTGGCGCCGCACGTCAGCCCGGACCGGCTGGTGATCTCGGCGGCGGCCGGCGTCCCCACCGCCTGGTTCGAGGCGCGGCTGGCGGCCGGCACCCCGGTGGTCCGGGTGATGCCCAACACGCCCGTCCTGGTGGACGAGGGCATGAGCGTGATCTCCGGCGGCTCGCACGTCACCGAGGCGCACCTGGAGCGGGCGGAGGAGATCTTCCGCTCGGTCGGCAAGGCGGTGCGGCTGCCCGAGTCCCAGCAGGACGCGGCGACCGCGCTCTCCGGTTCGGGCCCGGCGTACTTCTACTTCCTGGTCGAGGCGATGACGGACGCGGGCATCCTGCTCGGCCTGCCCCGGCAGGTGGCGCACGACCTGATCGTGCAGTCGGCGATCGGCGCCTCGGTGATGCTGCGGGACTCCGGCGAGCACCCGGTGAAGCTGCGCGAGGCCGTCACCTCGCCGGCCGGCACCACCATCGCCGCCATCCGCGAGCTGGAGAACCACGGTGTACGGGCGGCCCTGCTGGGCGCCCTGGAGGCGGCCAGGGACCGTTCCCGGGAGCTGGCCTCCGGCGGCAAGTAGGCCCGGACACAAGGCCCGGCGGGCCCGGAGGCGGGGCCCAGTAGGCTCGACGGCATGTCCTACGACTTGGTGATTTTCGACAACGACGGTGTCCTGGTGGACAGCGAGCCGCTCTCCAACCGGCTGCTGGCCGAGTACCTGACCGAACTCGGCTACCCGACCACCGTCGAGGAGTCGTACCGGGACTTCATGGGCACCGCCGCCCACCGGGTCCACGACGTGATCGCCGAGCGGTTCGACGGGGCGAAGCTGCCGGACGGCTTCGACGACCTGTTCCACGCCCGGGTGTTCGCCGCGTTCGGCGCCGAACTCGCCGCCGTCCGGGGCGCGGAGCGTCTGCTGAAGGAGTTGCAGCAGCGTTCCGTGCCCTACTGCCTGGCCTCCTCGGCGCACCACGAGTGGATCCGGACCGCGCTCGACGTCACCGGCCTGCGCGGGAACTTCGTCGAGGAGCGGATCTTCAGCGCCCAGGACGTCGGCGTCGGCAAGCCCGCGCCCGACCTCTTCCTGCACGCCGCCCGCACCCTCGGCGTCGAGCCGGGCCGCTGCCTGGTCCTGGAGGACAGCGTCAACGGCGTGCTGGCCGCCCGGGCCGCCGGTATGGACGTGTACGGGTACACCGCGCTCACCGACCCGGCGAAGCTGACCGCCGCCGGTGCCACCGGGCTGATCGCCGATCTGGCGGAGGTCCCGGCGCTGCTCTGAGCCCGCCCGGCCGGGGAGGGCCGCCGCGGAACAGCCGCACGGAACGGCTGTTCGCAGAACTGCTGCGCGACCCCTCCCGCGATCGCGCGCCACCGCCTACGCTCTCGCCAACATCGTTGTACCGGCCAGTAGCGAGGTTGGCATGAGTACCGTGATCCCTCCTCGGCTGCGCGCGGGCAGAGCCGCGCTCGCCGCGAGTTTCCTGCTCCAGGGCGTCACCTTCGCCCTGCTGGTCACCTGTATCCCCGAGATCCAGGACCGGTACGGGCTGAGCGACGCCCTGCTGCCGGTCTTCCTGGCGGCCGTGCCGATCCTGGCCGGGGTGGGCTCGATCGGCTCCGAATGGCTGGTGCGGCGCACCGGGGCCCGGGCTGTGCTGCGGGTCGTCCAGCCCGCCGTCTGCCTCAGCCTGGCGGGCGCCGGGCTCGGCGGCACGCTCTGGCAACTCGCCCTGGCCCTCGGGGCGTTCGGGCTTCTGGTCGGTGCGCTGGACGCCAGTATGAACATGCTCGGGGTGGGCCTCCAGCGCCGTTACGGGCGCTCGGTCATGCTCGGCTTCCACGCCGCGTTCAGCCTCGGCGGCATCCTCGGCGCCGCCGTCGCGGGCCTCGGCTCACGCTACGACCTCGGCCTGCCGGTGCTGTTCGGCTCGGCCGCCGCGGTGATCGCCCCGCTCGCCGTCCTCGCCGGCACCCGCTTCGCCGGGCCCGCCGAACTGGGCGACGCCGTCCGGGAGGCCGCCGAGGCCGCCGCCCGGTCCGTACCGTGGCGGCCACTGCTGCCGCTCTGCCTGGCGATGGCCTTCGCGTACATCGCGGACGCCTCGGTCTCCAACTACAGCGTCAAGTACCTCACCGACAGCCTCGGCAGCCCGAAGGACGTCGCCAAACTCTCCTACCTCGGCTACATGGTGGCGATGCTGCTCGGCCGGGCCCTGGGTGACCGCGCGGTGCAGCGCTGGGGCGCCGTCCCCGTGGTCCGCGGCGGCGCCGCGCTGGCCGCGCTCGGCTTTGCGGTGGCCGCCGCGGCGCCCGGTGCCGGGGCGGGCATCGCCGGCTTCACCGTGCTCGGCTTCGGAATCTGCGCGATCATCCCCCAGGTCTTCGCGGCCGGCGGACGGCTCTTCCCGGCCGACTCGGACGCCGCCGTGGCCCGGCTCAACCTCTTCAACTACGTGGGTTTCCTGGTCGGTTCACCACTGGTCGGGGCGATCGCGGGCGCGAGCTCCTACCGCTGGGCACTGCTCGCCCCGATGCTGCTGGTGCTCGCCGTCCTCCCGCTCGCCGGCCGCTTCGCCCCCGCCCCGGTCGCCCGGCCCGCGGTGGCCTGAGCGCGAACCGCCCGAGCGAACCGCCCGAGCGGACGGCCGGCACCCACGGCCGGGGCGGACGGCCGGAGCGGCCCGGAACCGGCGCGCCCTGGCGGCCGCCGGAGCGGAGCCACCCGCTACGGTGGAGGCCATGCCCGAAGCCGAGCGTGACACCCCCTGCGGCCTGCACCTCTTCTGGGACGAGGCCGTCACCGCCTACGACTTCGGCCCCGGCCACCCGATGGACCCGACCCGGCTGGCGCTCACCATGCGCCTCGTGGAGTCCCTCGGGCTGAGCAGCGGCCCCGGGGTGACGGTCCGGGCCGCGCCGCCGGCCGGCGAGTCCACCCTGCGCCTGGTGCACACCCGCGAGTACGTCGCGGCGGTCAAGCACGCCGCCGCCCACCCTGAGGAGCAGGACGCCCGGCACGGGCTCGGCACCGACGACAACTGGGCCTTCCCCGCCGTGCACTCCGCCTCCGCGCTGATCGCCGGCCAGTCCGTGGCCGCCGCCGAGGCCGTCTGGCGCGGCGAGACCCCGCACGCCGTCAACTTCGCCGGCGGGCTGCACCACGCCATGCCCGGCCGGGCCTCCGGTTTCTGCATCTACAACGACCCGGCGCTCGCCATCGCCCGGCTGCTCGAACTCGGCGCCGAGCGGGTCGCCTACGTCGACGTGGACGTCCACCACGGTGACGGCGTCCAGCAGGCGTTCTGGAACGACCCGCGGGTGCTCACCGTCTCGCTGCACGAGCACCCCGCCACGCTCTTCCCGCAGACCGGCTGGGCCACCGAGACCGGAGGCCCCGACGCCCCCGGCTCCGCCGCGAACCTGCCGCTGCCGGCCGGCACCGGCGACACCGGCTGGCTGCGCGCCTTCCACGCCCTGGTGCCCGAACTGCTGGCCGCGTTCCGCCCGCAGGTCCTGGTCACCCAGCACGGCGCGGACACCCACCTGGAGGACCCGCTCGCCCACTTCGCCGTCACCGTGGACGCCCAGCGGCTGATCGCCGAGGAACTGCACGACCTGGCCCACCGGCACGCCGGCGGCCGCTGGATCGCCACCGGCGGAGGCGGCTACGCCGTGGTGGACGTCGTCCCGCGGACCTGGACCCACCTGGTCGCCACCGCCGCCGGACGGCCCGTCGACCCGGCCACCGAGACCCCGGAGGCCTGGCGCGCCGAGGTCTACCGGCGCACCCGCCGCCCGGCCCCGCTGCGGATGACCGACGGGGCCAGGCCCGTCTGGCGGGACTTCGACACCGGCTACGATCCGGCCGACCGGCTGGACCAGGCGATCCTCGCCACCCGCCGGGCCGTCCTGCCCTACCACGGCCTGCTGCCCTGAGCCCGGAGGCCCCGGACCGGCGGCCCCGTGTCCGGGGGCGTGCGCATGCCCACTGCTACAGACCGCTGAGCGACTACGTACTGCAACAGGCCTATCTCTCACCGTACGAGGACTGGGCTTCCCCCTCTTCCCACTGGTACCACCCATAACTACTCTGGGGATACACGTGTGCCGGTGGAGTCACCGGAGGGGAAGCCGGTGCCTTGCACACGGGTAAGGGTCGGGTGATGGTCATGAGTTCCGGCGAACGCCCCCTGCAGGAAGTTGTCTTCCTGACCGTGGCGGAGGTGGCCGCGGTCATGCGGGTGTCCAAGATGACGGTGTACCGGTTGGTGCACAGCGGAGAACTGCCGGCCATCCGGGTCGGACGGTCCTTCCGGGTGCCCCAGCAGGCGGTGCACGAGTACCTCAAGGAGTCCTACGTGCGGCTCGAGAGCGCGTAGGGCCGGGCGGCGGGGCGGGGTCCGCAGCCTGCGGACCCCGGGCCCGTTCGCCGGGGATTCTCCGGGTGTTTCCCGGTTCCGGGGAGCACGATTACGACCCAGGGCGCGCGGAAGGTAGGCTAGGCCGTCCGTCAGTCGTATGGACTCCGTCTCTCACGGGCGCGAGTCTCAGTGAGCGAGGGTTGTTCCGTGGGCTCTGTCATCAAGAAGCGTCGCAAGCGTATGGCCAAGAAGAAGCACCGCAAGCTTCTGAAGCGGACCCGCGTGCAGCGTCGCAACAAGAAGTAAGCGCCCCGGCCGCGCCCTGCGCGCCCGGCGCTTCCACCGCCCGTCCAGACCCTTGTGGCCTGGGCGGGCGGTGTCATTTCACGGCCCGACACGGCGGCGCGGTACGGTGCACGCAAGTCGCTCAGGGCGAGGAATGGGGTGCAGCACCGTGGGCATGGTCGTGCTCGTCACCGGCGTGGCACGCCATCTCGGCGCCCGCTTCGCCGCCGAGATCCGCCGCCGGCCCGGGGTGGACCTGGTGGTCGGCGTGGACGTGCAGCCGCCCCGGCACGCCGTCGCGGAACCGGACGGGCCCGCCGCCCCGTACCGCTTCCACCAGCTCGACCTGCGCCGGCCGGCGGTGGCCCGGGTGATCGCGGAGCACCGGGTCGACACCGTCGTCCACCTCAGCGTCAGCGCCACCGGTCTGGGCTCGACCAACCGCTCCTCGGTCAAGGAGTCCAACGTCATCGGCACCATGCAGCTGCTCGGTGCCTGCCAGAAGGCGTCCGGCGTGCGCCGCCTGGTGGTGAAGTCCACCACCGGCGTGTACGGCTCCACCCCGCGCGACCCGGCGGTGTTCACCGAGCGGACGCAGCCCAAGAACCTGCCCGGCGGCGGCTTCGCCAAGGACGCGGCGGAGGTCGAGGGCTACGTCCGCGGCTTCGCCCGGCGCCGCCCGGACGTCGCGGTGACCGTGCTGCGGTTCGCCAACATCGTCGGCCCCGGCGCGGACACCCCGCTCAGCGAGTACTTCGCCCTGCCGGTGCTGCCCATCGTCCTCGGCTACGACCCCCGGCTGCAGTTCGTCCACGAGGACGACGCGGTCGAGGTGCTCTGCCGGGCGGCCGTCGCCGCCGAGCCCGGCACCGTCAACACCGGGACCTTCAACGTGGCGGGGGAGGGCGTGCTGCTGCTCTCCCAGTGCGCCCGCAGGCTCGGCCGGCCGACCCTGCCGCTGCTGCTGCCCGCGATCAGCTGGGTGGCGGCGGTGGCCCGGCAGACCAGGATGGTCGACTTCTCGCCCGAGCAGCTGCGGCTGCTGACCCACGGCCGGGTGGTGGACACCACCCGGTTGCGCGAGACCTTCGGCTACCGGCCCGGCTTCACCACCCCGGAGGCCTTCGCCGACTTCGCCGCCGCGCAGTCCGCCGGCCTGCTGCCGCCCGAACGGCTCACCGCCGTCACCGACCGGCTGGCCGCCCTGCTCGGGTCGGAGCGCCGCCCGGCCGTTCCTCCCCACCGACCCAGGAGCTGAACCCGCGATGAGTGCCGCAGCCGAGAACGCGAGGGACGGGGCCAAGGTCATCCCGATCGAGTCCGCGCCCAGCTGGAGCGACCCCGGCCACCCGGGCCTGGCCGACCAGCTCGCCGACGCCGTCGGCGGGGCGCTGGCCGGGCGGCTCGGCCCGGCCGCCACCCGCCTGTTCGGCAAGGGCTGGGAGGGCCGGGCCGCCGACCGCCTGGCGTTCCTGCGCCGCCGGATCACCGGCGACTACGAGGTGGACGAGTTCGGCTTCGACCGGGAGCTCACCGAGGAGGTGCTGCTCTCGCTGCTGCGCCCGCTCGCCGAGAAGTACTTCCGGGTCGAGGTGCGCGGGATCGAGAACATCCCGGCCGAGGGCGGCGCGCTGATCGTCGCCAACCACTCCGGGACGATCCCGCTGGACGCGCTGATGACCCAGGTGGCCATCCACGACCACCACCCGCACCACCGGCACCTGCGGATGCTCGCCGCGGACCTGGTCTTCGTCCTGCCCGGCGTCAACGAGCTGGCCCGCAAGGCCGGTCACACGCTGGCCTGCAACGAGGACGCCCAGGCGCTGCTGGAGCGCGGCGAGGTGGTCGGAGTCTGGCCGGAGGGCTTCAAGGGCATCGGCAAGCCGTTCTCCGAGCGGTACAAGCTGCAGCGGTTCGGGCGCGGCGGGTTCGTCGCCTCGGCGCTGCGGGCGGGGGTACCGATCGTGCCGTGCGCGATCGTCGGGGCGGAGGAGACCTACCCGATGATCGGCAACCTCAAGACGCTGGCCCGGCTGCTGGGCCTGCCGTACGTGCCGGTCACGCCGACCTTCCCGTGGCTGGGGCCGCTCGGCGCGGTGCCGCTGCCGACCAAGTGGACGATCGAGTTCGGTGAACCGATCGCCACCGACGGGCACCCGGCGGAGGCGGCGGACGACCCGATGCTGGTCTTCGACCTGGCCGACGAGGTACGGGAGACCATCCAGCACACGCTCTACAAGCTGCTGGTGCAGCGGCGGTCGGTCTTCTTCTGAGCCACGGCCGGCCACGGCTTCCGAACCACGGCTTCCGAACCACAGGGCGCCCCGCCGGCCTTCCGGAACGGTGCCCGGGTGAGGGCCCGGCGAACCCGCCGGGCCCTCACCCGTGTCCGTACGGCCGGGTCAGCCGCCGAGGATCCGCAGCCCGGGCAGCAGGCCGGGGACCAGCGGCGGCACCTCGACGCCCTGCGGCGTGGCACCGGCACCGGCGCTGGGCGGGCCGGACGGCCGCGGGGCCTGGTCGGGCACCGGGTCGGCGCTCGGCGAGGGCTTGACGCCGGTGAGCCCGCTGGTGAGGTTGTCGACCAGCCCGCCGACGGCGTCCGCGGCGCTGCTCGGCACGCCGCTCGGCACCGCGCCGCCGTTGCCGATGCCGGGCAGGCCCGACCCGGTGGACGGGGCCCGCTCGGTGCTGCCGGGCCTGCCGCCACCGTTGGCGGCGGCCGCGCCGCCCTGGGCCGGCCCGGCACCGGGTGCGGCGTTGCCGCCGCCCGCCGGGGTGTCGGCGGAGGTGGTGCCGGAGGCCGCGCCGCTCGCGCCGCCCGCTCCGGTGCCCGCCGGGCCGCTGCCGCTCTTGGCGGGCGGCTGGGTCAGACGCAGGGGCGCGACGTCCTCGCTTATGTCGTCGAAGAGCTGGTCCACCAGGTGTGCCTGCGGGGTCAGCTGCACCGGCAGCCTGCTCTGCAGCTCCGCCCAGCGGCCGTCCTCGCCCTGGGCGAACCCGGCCAGGGCGCGCATCGGGTCCAGCGAGCCGTTGCTGCGGTAGACCGAACGCAGCAGCTCGCGGCCCTTGAGGGCGTCGGCGTGCATGTCGTCCAGCGCGCGCCGGACCTGCTCGACCGTGCCCGGGCTGAGCGCGCCCGCCGGGTCGGTGTGGCCGACCAGGCTCTTGGCCTCGCCGAGCCGGGTGGCGGCGTGGTCGAGCAGCAGCTCGCCGCGCTCGCTGTCGGAGCCCGCGAAGTTCAGCCGGAGCCCTTCGAGGCCGCGCTTCATGCCGTACAGCGTGTCGCCGGGGAGGGCGTTGGTACTGGCGGTGGCGGCGCCCGCGAGGCTGCCGACGGCGAGCCCGGCGACCAGTCCGCCGATCGCGAACCGGCGGCTCCAGCGGCCGCGCGGAGCGGTCCGGAGCGACCGGTGCCTGCGCTGCCGGGGCACGGTGGCGCCCGGGCCGCCCGCGAAGGCCTGCTCGAACGCGGCCATCAGCTGGGCGCGTTGGACCGTCCTGACCTGCCGGTCCAGCTCCGGTCCGGGTAGCGCGCCGAGTGCGTCGGTCATGCCGACCAGCTCGGCCATCGCGGCCGTCGTGGCCGTCATGGCCGAACCGGCACCGGTGGAAGCGGTGTTGGCCGATCCGGTACCGGCGGCGCCGCGTTGCTCTGCCCGGTGGGCCTCCAGCGCCTCGGCGAAGGCCTTCGCCCGCCGGTGCTCCAGCACGTTTGCCGTCACGAGCCACACCTCCCTTCGTCGTTGTCGACACTCCGGCCTGCCGGGCGGTTGTCCCGGCGGGCCAAAGCCACTCCATCGGGTGAGAGGTCGCAATTCGACTTGACCGTACGCCTGGTGGAGGCTTGCACGCTGGCCAACGAGCGGTGCGGGCGGTCGGTTACGCGCCGCCGATCACCGGCCGGGGCGTTCACCCGCACGTGTCGGAGCGGCGTCGGCGGTGACGGTGGCGGTCCGGCGGGTATCTCCCCGGTCACCGGCCCGCTCACCGCGCGTCGGGCGGCAGCAGGCGGGCGAGCGTCCGCACCGCGCGGTACTGGAGGGTCTTGATGGCGCCCTCGTTCTTGCCCATGATCCGGGCCGTCTCCGCCACCGAGAGCCCTTGCAGGAACCGGAGCGTGACGCACTCCTGCTGCTGCGGGTTGAGCCGGTGCACCGCGTCCAGCAGGGCCGCGTTGGAGAGCGACTCCAGTACCGAGTCCTCCGGGCTGCGTTCGCACTCGTTGGAGTCGAGCATCTCCCCGGTGGTGACCTCCAGCCGGAACCGGCTGGACTTGAAGTGGTCGGCCACCAGGTTGCGGGCGATGGTCACCAGCCAGGCGCCGAAGTCCCGGCCCTGCCAGGTGAAGGTGCCGATCCGGCGCAGCGCGCGCAGGAAGGTCTCGCTGGTGAGGTCCTCGGCGGTGGCCCGGCTGCCGACCCGGTAGTAGATGTAGCGGTAGACGGTGTCCGCGTAGTGGTCGTAGAGGCGGCCGAAGGCATCGCTCTCGCCGGCCTGGGCCCGTTCGACCAGCTCCATGATCGGGTTGTGCTCGGTCTCGTAGCCGGGGCTCGGGGCGGTCCTGGCCCGGCTGCGGCCGCCGGTGCCGGTGGCGCCGGTCCGTCCGCGTGAGCCGGCGCCGGCGGAACCGGCGGCGGTGGTGCGCAGCGCGAGGCCGCCGGGGTGCGGCCGGCCGGGGTCGAACGAGGCTCCGGCGGTCACGAGTTGGGCCGGGGCGGGGAGCCGGCTGCGGAGCAGGCTGCGCAGCAGCTCCAGGCCGGTGGAGATCTGCCGGGCGGAGGCCGGGCGGCCGCGGAGGCCGGTGCGGGAGCGCAGGGGCGCGGGCGACGGGCGGGAGGGTGCAGGCGCGTCGTTCCGGACGGGTGGGTACACGGGACTCCCAGAGGCAGAACTGTGGACGGATCACCTCCGCCTGCGCGGAGAGCACGCCCGCGCCGCCCGGCAAAAGGGGCGCGTGGGTGACGTGCATCCAGGAGAGAATAACGCTTTGTGCAATGACAGCTACACCGTGTGGTCGAAGTGGTCGTTTGAGATCCGCGCAGTGTGCATATCTGACTGATGTCGACCGAACGTGTCATCGTTCATCCGGCTCAACGTGACCGAACAGATGCGCTGGGTGACAAGTTTGGGGGCCGGGAAGGCGGTTTCCCTGCCTCGGGCCTCGGCAACCCTCGACTTTCCCCGTCTGATGAACGATCGAAAGTGATCGGTGGCGATCAGATGTGCGCAGGAGATCCGGGCGGAGCGGTGGCACGGGGGAGTTCGCCCGTACGAGGGGCCTGGTCAGGGGGCTGGTTGACGTCCGGTCACCCGCCCGGGGACGCCTCGTCCCGGCCGCGCTGCCGGAAGGTTCGGCAGCGGCGCCGGAAGGTCCGGCCGCGGCGCCGGCGGTTCAGACGCGGTGCCGGCGGTGCAGTGCGACCCCGGCGGCGGCCGCGCCCGCGATCACGCCGAGCGCGGCCGCCGCCGGCAGGCCGATCCGGGCGGCCTTGCGCCCGGTCCGGAAGTCCCGCACCCGCCAGCCCTGCGCCCGGGCGTGCCGGCGCAGCGCGCCGTCCGGGTTCACCACGTACGGGTGGCCGACCAGCGAGAGCATCGGGATGTCGTTGGCCGAGTCGCTGTACGCGGCGCAGCGGCCGAGGTCGAGCCGCTCCCGGCGGGCCAGTGCGCGGACGGCGGCCGCCTTGGCGGGCCCGTGCAGCAGATCCCCGACCAGACGTCCGGTGTAGAGGCCGTCCCTGGCCTCGGCGACGGTGCCGAGCGCGCCCGTCATGCCGAGCCGGCGGGCGATGACCCGGGCCACCTCCAGCGGGGCGGCGGTGACCAGCCAGACCCGTTGGCCGGCGTCCAGGTGCATCTGGACCAGGGCGCGGGTGCCCGGCCAGATCTTGTCGGCGATGACCTCCTCGAAGACCTCCTCGCAGATGGCTTCGAGGTCGGCCGTCCGCTTTCCGGCCACCAGGCCGAGTGCGGTGTGCTGGGCGTCGGCCATGTGGTCCGGGTCCTCGGTGCCGTGCAGGCGGAACCAGGCCTGCTGCCAGGCGAACCGGGCGATGTCGCGCCGGGTGAGGAAGCCGCGCCGGTAGAGGCCGACGCCGAGGTAGAAGATCGCCGCGCCGCGCAGGATGGTGTTGTCGCAGTCGAAGAAGGCGGCGGCGCGCGGGTCGTCCCGCTCGGGGGTGTGGTTCTCGGCGGGCGCCTTGGGGGCCCTGGCCGGCCTGTCGGCCGCGGGCGCGGTCCCGGCGGACTCGGTGGACTCGGTGGTCCCGATGTCCTTGACGGCCCCGATGGGCTCGGCGGTCCCGGTGGCACCGGCGGACTCGGCGGCCGGGGCTCCGGCGGTCGGCCCCGGGCCCGGTTCGGCGCGCAGCGCGGCCTCCGCCGCCTCGGCCGCGGCCTCGCCCGCCAGGGCGGTCCGCGCGCTGGTGGGACGCCTTGTCTGGAGGAGCCTTCGGAGCACGGCCATGGCATCGAGCATAGCCAGCCGGGTCGGGAGCGGCCGTGACGGCGGCGTGCCCGCGCGGTGAACGGCGGGCGGCCCCGGCCCGGCCGGACGTCCGGCCCGGCCGGGTGTAAGGCGGGCGCACAATGGCCTGGTGAGCCCACTGCTGCGACGTGACAAGACCCCGAGCCCGAAGCCGGCCGACCGTACCGTGACCCTGGTCGGCAAGCCGGGCTGCCATCTCTGCGACGACGCCCGGGAGGTGATCGTCCGGGTGACGGGCGAGCTGGGCGCGACGTTCGAGGAGAAGGACATCACGCAGGACGAGGAGCTGTACCGCCGCTACTGGGAGCAGATCCCGGTGACCCTGATCGACGGCCGCCAGCACGACTTCTGGCGGGTCGACGAGCGCCGGCTGCGCGCCGCGCTGGGCGCCTGAGCCCCGGGGGTCCCGCCCCGCGCCGCCCCCGCCGACCGGCGGGGGCGGTTCGCCGAATCGTTGTGAAGAAACCCGCGACCGGCCGGGGAACGGCCCCGTTCGTCGGCTTACGATCGAACGCGTCCGCGGCCATGGGGGGCTGAGCACACCAGGAGTGCCGTCATGCTTCCCGGCCCGACCCCAGGGATGCCCGTCCGCCCGGAGGCGGCCGGGGCGGCCGGCGGGTTCGCGGTGGTGGACGTGGAGGCGACCGGCCGCAGCCCGTGGCGGCACCGGGTGGTCGAGGTCGCGGTGGTGCTGCTGGACGCGGCGCTGCGCCCGGAGACCGAGTTCTGCACCCTGCTCGATCCGCTCGGCCCGGTCGGCCCGACCCATGTGCACCGGATAGCCCAGGCCGACGTCGAGGGCGCCCCCCGGTTCCGGGAGATCGCGCCGAGGCTGCTGGAGCTGCTGGCCGGCCGGGTGCTGGTCGGCCATCACGTCACCTGCGACCACGCCTTCCTGGGTCGCGAGTTCGCCCGGATCGGGGTGCCGCTGCCGCCCGTCCCGCTGCTCTGCACCATGCGGCTGGCCCGCGCCCACCTGCCCCAGGCCCGCGGTTTCGGCCTGGCCGCCTGCGCCGAGGCGGCGGGCCTCGGCGGGTTCGCGGCGCACACCGCGCTGGGCGACGCCCGGGCCACCGCCGAACTGCTGCGGCACTGCGCGGGCGTTCCGTCCTGCCCGCCCGAGGAGTGGGCCGCGCCGCTGGGCGAGGCGGCCCGGGTGCCGTGGCCGAGGCTGGGCCGGGCGCGTTCGCGGCAGTCCGGGGCCCCCGTCCCGCTGGTCCGCAGGGAGGCTCCGTACGGCCTGCGGACACCGGGCGCACGGCCCCCGGCGGTGGTGCCGACAGAGAGCGGTGCTATGGGGTCGACGGCGTGATGCGCATCACTGTGCGGGGACAAAACGGACACCATCTTTGTGCACACGTTCACAAACGCATAGCCTGGCTGCCAAAGCCCAGCTTCACCCACAGGAGCACCGTGGCAATCGGCCGATCACCACAGAGCAGTTCGCAGACGCCCGACCAGGGCGCCGCGCGCCGACCCTCGCGTGCCCGGGGCATCCCGGAGGCGACCGTCGCGCGCCTGCCCCTCTATCTGCGGGCGCTCACCGCGCTCTCCGAGCGCTCCGTGCCGACCGTCTCCTCCGAGGAGCTGGCGGCCGCCGCGGGCGTCAACTCCGCGAAGCTGCGCAAGGACTTCTCCTACCTCGGCTCGTACGGGACCCGTGGGGTCGGCTACGACGTCGAGTACCTCGTCTACCAGATCTCCCGCGAGCTGGGCCTGACGCAGGACTGGCCGGTCGTCATCGTCGGCATCGGGAACCTCGGCCACGCGCTCGCCAACTACGGCGGCTTCGCCTCCCGCGGCTTCCGGGTGGCGGCCCTGCTGGACGCCGACCCGGCCGTGGTCGGCAGCAGCGCGGCCGGTCTGCCGGTGCGCCACATGGACGAGCTGGAGGAGATCGTGGAGAGCCAGCACGTCTCCATCGGTGTCATCACCACCCCGCCCGGCGCCGCCCAGCAGGTCTGCGACCGCCTGGTCGAGGCCGGCGTCACCAGCATCCTGAACTTCGCCCCGACCGTGCTGACCGTGCCGGACGGCGTGGACGTGCGCAAGGTGGACCTCTCCATCGAGCTGCAGATCCTGGCCTTCCACGAGCAGCGCAAGGCCGGCGAGGAGCCGGACCGCGCCGAGTCCGTGCTCGACCGCGCCCCCGGACCGGTCCGGGCGGCCGCCGCCAAGCTGCGCCGCGCCGCGGGCGG
Source organism: Kitasatospora sp. NPDC088548 (assembly GCF_044753005.1). Classification (NCBI taxonomy): domain Bacteria; kingdom Bacillati; phylum Actinomycetota; class Actinomycetes; order Kitasatosporales; family Streptomycetaceae; genus Kitasatospora; species Kitasatospora sp. NPDC088548. Next base: position 66,424 of record NZ_JBIVMI010000013.1, read on the forward strand.
CAGCGGCAAGGGCCGGGTGGCCGTCGAGCCGGCCAAGGACGGGACCGAGCCGGCCAAGGGCAAGCCCGGCGAGGGCGATCTCTCCGCGGTGATGCCGGCGTGAGCACCGAGAACCATGGCACCAGGGGGCGGGCATGAGTCTTCTTGTCGTAGGACTGAGCCATCGCACCGCCCCGGTCGGCGTGCTGGAGCGCGCCGCCCTGACCGGTGACGTCCCGACCCGGCTGCTGCACGACGCGGCGGCCACCGCGACCGTCGCCGAGGCCGCGCTGCTGAACACCTGCAACCGGATCGAGCTCTACGCCGACGTGGACAAGTTCCACGCCGGTGTCGCCGAGCTGTCGCTGCTGCTCGCCCACCACAGCGGGGTGGACCTGGAGGAGCTGACCTCCCACCTCTACGTCCACTACGAGGACCGCGCCGTCCACCACCTCTTCGCGGTGGCCTGCGGCCTGGACTCGATGGTGGTCGGCGAGGGCCAGATCCTCGGCCAGCTGCGCGACGCCCTGGCCAAGGCCCAGGACGAGCACACCGCCGGGCGCGGCCTGAACGAGCTGTTCCAGCAGGCCCTGCGGGTCGGCAAGCGGGCGCACAGCGAGACCGGCATCGACAAGGCCGGCCAGTCGCTGGTGACCTTCGGCCTGGAGCAGGTCGCGGCCGGCGCGGGCGAGATCGCGGGCAAGCGGGCCCTGGTGGTCGGCGCCGGCTCGATGAGCTCGCTGGCCGCCGCCACCCTGGTCCGCTCCGGCGTCACCGATCTGCTGATCGCCAACCGGACGCCCGAGCGCGCCGAGCGGCTGGTCGAGATCCTCGGCGCCGACGTGGCCCGCACCATCGAGCTGGCCAAGGTGCCCGAGGCGCTGGCCGACGTCGACCTGGTGATCTCCTGCACCGGCGCGGCCGGCGTGGTGATCAGCGCCGAGGACGTCGCCACCGCCGTCGCCGCCCGGGGCGGCGACGCCCCGCTGGCCTTCCTCGACCTCGCCATGCCCCGCGACGTCCACCACGGCGTGCACGAGCTGCCCGGCGCCCTGCTGGTCGACCTGGAGAGCCTCTCGCACGCCCACGCCGCCACCCCCGGCGCCGGGGACGTGGACGCCGTCTCCGGCATCGTGGCCGACGAGGTCACCGCCTTCGGCGCGGCTCAGCGGGCCGCCCGGATCGCGCCGACCGTGGTCGCGCTGCGGGCGATGGCCTCCGAGGTGGTCGCCGCCGAGCTGGGCCGCCTGGACTCCCGGCTGCCCGGTCTCGACGAGCGCTCCCGCGCCGAGATCACCCAGACCGTTCGCCGCGTCGTCGACAAGCTGCTGCACGCCCCGACCGTTCGGGTGAAGCAGCTTGCCGCCGAGCCGGGCGGCGCCTCCTACGCGGACGCGCTGCGCGAGCTGTTCGACCTCGACCCGGCGGCCGTGCACGCCGTGTCGGGCACGCCCGTCGGCGGTCTGCCCCAGCCTTCCGGCGGGGGCACCAGATGAACCGTCAGCCATCCCACGAGTACCACCGGGACGATCACCTCATGAATGGTCAACCGCTCACCGACCAGGCCCGGCCCGCGACCGCAGCGCTGCGGCTCGGCACCCGGCGCAGCGCGCTCGCCATGGCCCAGTCGGGCATGGTCGCCCGCGAGGTGACCCGGGTCACCGGGCGCCCCGTCGAGCTGGTGGAGATCACCACCTACGGCGACACCTCCCGGGAGGCGCTGGCGCAGATCGGCGGCACCGGCGTGTTCGTCTCCGCGCTGCGCGACGCGCTGCTGGAGGGCCGGATCGACTTCGCCGTGCACTCGCTGAAGGACCTGCCCACCGCCGAGCCCACGGGCCTGGTGCTGGCCGCCGTCCCCGAGCGCGAGGACGTCCGTGACGCCCTGGTGTCGCACGAGGGCCTGGCCCTGGACGAACTGGTGGAGAAGCTGGCCGGCGCCGGGCGCACCGCCCGGATCGGCACCGGCTCGCCGCGCCGGATGGCGCAGCTGAACGCCTGGGCGCGAGCCCGTGGCGCCGCGCTGGAGACGGTCGCGATCCGCGGCAACGTCGACACCCGGATCGGCTTCGTCACCTCCGGCGAGCTGGACGCCGTGGTGCTGGCCACGGCCGGCCTCAACCGGCTCGGCCGCAGCGCCGAGATCAGCGGTCACCTCGACCCCGAGCTGATGATCCCGGCCCCCGGCCAGGGCGCGCTCGCCGTCGAGTGCACCACCGCCAACACCGGGCTGACCGCCGCGCTGGCCGCCCTCGACCACACCCCCACCCGGGTCGCGGTGGCCGCCGAGCGCGCCCTGCTGGCCACCCTGGAGGCCGGTTGCTCCGCGCCGGTCGCCGCGCTGGCCACCTGGGGTCACCGATCCGAACTGCGGCTGGAGGGCGTGGTCGGCACCGTCGACGGCACCTCCCTGCTGAAGATGTCCGCCCACGGTCCGATCGTCCTCGACGAGACCGCCGAGCAGCAGGCGGCGGCCCTCGGCCGCGCCCTCGCCGCCCGGCTGCTCGACGCGGGCGCGGCCGCCCTGATGGGGGAGCGAGCCCGATGAGCCCCACCACCGCCACCGACACCCCGTTCCCGGCCGACAGCCCCTTTGCGGGCGGGTCGTCCGCCGCCGGCCGGTGCACCTTCCTGGGCGCGGGCCCCGGGGACCCGGGCCTGCTGACGCTGCGCGCGGTCGAGGTGCTCGCCTCGGCCGACGTCCTGGTCGCCGATCCGCTGACCGCCGCCGCCGTGCGCAGTCACTGTCCGGCCGGTGTGCAGGTGCACACCCCGGGCGCGGAGGGGGCCGGGTTCGACCTGGCCAAGCTGGTCGCCGAGGCCGTCCGCTCCGGCCGGCACGTGGTCCGCACCGTCGACGGCGACCCCGGCCTGGACGGCTGCGCGGCCGAGGAGATGCTCAGCTGCGCGGGCGACGGGATCCCGTTCGAGGTGATCCCGGGCGTCGCCCAGTCGGTCGGCGTGCCGGCCTACGCCGGCGTCCCGCTGCGCGGCGGCAGCGGCACCGACGTCCGGTTCGTGGACGGTCCCGCGCTGCTCGCCGGCAGCCCGGTGGACCTGGGCGCGCCGGAGACCACCCTGGTGGTGCGCACCACCCTGGGGCAGCTGCCGGCCACCGCCAACGCGCTGGTCTCCAACGGCCGCAAGCCGGAGTCCGCGCTCAGCGCGACGCTCTCCGGCACCACCACCCGCCAGCGCACCTTCACCGCGACCCTGGCCACCATCGCGGCCGACCTGAAGGCGGCCCGGGTGCTGCCCTCGCCGGTCTCCGCCCCGGTGGACCCGGCGACCTCGGTGATAGCCGTGGTGGGCGAGCAGGTCGCGCACCGCTCCTCGCACTCCTGGTTCGAGACCAAGCCGCTGTTCGGCTGGAACGTGCTGGTGCCGCGCACCAAGGAGCAGGCCACCGGCCTCTCCGAGCAGCTGCGCTCGTACGGTGCGGTACCGCAGGAGGTGCCGACCATCGCGGTCGAGCCGCCGCGTACCCCGCAGCAGATGGAGCGGGCGATCAAGGGCCTGGTCACCGGCCGCTACGAGTGGATCGCCTTCACCTCGGTGAACGCGGTCCGGGCCGTCCGGGAGAAGTTCGAGGAGTACGGCCTGGACGCCCGGGCGTTCGCCGGGATCAAGGTCGCGGCGGTCGGCGAGACCACCGCGCAGGCCCTGGTGGACTTCGGTGTGAAGCCGGACCTGGTGCCGAGCGGTGAGCAGTCCGCGGCCGGGCTGCTGGAGGACTGGCCGCCGTACGACCCGGTGTTCGACCCGATCGACCGGGTGCTGCTGCCGCGCGCCGACATCGCCACCGAGACCCTGGTGGCCGGCCTGGTCGAGCTGGGCTGGGAGGTCGACGACGTGACGGCGTACCGGACGGTCCGCGCCTCGCCGCCGCCGGCCGAGACCCGTGAGGCGATCAAGGGCGGCGGCTTCGACGCGGTGCTCTTCACCTCGTCCTCGACCGTGCGCAACCTGGTCGGCATCGCCGGCAAGCCGCACAACGTGACGGTCATCGCCTGTATCGGCCCGGCCACCGCCAAGACCGCCGAGGAGCACGGCCTGCGGGTCGACGTGATGGCCCCGGCGCCGTCGGCGGCCGCCCTGGCCCAGGCGCTGGCAGACTTCGGGGCCAGGCGCCGCGACACCGCGACCGCCGCCGGTGAGCCGGTCTACCGGCCCAGCGAGCGCCGCCCCGGTTCGCGCCGCAAGGCCCGCTGAGGCCCTGCTGTTCGACATACTCGTCCCGGGGGCGGCCGACCCGCCGCCCCCGGCGCTGCACAACCGTTCGGAGAGAGAAGCCGTGTCCGCTGAATTCCCGTACGTCCGCCCCCGCCGGCTGCGTTCGACCCCGGCGATGCGCCGGCTGGTCGCCGAGACCCGGCTGCACCCGGCGGAGCTGATCCTGCCGCTGTTCGTCCGTGAGGGCGTCAGCGAGCCGGTCCCGGTGTCGTCGATGCCGGGCGTGGTCCAGCACACCCGCGACACCCTGCGCAAGGCCGCCGTCGAAGCGGCCGAGGCGGGCCTGGGCGGCCTCATGCTGTTCGGCGTGCCCGAGGTGCAGGACGCGGTCGGCAGCGAGGGCACCAACCCGGACGGCATCCTGCAGCAGGCGATCCGGGACGTGGTCGCCGAGGTCGGCGACGCCCTGGTGGTCATGTCCGACCTCTGCCTGGACGAGTACACCGACCACGGCCACTGCGGGGTGCTGGCCGCCGACGGCAGCGTGGACAACGACGCGACGCTGGAGCGCTACGCCGAGATGGCCCGGGTGCAGGCGGACGCGGGCGTCCACCTGGTCGGTCCGTCCGGGATGATGGACGGTCAGATCGCGGTGGTCCGCGAGGCGCTGGACGGCGCGGGGCACCAGGACGTGGGCATCCTCGCCTACACCGCCAAGTACGCCTCGGCGTTCTACGGCCCGTTCCGGGAGGCGGTCGGTTCCTCGCTGAAGGGCGACCGCAAGACCTACCAGCAGGACCCGGCGAACGCCCGGGAGTCGCTGCGGGAGCTGGCGCAGGACGTCGCGGAGGGCGCCGACCTGGTGATGGTCAAGCCCGCGATGGCCTACCTGGACGTCCTGCGGCAGGTCGCCGACGCCTCGCCGGTGCCGGTGGCGGCGTACCAGGTCTCCGGCGAGTACGCGATGGTCGAGGCCGCCGCGGCGAACGGCTGGATCGACCGGGAGCGGATGATCATGGAGACGCTGACCTCGATCCGCCGCGCCGGGGCCGAGCAGATCCTCACCTACTGGGCGGTCGAGGCCGCCGCGCTGCTCAAGTAGCCCACCGCCGTACGAGCCAGTACGACGAAGGCCGGGCCCCTCACCGGGCCCGGCCTTCGTCGTACACCCGTACGTCAGCCGACGTGGGCGAAGCCCTCCACGCCGCCGAGCGCGTCGGTGGAGGTGGCGGCGCCCCAGCCCTGGGCGCCGGTGTGGATGTGGGTGGTGTGCGCGAGGCCCCACCACTCACCGGCGGCGAACACGGGGTGCGCCGAGGCGACGAACTCGCCGCCGCCCGCGAGGCCGACGTGCGCGAACGCCGGGGTGGCGACACCCGCGAGCGCCAGCGCGCCGAAGGCGGTCAGCGCGGCCTTGCCCAGCTTGCTCTTCATGGATCTGCCCTCTCTGTCGGAACGCTCTCCCGGAGCGCCCTGTCACTGACACGTGATCACCCGCTCCCGTCGGCCCGGCGCCCCACGCGCCGGGCCGACGGCCTGTCACCCGCCCGGCCCGCACGCGGGAGCGGCGGCCCGTCCGGGTGACCGGTCCGTACAGCCCGGAGGGCCCGGGGAGACCTCCCCGGGCCCTCCGGCCGCGCCATGCCCCGAATCAGCCGATCAGGTGCGAGACGCCCGAGTCGCCCGAGGACTGGGTGTTCTGGCCGACGTTGCAGATCTGCTTCGGGGTGCTGTTCAGGATCGGCACCTCGACCGGCACCGCGACGCCGATGACGGCGACCGCGATGTTGTGGACCTCCGGCAGGCAGACGTTCGGGTTGTCCAGGGTGTGGAAGTTCGGGCTGTTGTTGCCGGCGGTGCCGGTGTGGTTGGTGCCGCCGTTGCCCTGGACCGAGACGGCCGAGCCGTCCGCGTCCGCGATGGCGGAAGCCGAGCCGGCGGACATCGCGATGGCGGCGGCGGCCAGGCCGGCGGCGGCGAGGGACTTCTTGATCATTTCCGGTTTCCTCTCGAGGGTGAATCGGGGAGCGATTCGAAGGGTGGTTCAGGGGTGGTGCGGGTGGGCGGCAGGTCAGCCGATCAGGTGGGAGATGCCACCGTCACCCTTGCTCTGGGTGCCCTGACCCTGGGTGCAGTACTGCTTGCCGCCGCTGTTGGCGATCGGGACCTCGACCGGGACGGCCACCCCGAGAACGCCGACCGCGATGTTGTGGATCTCGGGGAGGCAGACGTTCGCGTTGTCCAGGAAGTGGAAGTTCGGGCTGTTGTCGCCGACGGTGCCGGTGAAGTTGGTGCCACCGTTGCCCTGGAAGGACCCGGCGGCGCCGTCCGCGTCGCCGATGGCCGAGGCCGGCGCCGCGGTCACGGCCAGCGCGGCCGCGGCGAGCCCGGCGGCGGCGAAGGACTTCTGGATCATGGGGAGATCCCTCTCTGAAATGCTTTTTGGATTCCGTGCGTACAACGCGTACAACGCTCAGGCCCGGTCTGCGGTCACTGACATTCAGATCAAAGAACGACGGCACGGAAGGTTACGGGGATTTTGGAAAAGAGTCCGGGAGGCGCGACGGGCGAGGGTTTCCGGTCTGATTATTAAGCCGAACAGGCTAATCGCCGCAATCCGTACTCCGGTTGTCTCGTTGAGACAGATTGCTTTCGGCTGCGCCCGCGCAGCCGTGCCACAGAGATCTCCAGTACGGACAGGCAGAACGGTGAAAAGCATGAAGTTCTCCAAGCGGGCCGGCGCGATGCTGCTGGCGGTCGGTGCGGGCGTGCTCGCCTCGCAGGGGGCGGCGTCCGCCGCTGCGGTCAACCCCGACCAGGTCGGAGCCCTGGAGGACCAGCTGGCCACCCAGCAGGTCCCGCTCGACCTGCCGCTCACCCCGCTGGGCAGCCGGATCTCCGGCGGTATCCCGGCCTCCCTGGTGATGCCGCCGGTGCCCGGGCACACCACCGGCGACGCGCTGGTCCCGGAGCGGATCCTGCCCGCGCTCGGCACCGGCAAGGTCGGCCCCACCGCCAAGGCCGATCTGCCGCTGCCGCTGGTCGACCGGGGCGCCGCGCTCGGCGAGCTGCTGCTGGAGGCCCCGGCCGCGCCGCTGCACGCCGACACCCCCGGCGTCGGGCTGGGCCGGCCGCTCGCCCTCGTCCAGGACGGCACCGGCCAGCTCGCCGACGGCCGGCTCAAGGTGGGCGAGATCGACCCGCGACTGATCACCGGCACGGTGCAGGCCGTCCCCGGCGCCAAGGCCAGCCTCGGCAACGAGGACGAGCGGATCTCGGTCACCGACTCGGTGGGGAACCTGGCCGAGACCACCACCGCCACCACCACCGGCGTGGTGCAGCAGTCCGGCGTCACCGGCCTCACCCAGCTCTGAGGCCTCACCCGGCCCCGGGCCGACGAGAGCCCGGTGCCCCCTCCGGACGGACGGGGCACCGGGCTCTCGGCTGTGTGCGGGCGGCCGGGAGCCCGGGGCGCGGGATCAGCCCGGCAGCAGCCCGAGCAGCGCGCCGACGGCCGGCAGGTCCCGCGGTCCGCCGCCGGCGCTCAGCGGGCCGGTCAGCGTGGTGGTGCTGACCGGCGCCAGGCCGGAGTTCTCCGGCTGGACGGTCGCGCCGTTGTTCAGCACGTCGGCCGAGGACTGCGCCCACGGGTCCACCCGCAGGTCCTTGAGCGGTGCGACGCCGTAGCCGAGGCCGGTGGTCGCACCGCCGAGCGCCTGGCCGACGTCGGTGCGCTGGAGGTTGGCACCGCCTTCGGGCGCCGCGTGCGCGGTGCCCGCGCCGAGCAGCATGGCGGCGCCCAGGGCGGCGGCGAGGCCGGCCCCGCTCTTCTTCGAGATCGAGATCATGCGGAATCACCCTTCGGGGGATCGGGTTCCCGGGCGGCCGGGGTGCGCCCGGGGATGCCGAACTGCCCCCCGGCCGGCTGGTCGGGGGGCAGGACGGCGGAACGCGTGCCGATCGGAGATCAGCAGTCGTCCTCGTGCACCGGGGGCGCCTCGACGTTGGCGCAGTGGTTGCCGAACGCCGGGTTCAGCAGGCCGATGATGTTGATGGAGTTGCCGCACAGGTTGACCGGCACGTGCACCGGCACCTGGATCTGGTTGCCGGAGACGACGCCGGGGGAGCCGGCGGCGACGCCCTCGGCACCGGAGCTGGCGACGGCGGAGCCCGCCGCGCCCAGCGCCAGGCCGGCAGCGGCGGCGGTCAGGACGGCGGCCTTCTTCACGTTCTGCATGGGGGTAGATCTCCTCGATCACACACGGGTGGAGCGGGCCGCACCCCGCAGGTCGCGGGGTGCGGCCCGGGCTCGGTGAACCGGCGGTCGCCGCTACGGCGACCGCGGGGTTCAGCCGACGTTGGCGCAGTGGTTGCCGAACGCCGGGTTCAGCAGGCCGATGATGTCGATGCTGTTGCCGCACAGGTTGATCGGGACGTGCACCGGGATCTGGATCTGGTTGCCGGAGAGCACACCGGGGGAGCCGGCGGCGACGCCCTCGGCACCGGAGCTGGCGAACGCGCCGCCGGCCGCGCCGACGACCAGGCCGGCGGTGGCGAGGGACAGGACGGCGGCCTTCTTGATGTTGCGCATGTCTTTCCTCCGTTTTCTGCCCGACGGGTTGGGAATGTCGGGATCCGGGCGAAAGTGAAATCATCGCCCGATGGCTTCTGGATTTTCCGTGATTGTCACTCCGGCGGCGCAGAGCGGCGTGTTCCGTCCGTGGCTCGGACGTTCCGCGGCCGCCTCGTTTCCGTGTCTCGCGAACAATTCCCGCACGGCCGGGATTGTTTCGCGCGAAGGCGCGACCAGGAGGAATTCCGGAGCGTCCGCCGCTCCGCGCGGAACGCGGGCGGCGGACGGCCGCGGATCTCCCGGGAGTCGTCGGGCCTCGCGACGGTGGAGCCGGGCGGCGTCCCCCGGACGGGTCAGGCGTTGACGCAGTGGTTGCCGAACGCCGGGTTGAGCAGGCCGATGATGTCGATGCTGTTGCCGCACAGGTTGATCGGGACGTGTACCGGCACCTGGATCTGGTTGCCCGAGATCACCCCGGGCGAGCCGGCCGCGACACCCTCGGCGGAGGCGCCGTGGAGGTGGTGGGCCGAGGCGGCGCCGGCGCCGGCGGCCAGCAGGGCGGCGGTGGCCGCGGTGCCGAGGACGCCGTGGGCGAGCTTGCGCATGTGCGGTATCTCGATTCGTGAGAGGGGCCTGGGTGGAGTGTGTTCCGCCAGGGAGAACGAGGCAGCGCCCGGCGGGAAACGGTCGGCTCCGGTGATCACCCAAATGCCTGGCCGCCCCGGCCCGTTGAGCCGGTCGGGTGACAGTGGGCGCGTCGTAGCAACCGGGCCGGGCGGGTGTCGTTGGAGATGTCGCACTCCCCGTGCATATCTGTCGAATAGTCAGGAGGCTCCTATGAGCATCAAGAAGACGGCCGCCGTCGGTGCCGCCGTGGTAGGCATCGTGGCGGCCGGTGCCGGCTCCGCGGTGGCCAGCTCCGGCGCCGAGGGTGTCGCCGCCGGCTCCCCCGGCGTCATCTCCGGCAACCAGATCCAGGTCCCGGTGCACATCCCGATCAACGCGTGCGGCAACACCATCGACATCGTCGGTCTGCTGAACCCCGCGTTCGGCAACCACTGCGTCAACGCTGGCTGATCCACGCCCGGTTCGGCCGGCGTGAGCCGTCGCCGCGCGCTTCCCTCCTGGGGCGCGGGGCGGCGGCTCTCCGCTTTTCCGGGCCCCGGATGTCGGTCCTCCTGGTCCGCCCGGGCCCGCGGTGGCGTCAACTCCCGGCGCTGTCCGAAGCCTTGTTGCGTTACTTGTCAGTACCTAGAATGTGAGACCTGCTCACCTTCCTTTGCTCCGAACCGTCCGGCGCCCCCGGCCGGGCGGCCCCACCCCGCAAGGAGTCGCGTGTGATCAGGTCACGATCGGCAGGTGCGCGGCGAGGTCGGACGGCCGCGCGCCGCTCCCCGTACGGCGCGCTGCTCGCGGCGGGCGCCCTCATCGCCACCCTCGGCCTGGCCGGAGCCCCCGCCGCCCTCGCCGACCCCGGCCCGGCCGCCCCGGCGGCCGGCCCCGCCCGCCCGGCCGCGATCGTCGCCCTCGGCGACAGCGCCATCTCCGGGGAGGGCGCCGGTACCGACACCGGCGACGGCTACTTCCCGGAGACCGAAACCCCCACCAACTACTGCCACCGGCACCCCAGGTCGGAGATCTTCGTCACCGGCATCCCCGGCGTCACCCCCGTCGACCTCGCCTGTTCCGGCGCCCAGACCGGTGACCTGGTCAGCGACCCCGAGCTGGCGAAGATCACCGGGCCGGGCAGCGGCGACTTCGGCGAGCGCAAGCAGGACGTCCAACTCGCCGAGGTGGCGGGCCGGTACGACGTCAAAATGGTCGTCGTCACGATCGGCGCCAACGACGACTTCGACTTCAGCGGGATCATGATGCACTGCCTCGCGCAGTACTTCCCGATCCCCAAGGACCAGGGCTGCCGCGACACCGTCGGCAGCGACGAGATCGCCCAGCGGGCCGGGAAGGTCCAGCCCAAGGTGGTCGCCGCGCTGCGGAACATCCGGCAGACCATGCGGGCGGCCGGCTACGCCGACTCCTCCTACCAGCTGGTCTACCAGTCGTACTTCAACCCGATCACCCCCGACATCCGCCGCAACGACTACCTCGGCAAGGTCGCCGACGGTTGCCCGGCCTTCCCCGAGGACCTCGCCTGGGGGCACAACTGGGTGGTCCCGGTCTTCAGTGACACCCTGCGCGGCGCGGCCGAACAGGTGCCCGGCGTCCGGTACCTGGACCAGCGGCGGGTCGCCTTCGGCCACGAGGTCTGCGCGGAGTGGACCAGTTCCCCGTACGAGTACACCAACGGGGACGTCATCAACCTGTCCGAGTGGGTCCGCAACGGCTGCGACCAGCAGATCGGCATCCCCGGTCTCTGCATGAACATGGTTCGCCAGTCGTACCACCTGAGGGTGGCCGGTTACCGCGGCGAGGGCGGCTGCCTCGGCCAGTTCTACGCCCGGCCGGGCCAGCAGCAGGCCTACTGCACCCTCAACCAGCAGAACACCACGTCGATCGAACCGCTCACCCCCGGCAGGCCGTTCGGCGACGGGCCCGAGGACGGCGCCTGGTACCAGCTGACCAGCCCCGCCACGGGCCGGGTGCTCGACCTCTCCGGTGGCGGCACCTACGGCGACGCCACCAACGGCCGGAACGCGATCACCTATCCGGCCACCGGCGGCCTCAACCAGTCCTTCGTCCTGGAGGCCGAGCAGGGCGGCGGCTACGAACTCGACTTCAGCGGCAACCGGGACATGTGCCTGGACGCCACCGGTGGTTCCACCGCCCCCGGCACCCGGCTGGAACAGTGGCGCTGCAACGGCGGCGGCAACCAGCACTGGATCTTCGAGCCGGCCGGCGACGGCCTCTACAAGCTGGCCGACTCGCAGGACCGGAGCAAGGTCGTCACCGCGAGCGGCGACCTCGACGCCAAGGGCAACCCGCTGGTCGAGCTCGCCGCCGACACCGGTGCGGCCGGCCGGCTCTGGCAGCTCACCAAGCTCGGCATCGTCTACCTGCACGGCTGACCGGCGCTACCCCGCCGCCGCCCCCAACCGGGCGGCGGCGGAGGCGTCCAGCGGGTACGGAAGCTCCACCGGCAGCAACCCGCTGTCCCCGGTTCGCCGTACCTCTTCGGCCAGCGCCGTGACATCCGTGATCCGGCTGATCCACTCGTCCGCGTACCGCCGCACCGCCTCACCGCGCAGCCCGATCTGGACCGCCCGCCAGGCCAGCGGCCGCAGTCGCACGTCCCGCTCCGGATCCCACTGCACCCGGACCGGACTGCGTCGCAGCTCCCGCTTCCAGTCGTCCTTCGACGCGTGCACCCGGCCGGTGTACGCGCTCAACACCCCCTGTCCGAGCGCCCAGTCGAAGCCGGCCCGGCTGATCTCCAGTGCCAGCACCCGTTCCTGGCCGGCACCGCGGGCCCAGTCGCTGCGGTGCATCAGCCAGAGGAACGACGGCTTGACCCAGGTCATCCGGTCCCGCTTGAACGCGGCCGGGAAGCGCCCGTCCGCGGCGGCCGGGCCGGCGATCTCCGGGCCGAAGGCCTGGTACACGGTGACGGTACCGGCGGTGTGGGCCGCGCGGATCTGACGGACGGGAGGGATTTCGTCGGGCATACCCTGGATCGTCCGCGTACCGCCGCAGCGCGCGCCACCGGTTTTCGCCGTGGACCGGCCGCTCGGGGGCGGCTGCCGCCGGCGTCCCTGGCGTGGTGCCGTAGGCTCGGCCGGCGTCGCTGTGTTCGTAGCAGCGTCGGTCACGAGCGGGGGCGGGGAGTCCAGAGCTGATGAGCACGGCATCGAGCACCGAATCGTCGAGCACCGAGTCCGGCACGTCGTCGCGCCCGCTCGCGGGGGAGAACGAGGCGGTGGAGCCCGGCCGGGGCGGGTTCGCCGCCCTGGTGGACCGCTTCGCGCCCGCGCTCGGCGCGTACGCGGTGGTGAAGGCCACCGGGCTGACCGTCTTCATGCTGCTGCTGTCGCACACCGGGGACTACCTCAAGAAGGACCCGGGCCGCGGCGGCGGTGCCCAGCCCTGGGACGTGCTCGGCACCTGGGACGGCGTCTGGTACCAGCGGATCGCTGAGTTCGGCTACGACCCGCAGCTGATCCGGCTGGAGGGCTATCCGCTCGCCACCTACTACGAGAACTCGGCGGCCTTCTTCCCGCTCTACCCGTGGCTGATGAACCTGGTGGGGGCGGTCACCGGCCTCGGCCCGTACGGCTCCGGCATCGTGGTGTCGGTGCTGGCCTCCTTCTTCGCGGCGGCCGGGATCTTCGCGATCGCCGAGCGGCTGGGCGGCTTCAGGGCGGGCGTGATCGCGGCGGTGGTCTGGGGGCTGTTCCCCGGTTCGGGCGTCGAGTGGGCGGTCTACTCGGACTCGTTGTTCGTCGCGCTCTCCGCCTGGGCCTGCTACTGCGTGATGACGCGGCGCTGGCTGACCGCGGGCCTGCTCGCCCTGGTGGCCGGCCTCAACCGGCCGACCGCCGCCGCCCTGATCGCGGCCGTCTCGATCGCGGCGCTGGTGGCACTCATCCGGCGCACCGACGGCATCGCGCGCCCCCTGACCGCGATGCTGATCACCCCCTGGGGCCTGCTCTGGTACGTGGCCTGGGTCGGCTACCGGATGGACGACTGGGGCGGCTACTTCAAGCTCCAGCGCGGCGCCTGGAACCGCTACTTCGACTGGGGCGCCTCCACTTTCCGGAGCGCGCTGGACGTGATCACCGGGCACTGGACCTTCTGGCAGTCCAATCCGGCCCCCGACCTGATCGCGATCGCCCTGCTGATGGCCCTGCCCGGGCTGCTGGTGCTGCTGCTGCGCACCCGGCCGCCGCTGGTGCTGGTGGTCTACACGGCGCTGACCGTCTTCACCGCGCTGAGCAGCAACCAGATCTTCGGCAACATCTCGCGGTATCTGCTGCCGGCCTTCCCGCTCTTCATCGGCCTGGCGATCGCGCTGCGCCGGCTGCGGCTGTCCACGCTGGTGGGCCTGTTCGCGATGCCGGTGATCGCGGCCGGCTGGTACGCCGGGTACGCGCTGTTCGAGCTCGGCATCCCGTAGGCCCGACAGCCCCGCCCGTGTCGGCGCCCCGCGTTTAGTTGGTCAACGGGATCATCCGCCAGCAGACGGCCTTGCTACGCTCGGACGTATGACGACGATCCCGCCCGTGCGCCAGATCCGCGACATCTCCGGACTGCTGGATCACGCCAGCCACGTCCTGGCGACCCGGATGGCGGCGGCCTTCACCGAGCTCGGGATCACCCCGCGCGCCTACTGCGTGCTCTTCCACGCGCAGGAGGCCGAGCGCACCCAGATCCAGCTGGCCGAACTGGCCGACCTCGACAAGACCACCATGGTCGTCACCGTCGACGAACTGGAGAAGGCGGGCCTGGCCGAGCGCCGTCCGTCCGCCACCGACCGCCGGGCCCGGATCATCTCGGTGACCGAGGCGGGCGGGCACGCCGTCGCACAGGGCACCGCGATCGCCGACCGGGTGCACCGGGAGGTGCTGGAGTCGCTGCCCGAGCCCGAACGGGAGTTCTTCGTCTCGGCCCTGTCGCGGCTGGTGGACGGCCCGCTGGCGGAGCCGGTGGAGAGTGAACGCGTGGTGCGCAGGGCCCGCCGCCCCCGGGGCTGAGGGCGGCGGCCCGGCGGCTCCCACTCGCCCCGGCGGTGCTCTGCACAGGCTTGCTGACGGTCACTCCGGACGCCGCTGTCACCGTGATCGGCCGCAGGAAAGTCTCCGTCGCCGGGCCCCGACCCTGGCCGGCGGTCCCTTCGGGCCCTTGGGGAAACGCTGCTGTCGGTCGATCAGAAAGCAGCCGGCCCCGGGGTCACGGCCAGACCAGGCAGTACAGCTGGTGCCCGGCGTCGTGCAGCCGGTTGGCGAAGTCCTGCCACTCGTGCAGCATGCTGTAGATCACGAAGGCGTCGCGCGGGCCCCGGCGGTCGGGCACGGTGGACCAGATGAAGGCGGCGGCGCCGAGTTCGGTCTCGTCGGCCTTGCGCAGCGGCTCGACGACGTTCTGGGGGAGCTGGACGACCGCGTAGTCGGGGTGCAGCACGACCAGTTCCAGCGGCGGGACCTGGTGCAGCGGCACGCCCTGGATGCCGGTGAGGACCATGGCGCTCATGGTCTCCGGCTTGATCTTGGTGGAGAGGTGGCCGTTGGGGGAGCCGCTGGTCTCCATCAGGTCGCCGAGCCGCCCCAGCGAGCCGAGTTCGCCCGCGTCCAGGCCCAGCCCGCCAGGGCCCAGCGCGGTGGGGACTCTGGCGGCGGTGGCCCGGTCGGGTGCGCCGAAGTACTTGTATGTCACCCCCACGCGTCCCTCACCCCGCCTCTCGCCGCCGCGACCGCCGCGACCCGTACCCGCTCCCGTACCCCCGCGTGCGGCCTCGGCGCGCCTGCGGGAGCCACCCGCCGCCTCGTCGTAGCCGTCCTGCGCCTCGGACACTCGGACCATCCTCACCGGAATTCGCCGGAATCGACAGACCCCCGCACGTCCGGCGTCCCTCCGGACGTGCTCCTTACCCGTCATGCGCCGCCGTACCCAGTCGCGGTACGCGGCAGTCCTGCACTCACCCCTGCACACCCCGGAGTGTCTGCACACTCGGAGTACATAGTCTGACTGGTCCGTGCAGTGGGAGCAGCCAGGGCCCCGTCATACGGATAACCGTACAGACTTCGGCACCCGGATCATCGTTCCAGATGATGAGGTCCGACATGCAGAGGTGAAGGACACGATTTGAGACCATGTCTTCTGTGAGCTACCCCTACGAAGCACCCCAGTCCCAGTCGCTCTTCGACCGCGCCTCGATCGTCACGCCCGGCGGCGTCAACTCGCCGGTGCGCGCCTTCCGCGCGGTCGGCGGTACGCCGCGCTTCATGGTGTCCGGCACCGGCCCCTACCTCACCGACGCCGACGGCCGCGAGTACGTCGACCTGGTGTGCTCGTGGGGCCCGATGATCCTCGGCCACGCGCACCCCGCGGTGATCGACGCCGTCCAGCGGGCCGTCTCGCGCGGCACCTCCTTCGGCACGCCCGGTCAGGGCGAGGTCGAGCTGGCCGAGGAGATCGTCGCCCGGATCGCCCCGGTCGAGCAGGTCCGCCTGGTCTCCTCCGGCACCGAGGCCACCATGTCGGCGATCCGGCTGGCCCGCGGCTTCACCGGCCGGGCCAAGGTCGTGAAGTTCGCCGGCTGCTACCACGGCCATGTGGACGCGCTGCTGGCCGCCGCCGGTTCCGGGGTCGCGACCTTCGGTCTGCCGGACACCCCGGGCGTCACCGGCGCCCAGGCCGGGGACACCATCGTGCTGCCCTACAACGACCTGGCCGCCGTCGAGCAGGCGTTCAAGGCGCACCCGGGCGAGATCGCCTGCGTGATCACCGAGGCCTCGCCCGGCAACATGGGCGTCGTCCCGCCGCTGCCCGGCTTCAACGGCGGTCTGGCCCGGCTCTGCCGGGAGAACGGCGCGCTGTTCATCTCGGACGAGGTGATGACCGGCTTCCGCGTCTCCAGGGCCGGCTGGTACGGCCTGGAGGCGGCGAACGAGGGCTGGGCGCCGGACCTGCTGACCTTCGGCAAGGTGATGGGCGGCGGCTTCCCGGCGGCGGCCTTCGGCGGCCGGGAGGACGTGATGGCGCACCTGGCCCCGGTCGGCCCGGTCTACCAGGCGGGCACCCTCTCCGGGAACCCGGTCGCCACCGCCGCCGGCCTGGCCCAGCTGCGCGGCTGCACCGACGAGGTGTACGCCACGGTGGACCGGGTCGCCGCCGAGGTCTCCGCCCTGGTGTCCGACGCGCTGGCCAAGGAGGGCGTGGCACACCGGCTGCAGACCGCCGGGAACATGTTCTCGGTGTTCTTCACCGAGGCCGCCGTCACCGACTACGACGAGGCGAAGACCCAGCAGGCGTACCGTTTCACCGCCTTCTTCCACGCGATGCTCGCCCAGGGCGTCTACCTGCCGCCGTCCGCCTTCGAATCCTGGTTCGTCTCGGCGGCCCACGACGAGCGGGCGATCGAGCGGATCGCCGCCGCCCTGCCGGCGGCCGCCCGCGCCGCCGCCGAGGCCACGGCCTAGCCCGTACACCCCACGAAGCCCAGGAGAACCCAGAAGTGAGTGCCAAAGAGATCACCGTCGTCCATCTGATGCGGCACGGTGAGGTGCACAACCCGGAGGGCATCCTGTACGGCCGCCTGCCGGGCTACCACCTGTCCGAGCTCGGCCGGCAGATGGCCGACCGGGTCGCCGAGGACCTGGCCGGCCGGGACATCACCCATGTGGTGGCGTCCCCGCTGGAGCGGGCGCAGGAGACCGCCGAGCCGATCGCCAAGTCGCACGGCCTGGACATCGCGGTGGACGAGCGGCTGATCGAGGCGGGCAACATCTTCGAGGGCAAGACCTTCGGGGTGGGTGACGGCTCGCTGCGGAACCCGGCCTACTGGAAGTACCTGACCAACCCGTTCAAGCCGTCCTGGGGCGAGCCCTACCTCGACCAGGTGGTGCGGATGATGGGCGCGCTGGGCGCCGCCCGGGACGCCGCGCGCGGGCACGAGGCGGTCTGCGTCAGCCACCAGCTGCCGGTCTGGATCGTCCGCTCCTTCGTGGAGCGCCGCCGGCTCTGGCACGACCCGCGCCGCCGCCAGTGCTCGCTGGCCTCGCTGACCAGCTTCACCTTCGAGGGCGACAGGATCGTCTCGGTCGGCTATCGCGAGCCGGCCCGCGACCTGCTGCCCGCGCACCTGATCGGCAAGGGCGGCAAGGACAAGCCGGTGGGTAAGAGCTTCGGGGCCTGACCGCCACCGAATGGTCTGGTCCAGGTGCAGGTCAGAGGGGGTTCGACACGGAATGTCGGACCCCCCCGAACCTGCCCGGGCCTCCATGCGAAACTTTTCACATGTCTGGCATGACGCGCCCCCGTCCCCGTCTCGCCGCCGCGGCCTCCGCCACCGCGGCCGCCGCCGCGCTCGTCCTCACCGGCTGTTCCTCGTCGGGTTCGTCGGCCGGCGGTGACGGCCAGGTCGGCTTCGTGACGGCCAAGGGGACCAACATCTCCAAGGCCGCGCTCGGCCACCGCCAGGACGCGCCGGACATCTCCGGCAACACGCTGGAGGGCACCCCGACCAAGCTCTCCGACTACCGCGGCAAGGTCGTCGTCCTCAACGTCTGGGGCTCCTGGTGCGGTCCGTGCCGGAGCGAGGCGGACGACCTGGAGCGGGTCTGGCAGAAGTACAAGGACCAGGACGTCCAGTTCCTCGGCATCAACACCCGGGACAGCGATGTCTCCAACGCCATCCGCTTCGAACAGGAGAAGGGCGTCACCTTCCCGAGCATCTACGACCCCGCCGGGGCCCAGTTGCTCAAGTTCCCCAAGGGCAGCCTCAACTCGCAGTCCATTCCGACCACCATCGTGGTCGACCGCGACGGCGGGCTCGCCGCCCGGGCCGTCGGCGGCCAGACCGACGATGCCCTGGAGTCGATGCTGCAGCCGGTGGTCGCGGAGCCGAAGCGGTGAGCGCGTCGCTGCAGCTCGCCGACAACATCGGGACCATCCAGAGCGGGGCGCTGCTGGTGGCCGCGCCGATCGCGCTGCTGGCGGGCCTGGTCTCGTTCTTCTCGCCCTGCGTGCTGCCGCTCGTCCCCGGCTACCTCTCGTACGTGACCGGATTCTCCGCCGCCGACCTCGCGGACGCGCGCGGGACCAGGCGCGGCCGGATGCTGCTCGGGGCCCTGCTGTTCATCCTGGGCTTCACCGCGGTCTTCGTCTCCGGCGGGGCGCTGTTCGGCCAGTTCGGTGACACGCTGAAGGAGCACCAGCAGGTCATCAACAGGGTGCTCGGCGTGGTGACGATCGTCATGGGGCTGGCCTTCATGGGGCTGGTGCCCGGCCTGAGCATGCGCGAGGTGCGCTCGCACCGCCGTCCGGTGATCGGTCTGCTCGGCGCGCCGCTGCTCGGCGTGGTCTTCGGGGTCGGCTGGACGCCGTGCATGGGGCCGACCCTGGGGGCCGTGACGAACCTGGCGCTCAACCAGGCCGACGCCCAGCGCGGCGCCCTGCTGATGTTCTTCTACTGCATGGGCCTCGGCGTACCGTTCATCGTGGCCGCGGTGGCCTTCCGCCGGGCGCTGGGCGCCTTCGGCTGGGTCAAGCGGCACTACCCGCTCGTCATGCGGATCGGCGGCGGCATGCTCGTCGCGGTCGGTCTGCTGCTCGTCACCGGCGTCTGGGACTCGATGGTGAACGACCTGCAGACCCAGTTCGGCGACTTCCAGATCGGAATCTGACCCGTGAGCAAGACCGCGACCGATACCGAGCAGGTGTCCTCGCCCAGTACGGAGGACGCCGCCGAGCGGCTGACCACCGCCCCGGTCGAGTCGGACGGCCCGACCGGAATCGGGGTACTCGGCTGGCTGCGCTGGATGTGGCGCCAGCTGACCTCGATGCGGGTCGCGCTGATCCTGCTCTTCCTGCTCTCGCTGGCCGCCATCCCGGGTTCGCTGATCCCGCAGAACGGCCAGAACCAGTTCAAGGTCGAGGCCTGGAAGGCTCAGCACACCACGGTCGCACCGGTCTACGAGAAGCTCCAGCTGTTCGACGTCTACAGCTCGGTCTGGTTCTCGGCGATCTACATCCTGCTGTTCGTCTCGCTGGCCGGCTGCATCGTCCCGCGCACCTGGCAGTTCGTCGGCGTGCTGCGGGCCCAGCCGCCCGCCGCCCCCCGCGTCCTGACCCGGATGCCGGTCTACGCGGCCTGGCGCACCGAGGCGGACGCCGAGACGGTGAACGCCGCCGCGCACCGGCTGCTCCGCCAGCGCCGCTTCCGCGCCGGCCTGGCGGGTGGCTCGGTGGCCGCCGAGAAGGGGTACCTGCGCGAGGTCGGCAACCTGGTCTTCCACCTGTCGCTCTTCGCGCTGCTGGGCGGTTTCGCCTGGGCGAGCCTGGCCAGCGGTACCGGTGGCAAGCTGATGGTCGCCGGCGAGGGTTACGCCAACACCATCACCCAGCTGGACGACTTCACCGGCTCCCCGTTCTACACCACCGACGACATCGACCCGTTCTACCTCAAGCTGAACGGCTTCACCGCCCGCTTCCAGACGAGCGGCGACCAGATCGGCAGCGCCCGGCAGTTCACCGCGAACGTCGAGTACTACGAGGGCAGCGACGCGTCGAAGCTGACCCAGGGCAAGATCGAGGTCAACCACCCGCTGGAGATCGGCGACAGCAAGGTCTATCTGATCGGCCACGGCTACGCCCCGGTGATCACCGTGAAGAACGCGGCCGGCGAGGTGGTCTACACCGGCGCCACGCCGTTCCTGCCGCAGGACGCCAACCTGACCTCCACCGGTGTCATCAAGGTCTCCGACTACGGCGAGAAGGACGGCGAGAAGACCCAGCTGGGCTTCTCCGGCTTCTTCCTGCCGACCGCCCCGGTGGCCTTCGACAAGAACACCGGTCCGCGCTCGCTCTTCCCGGGCGACGCGGACCCGGCGCTGGTGCTCAACGCCTTCGCGGGCGACCTCGGCACCGACTCCGGTCTGCCGCAGAACGTCTACCAGCTCAACACCAAGAACCTGAAGCAGCTCCAGCAGGAGGGCGAGCCCGCCAAGGCCCGGCTCAAGCCCGGTCAGGGCTGGACCCTGCCGGACGGCTACGGCACCGTCACCTTCGACGGCTACAAGGAGTGGGCCAGCTTCAGCGTCTCGCACCGTCCGGGCAACTCGGTCGCCCTGGCCGGCGGTGTGCTGGCGATCCTCGGCCTGATCGGCTCGCTGTTCGTGCAGCGCCGCCGGATCTGGGTGCGGGCCGTGGCCCTGCCCGGCGGCGGCACCCTGGTCGAGCTGGCCGGGCTGGCCCGCAGCGAGTCGGCGAAGATCGCCGAGGAGCTGGCCGAACTCGCGGTGGACCTCCAGGACGACGCGCCCGCGTCGGACGACCCGGACGACGATCCCACGGACGACGCGCCGGACGACGCCCCCGCGACCGATGACCCCGAGGCGGAGGGGGAGCCCGCAGCCGCCCCGGACGCGCCCTCGGACCCCGCTGTCCCTGCCGACCAGAACTCCAAGGAGTAGACGGTGCACCTCGCCTCGGCGGTCGACCCAAGCCTGGCCGACCTCTCCAACAAGCTGATCTATTCGGCCATGGCCGTCTACCTGATCGCCATGTTCTGCTACATGTTCGAGTGGACCTTCGGCAGCAAGGGTGCCGTCGCCGTCCGCTCGGTCGAGCAGGCGGGCGGCCTGGCCGAGACCGTGGCCGAGGCCAGGGCCAAGGCCGCCAAGAAGGTCACCGTCACGGTCGCCTCGGCCGGCGGCGGTACCACCACGCTGACCCGTACCGCCCTGGCGGGCGAGGGCGCGACGGTGGTCACCAGCGGTCGCGGCGAGGAGGAGCAGGACGGCCCGGGCGCCGCCGGCAACAGCGAGAAGGCGGACCTCTCCGGCCGCATCGCCGTCTCGCTCACGGTCCTCGGCGCGCTGCTGCACGCGGGTGGCGTGCTCACCCGCGGCCTCTCGGTGTCCCGCTGGCCGTGGGGCAACATGTACGAGTTCTCCTGCGCCTTCGCGCTCTCCATGACGGTCGCCTACCTCGGGCTGCTGGCCGCCAGGAAGAAGGCCCGCTGGCTCGGCCTGCCGGTCACCCTGGCCGTCGTGCTCACCCTCGGTATCGCCGTCTCGGTGCTGTACACCGAATCCGAGCAGCTCGTTCCGGCCCTGCACTCGTACTGGCTGGCGATCCACGTCTCGACCGCGATCGTCTGCGGCGGCGCCATGTACGCGGCCTTCATCGGCACCCTGCTGTACCTGGGCAAGGACTCCTTCGACAAGCGCATGGCCGCCGGTCTCACCACCGGCCCGCTCGGCACCTCGGCGTCCATCTGGCGCCGGCTGCCCGCCGCGTCGTCGCTGGACAAGTTCTCGTACCGGATCAACGCGATGGTCTTCCCGCTCTGGACCTTCACCATCATCGCGGGCGCGATCTGGGCCGAGGCGGCCTGGGGCAAGTACTGGGAGTGGGACCCGAAGGAGACCTGGTCGTTCATCACCTGGGTCGCCTACGCGTGCTACCTGCACGCCCGGGCCACCGCCGGGTGGAAGGGGCGCAAGGCCGCCTACCTGGCGGTCCTGGCCTTCGCCTGCTACCTGTTCAACTACTACGGGGTGAACATCTTCGTCACCGGAAAGCACTCGTACGCCGGGATCTGACCAGGAAAGACCACCCACCGGCCCGGCGCTCCGAAGAACGGAAGCCGGGCCGAGGTGCGACGGGGGTAGTTCGTGCCGGCCACCGGTGCCGGCACGGGGAGGAACGAGGAGGAAATCGCGCAATGGAGTGCGACGAGGTCATGCTGACCGTCCGAATCACCGCCGCCGAGCGAATGCTGCTCCGCCGGCTTGCCCAGGGGCACCGCAGCGATGTCTCGGAGGTCGTGGCCGACGGCCTGCTGGACATCATTCCCACGCTCAGCTCGCACACGGACGCCTACCGGCTGCTGGGGGCCCTCACGGCTCCGGCGCCCTGCGCGCTGACGGTCTGGCTGCCGACGCCGCTCGCCGACCTGCTGGTGCCGGGGGCGGCCCGGATCGCGCAGGTGACCGAGGTGCGGATCGGGTCGGCCAGCGCCATGCTGGGCGCCGCGCTGCGGCTCTGGCTGGCCCAGGACCCGAGCCGGCTGGCCGCCAACCTCAGCGTGATGCACGCGGGGCGGCCGTCCGCGCTGGTCGCGGCCTGACCCCGGCCGCGGTCACCGGGTCAGCCGGCGAGCGGCAGGCCCGGGTCGCGGCCGGGCCCGGCGGGGGCGTCCTCGAAGGCGTCGAAGGCGTCCCGCCGGTCCGGCCCGCTGGCCGGTGCGCCGGGTGCCGGCTCGGTGAGCAGCCGGCACTCGGCCGCTGTCCGGCCGTCCTGCACCAGCAGCACCTGCACCGGCACCCGGCGCCCGCCCTGCCCGTCCTGCCCGCGCTCGCGGACGGCCCGGACCAGGCAGGGCCGGTCCAGCTCGATGAAACGACTGAACGACGAGACCAGCTCGACCGGCACCACCGGCTCGGGGTGCCGCAGCCGCTGGGCGGCCTGCCGGGCGGCCTCCAGCACGAGCATGCCGGGCACGTGGTCCAGCGTGTGGTCGAACAGCACCGGGTGGCCGGCGTCGGTGCGCAGCAGCCAGCTGCCGGGCAGCGGGGACGGGCTGAGCACCACGTCGGCGGCCTGCTCGCGGCCGACCAGCCCGGGCGCGGTGGGCGTGCCAGGCCGGACCGGCGTGGCGGTCCGTCGTCCGGACCCGCGGAGCCGGGTGTACGAGGCGGGGGAGATCACCCGCAGCTGGCCGGAGCCGTGGCCGACCGGGCGGCCGTCCCGCTCGATCTCGGCGTGCACCCGCAGCGAGGCCAGCCGGCCGTGCCGCATCCGGACGTCCTGGCAGGCCACCCGGAGCATCAGCGAGGCGGGCCCGGCAGTGACGGCGAGGCCGTCGAGGCCGGCCGGGCCGAGCGCGTAGCAGAGTTCGTCCATCGCGAAGTGGTGGCCGCGCGGGACGCCGAAGCCGGCGTGGCCGATCAGCAGTCCGGCCTGGCGGACGGTCTCGGCCATCAGTACCGGGTCGTGGTGCCGGTCGCCGGGCAGCCGGTAGAAGCCGTGCAGCCGGGGCCACTGGGCGCCGAGCAGGAAGTCGTACGGGCCGGTGGCCTGCCAGCCGGTGATGAACACCTCGGACACCGAGGACCGGTGCACCAGGTGGCGGGAGACGGTCCGCTCGTGGAAGTCGTAGCCGGGGCCGAAGTGCGGATACGGACCATGGGCGCCCGGTTCTTCGATCAATGGCATGACTGGCCCCACTTCCGGGTGTCGGTCGACCGGCCACGGCGGGCGGCCCAGAGAAAACATACAGACCACCCGGTTTGTACTCCGCGTGCGGGGTCGCCCCTGCCGGACGCCCGGCGTGATCACGGTACCCGGCCGCTGGTCTGCGGGAATGTCCGGGCGGGTGGTGGCGGACCTCGGGCGGGGGTCGGCACCCGCTGGACGGTGGGGGCCGCCGAGGCGGTAGATTAGATACCAACCATGCGGTTTCGGGCCGTGCCGTCCGCATGCGAGGCGTCGCACCACCGACGACGGCGCCCTGACAGCAGCCGCGCGAGCCGGGATCTCGCGCGGGCGGAGGCCGGAGGGGCCCAGTGGTCAAGCAGGAACGTGCGGGGCGGACCAGGCAGGCCGTCCTGCTCGCCGCGGCGGACACCTTCGCGGACGCGGGCTTCGAGGCGGCCAGCCTGGTCGACATCAGCCGCCGGGCCGGCGTCAGCAAGGGCGCGCTCTACTTCCACTTCGTCTCCAAGCAGGCGCTCGCCGACGGCGTCCGCGCGGCGGCCGGGCGCGAGATCGGCTCCGCCGCGCTCCGGGCGCTGCGCTGCGGCGGCCCCGCCCTCCAGGGCCTGATCGACTTCTCGCACGAGCTGGCCCGCCTGCTGCGCGAGGACGTGGTGGTGCGGGCCGGTGTCCAGCTCGGCCAGGGCGGCCAGGAGGCCCGCCGGGGCGGTGGGCCGGCCGGCACCGCGGCCACCTGGCGCAGCCTGACCGCCGTGGTCCGGCGGCTGCTGGACCGGGCCGAGGCGACCGGTGAGCTGCGCCCCGGAGTGGACCGTCGGCAGGCCGCCGAGCTGCTCACCACCCTGGCGGCCGGCCTGGTGCTGCTCTCCGCCGAGGACGCGGACCGGCTGGGACCGGAGGCGGTGCGCGGCCTCTGGGCCGCGGCCCTGCCGGCCCTGGTGCCGGGGGAGCGCTGCGCCGCGTACCGCACCTGACCCGGTCCGCCCGGCCGGTGCGGGGGGGGGGTGTACGGAACCGCCGACGGGCCGTTCAGGAACCGCTCAAGGCCTGCCCGTGGGCGGCTCAGGAACGCCCCGGCACCCGCTCGGCGACGCTCAGCCGGGCGAGCGCGTGCGGCTGGACCAGCCCCGGCAGGATCAGCGTCCACAGGTCGGCCATCCGCTGGACCAGGTCCTGGCGGCCGGTCAGCACCTGCGAGCTGAGCTGGATTCCGGTGACCGCGCCCGTGATCACCCCGGCCGCGGCCGCCACGTCCAGGCCCGGGTGCAGGTCGCCCGCCTCCCGGGCGCGTTCCAGCAGCCCACGGGTCACGTCCGACCAGCCCTGGTAGGTGTCGGCCTGCGGCTGGGTGAAGCTGCCGTGCTCGATGGTCAGCCGGATGCTGCCGCGCACCATGGGATCGTCCAGCAGGGCGTGGGCGAAGGCGTAGCCGAGGTCGATCAGCGTCTGGACGGGGCTCTCGGAGGTCGGCCGCCAGGTGGAGAGCCAGGCGCCCTGCCCCTCGATGACGGCGAGTGCCAGCTCCTCCTTGGAGCGGAAGTGGAAGTACAGCGCGCCCTTGGTGACGCCGGCCCGCTCCAGGATCTCGGACATGGTGGCGGCGGCGTAGCCGCGTTCGTCGAACACCTCGGCCGCCGCGAGGAGTACCGCCTGGCGGGTCGCCAGCGCACGGGCCTGCCTGGCCATCGCAGCCTCCCTGGATAGTTCTGGTCCTCGGCAGCGGCCGATCCTATGGGGGCCGACGGCGCTGCGGGCCGCATACCGTCCAGTAGGTATTCTACCGAGCCGCCCGGGGCCCGATCGTGCGTGCGCGGCGGCGGGAGGCCGGGCCGGCGCGGGCCGGAACGCCGACGGCCGGCCACCCGGGTGGGGTGGCCGGCCGCCGGAACGGGTCCGGGGTCCGCGGCTCAGGCGGCCTGCTGCCAGCTGACCGGGGAGTAGTACGCCGGGCGGCGCTCCAGGCGCTGCCAGCTGGCGATCGGCTCGACCGGCGCGACGGCGGCCGCGGCCTGCTGGGCGGCGGCACGGGCCATCAGCACGGCGGTCAGGGCGGCGAGTTCCTCGGCGTCGAGCGAGCCGCGGACGATACGGACGAGAGGTTCGGCGGAAGCGGTCATGATCTGGTTTCTCCCCCGGTGGCTGCGTGGTGTGGTGTGGGGTGGCGCCTGGTGTCGCGTCAGCGAGGTGCGCGGTGCTACATCGGCGGGTTGCCGTGCTTGCGGCTGGGCAGATCGGCGTGCTTGGTGCGGAGCATGGCCAGTGCCGAGGCGAGGACCTGACGCGTCTCGGCGGGGTCGATGACGTCGTCCACGAGGCCGCGTTCGGCCGCGTAGTACGGGTGCATCAGCTCGCTCTTGTATTCCTTGATCTTCTGGGCGCGGGTCGCGTCCGGGTCCTCGGCACCGTTGATGTCACGGCGGAAGATGACGTTGGCCGCGCCCTCGGCGCCCATGACGGCGATCTCGTTGGTGGGCCAGGCGTAGGACAGGTCCGCGCCGATGGAGCGGGAGTCCATGACGATGTAGGCGCCGCCGTAGGCCTTGCGCAGGATCAGCTGGATGCGCGGCACGGTGGCGTTGCAGTAGGCGTAGAGCAGCTTGGCGCCGTGGCGGATGATGCCGTCGTGCTCCTGGTCGACGCCGGGCAGGAAGCCGGGGACGTCGAGCATGGTGACCAGCGGGATGTTGAAGGCGTCGCACATCTGCACGAAGCGGGCGGCCTTCTCGCTGGCGTTGATGTCGAGCACGCCGGCCAGCGACTGCGGCTGGTTGGCGATGATGCCGGTGACGTGGCCGTCGATCCGGGTGAGGACGCACAGCACGTTGGTGGCCCAGCGCTCGTGGACCTCCAGGTACTCGCCGTGGTCGACGATCTCCTCGATGACCTTGCGCATGTCGTACGGGCGGTTGCCGTCGGCGGGCACGAGGTCGAGCAGGACGTCGTTGCGGCGGTCCACGGGGTCGTCGCCGGCGACCGGCGGGGGCATCTCGCGGTTGTTCTGGGGGAGCAGCGAGAGGAGGTAACGGACCTCCTCGATGCAGGACTGCTCGTCGTCGTAGGCGAAGTGCGAGACGCCGGAGGTGGAGGAGTGGACGTCGGCGCCGCCGAGGCCGTTCTGGGTGATCTTCTCGCCGGTGACGGCCTGCACGACGTCGGGGCCCGTGATGAACATCTGGGAGGTCTCGCGGACCATGAAGACGAAGTCGGTCAGGGCCGGGGAGTAGGCGGCGCCGCCGGCGCAGGGGCCGAGCATCACGGAGATCTGCGGGATGACGCCGGAGGCCTTGGTGTTGCGCTGGAAGATGCCGCCGTAGCCGGCGAGGGCGGTGACGCCCTCCTGGATACGGGCGCCGGCGCCGTCGTTCAGCGAGACCAGGGGTGCGCCGGCCGCGATGGCCATGTCCATGATCTTGTGGATCTTCTGCGCGTGGGCCTCGCCCAGCGCTCCGCCGAAGATCCGGAAGTCGTGCGCGTAGGTGAAGACCGTCCGGCCGTGCACGGTGCCCCAGCCGACGATGACGCCGTCGGTGTGCGGCTTCTTGGCCTCCAGGCCGAAGCCGGTGGCGCGGTGCCGGCGCAGCTGCTCGACCTCGTGGAAGGAGCCCTCGTCGAGCAGCAGGTCGATGCGCTCGCGGGCGGTCAGCTTGCCCTTGGCGTGCTGGGCCGCGGTGGCCTTCTCGCCCGGGCCCTGGCGGACCTGGTTGCGCAGTTCGTGCAGCTCGGCGACCCGCCCGTGGGCGTCGGCCGGGATCTCGGGGACCTCGTCACCGATCGGCGCCTCATGCACAACCGTCATCTCGAACCACTCCAAGGGTGAGGGAACTGTCCGACAGCCAACGTCTGCTGTGCCCCCGGCTGCGAATCACTTCTTCACTTATGACTGTACGAGGGGCCGCACGCTGGTTTCGGCGTCGATTCCGTACAAGGTCGCGTCCGTTTAGATGTCAGGGCTGGACAGAAACCGAGCCGCTCCGTCCTGTGCGCTCGGTGTCTGTTCGAATACCGGGGGTTGTCGCCAAGATGGTCATCGGATGATCTGAGCATGAAGAAACGTGCAGGTCAGGGCTGTCAATCACTACGGTAGCGGACCGTTTTGGAGGATTGCTCAAGGCCTGATAAAGCCGATCGGGGCATGGTGGCGGGAAGCGATCTGCCGCCCGGCAGTCGTAGGGATGCGCCAAAAACACCGCAGCCCACCCGCATGTTCCCGGGTGGGCTGTTTGAGGGAGTCGCCTCAGCTCTTGCGGCCGTCTTCCGGCTCGTCCCTGCCCCGCAGCTCCTCCTCGCGGCGGCGCAGATCCGCCTCCCACTGCTTGAGCATGTCCTCGTGCTGCTTGTTGTCCTTCTTCAACGACGCCAGGAACTCCGGGTCGTCGTCCGGCGCGAGCGGGCGGCCGCCGCGCGGGCGGTCGTACTCTGGGTAGCCGGCGGTGGACCCGGCCGTCGCCGTCCGTAGTCCGTCGCGCCGCTTTCCGGCCACCAGCCAGGCGATGGAGCCGACCAGCGGGAAGAGCAGCACGATGATGACCCAGACCACCTTGGGCAGGTGTTTCACCTCGTCCTCGGGGGTGGTCAGGCAGTCGATGAAGGCCCACACCCAGAGGGCGAGCGGGAGCACGAAGGTCAGAATCCTCAGCACGGCGGCGATCTCCCCCGGCGACGGCGGTTGGGCGGGACTTCTCAGGGGCCCTTGACCGGGCCAGGCTATCGGGTGGCGGATACTGGCTGGCATGGCATACGACGATCTCCGCTCGTTTCTGCGGGCCCTCGACCGCGAAGGCGACCTCAAGCGCATCAAGGCCGAGGTGGACCCCCACCTGGAGATCGGCGAGATCGTCGACCGGGTGCAGAAGGCCAAGGGCCCCGCGCTGCTGTTCGAAAACGTCAAGGGCTCCTCGATGCCGCTGGCGATGAACGTCTTCGGCACCGAGCGCCGGCTCGCCAAGGCGCTCGGCCTCAAGGGCCCGGAGGACATCTCCGAGAAGATCGCCGGTCTGCTGAAGCCCGAGCTGCCGCACGGCTTCACCGGGTTCCGGGACGCCTTCGGCAAGCTCGCCTCGATGGCCCATGTGCCGCCGCGGAAGGTCAAGCCGGGCGAGGCCGCGGTCCAGGAGGTCGTGCTCACCGGCGACGACGTCAACCTGGACGAGCTGCCCGCGCTGTTCACCTGGCCGCTGGACGGCGGCTCCTTCTTCAACCTGGGCCTGACCCACACCAAGGACCCGGACACCGGCATCCGCAACCTCGGCCTCTACCGGCTCCAGCGGCACGACCGGCGCACCATCGGCATGCACTGGCAGATCCACAAGGACAGCCGCAACCACTACGCGGTGGCCGCCAGGCGCGGTGAGCGGCTGCCGGTCGCGATCGCCTTCGGCTGCCCGCCGGCCGTCACCTACGCGGCCACCGCGCCGCTGCCGGGCGACATCGACGAGTACCTGTTCGCGGGCTTCGTCGCGGGCGAGCGGGTGAAGATGGTCGACTGCAAGACCGTTCCGCTGCAGGTCCCGGCCGACGCCGAGGTGGTGCTGGAGGGCTGGCTGGAGCCCGGCGAGATGCTGCCCGAGGGCCCGTTCGGCGACCACACCGGCTTCTACACCCCGCAGGAGCCGTTCCCGGCCCTGACGATCGACTGTGTGACGATGCGCCGCCGGCCGATCCTGCAGTCCATCGTGGTCGGCCGCCCGCCGACCGAGGACGGGCCGCTGGGCAAGTTCACCGAGCGCTTCTTCCTGCCGCTGCTGAAGATCATCATCCCGGACATCGTCGACTACGACCTGCCCGAGGCAGGCGGCTTCCACAACTGCGTGATCGTCTCGATCGACAAGAAGTACCCCAAGCACGCCCAGAAGACGATGCACGCGATCTGGGGCGCCCACATGATGTCGCTGACCAAGCTGATCATCGTGGTGGACTCCGACTGTGATGTGCACGACTACCAGGAAGTGGCCTGGCGGGCCTTCGGCAACGTCGACTACAGCCGGGACCTCACCGTGGTCGAAGGCCCGGTCGACCACCTCGACCACGCCTCCTACCAGCAGTTCTGGGGCGGCAAGGCGGGCATCGACGCGACCCGCAAGCTGCCGGAGGAGGGCTACACCCGGGACGGCGGCTGGCCGGAGATGGTCAGCTCCGACCCGGCCACCGCCGCCCTGGTCGACCGCCGCTGGAAGGAGTACGGGCTGTGAGCACGGCTGCCGCCCTCCCCGAGGTCCCGCCGGGCAAGGTCAAGGCGTTCCTGCGCCTGGTGATGATCGAGCACTCGGTCTTCGCGCTGCCCTTCGCCTACATCGCCGCGCTGACCGCGATGTTCCTCGCCGACCGGCGGGTGCACTGGGGCGAGCTGTTCGTCGTCACCGTCTGCATGGTCGGCCTGCGGACCTTCGCGATGGCCGCCAACCGGATCATCGACCGCGAGATAGACGCCCGGAACCCGCGCACGGCCGGCCGCGAACTGGTCACCGGCGCGGTGTCGCTGAAGACCGCGTACGTCGGCTCGGCGGTCGCGCTGGTCGTCTTCCTCGGCGCGGCCGCCCTGCTCAACCCGCTCTGCCTGGCGCTCGCCCCGGTCGCGGTCGTCCCGATGGTCGTCTACCCCTACGGCAAGCGGTTCACCGACTTCCCGCAGGCCATCCTCGGCCTCGCCCAGGCGATGGGGCCGGTCGGCGCCTGGCTCGCGGTGACCGGCAGCTGGTCCTGGGACGCGGTGGTGCTCGGCCTCGCCGTCGGCATCTGGATCGGCGGCTTCGACCTGATCTACGCCTGCCAGGACGTCGCCTCCGACCGGGCCGGCAACGTCCGTTCCGTCCCGGCCCGCTTCGGCGTCCCGGCGGCGATCCGCGGCGCGCGGGTCTGCCACGTGATCACGACGGCGCTGCTCGTCTGGTTCGCGGTGCTGACCCACGCGGGCCCGGCGTTCTGGCTCGGCCTGGTGGTCGTCGCGGGAGCGTTCGTCTACGAGCACACCATCGTGAAGCCGAACGACCTGTCGCGGCTGAACCGGGCGTTCTTCCAGACGAACGGCTTCGTCGGCATCTCGCTGTTCTTCTTCGCCCTGGTGGACCTGGTCATCCGCGGCCTGGGCGGGTGACCACGCCCTGGCCGCCGCTCCCCTCGGCGAGGGTGTGCGCGACCAGGGCGTTGGCATGGCCGTGGCCCAGGCCGTGCACGGCCTTGAGCCAGGAGACCAGCTCCATGTGCCTGGTCAGGGGCGAGGAGTGGATCAGGTCCTTCCACTCCGCGATCGGACGGCCGTACTTCTTCTCGATCGAGGGGAAGTAGCTGGCGGGGCCCTTCACGGCTTCGGTCATGTCGATCGGTGTCCCATCGGTTCGTACGGCTGTTGTCAGTTGGACCGGCGGCCGGGCGGGAACTCATCGGTCCGGTGAGGGTGATTCAGGTCACAGGGCGATCCCGGAGTGGGGGGAACGCGCGAATGGACGGATCCGAGGTGGCCGCCGACTGGCGGGCCGACCGGATCGGCAGCGCGCTGCGGGGCGACGACCCCACCGTCCTGCGGCCGGCCGCCGTCAGTCGAGTGACAGGGCGTCGCCCACGCTGAGGCGGCCGGGGGAGGCGACCTCGGCGAGGGCGTCGAGGCGGTTGTCGTGGGCCTGGGCGATGGCCTTGAGGATCTCCGGGGCGTGCGGGAGGCCGGGCTGGGCGGCGGTGGTCATGACGCAGCGCTCGCTGCTGCGGACGAAGCCGAGCCGGACGCCCGAGCCGCCGCGGCCCTCGCGGCCGAACCAGGCGTCCTCGACGAACGGCGGGGTGCCGGGCGGGGTGCGCAGCAGGATGTTGGGGCGGAAGCGCCGTTCGTCGACCACGGCGTACGGGACGGCCTCCCGCACCCAGTCCAGGGTGGCGGTGGTGAGCACGCTGACCGGGAGCTGGTCGAAGTGGGAGACGGCGTCCTCGCGGGCGAGCTCGACGTCCGGGCGTTGCAGGTAGGCGCGGAGGAAGGCGGTGGTGTCGGCGACCGGCCGGCCGAGCGGGTCGAACAGCTCGGGGCCGTCGAGCCGGTGCCCGAGCCGGGAGGAGAGGCGGAGCAGGCCGTCCATCCGGCGGAAGCGCCGGGTGTTCTTGCCGGAGCCGAGTTTGCCGGCGCTGTCGCGCACGGCGTAGAGACGGTCGCCGGCCAGGCCGCGCTCGTCCACCTCGACGGAGTCGAGCCGCTCGCCGCCGGTGGACTTCACGGGGTAGCGCCAGAGCCGCTCGATCACTCCGATGATCTCTGCCATGGCCGGAAAGCGTAGCGGCGCCCGACGGGGATGGTCTAGACCAAGGTGCCCGTTCCGGCCGCGCCCGCTCACCCGAGCCGGGCCACCGCCCGCACCGGCGCGCCGTCGGCGGCCACCAGCCGGAGCGGGAACAGCGAGATCTCCACCGGCCGGCCGGCCTCCTGGGCGTCCAGCAGCGCCCGCAGATCGGTCAGGTTCTCGGCGATCACACCGCCGCCGGGTGCCCCGAGCAGTACCCGGTGGGCGGCCAGGGTCGGCTCCTCGGCGCCCGCCGTCCGGTCGTGCTCGTCGGTGAGGTCGGCGAGCAGGGCGGCCACCGCCGGGTCGCCCGGGCCCGGATCGGGGGTGGGGTCCACGCTGAGCGCGTCCAGGCCGACCGTCCGCACCCCGGCGGCGACGATCGCCTCGGCGGCCGCCGCGGTCAGGTGCGGATGGGCGAGGTAGGCGTCGGTGCCCCAGTGCCGGGCCCAGCCGGTGGCCAGCAGCAGCACGACACCCTCCCCGGCGGACGCGGCCCGCTCCAGCGCGGGGCCGAGCAGCTCGGGCGTCACCGGTGTCCGGGGCGGCAGGCCGCGCAGGTCGGCGACCACCGCCGGGCCGGTGAACAGCTCCAGCGGCAGGCCGTCCAGGGTGGGCCAGGTGACGTCCACGTGGTACGGCGCGTCCACATGGGTACCGGACTGCGAGCCGAGGTGCAGGGCCAGCACGTTCACCCCGGCGGTGGCGGTGGTGAGGGCGGGCTCCAGGGCGACCGCCGGATCGCCGGGGTAGACCGGCATCGCGGTGGTCACCTGATGGGTGAGGTCGACGAGGGTCGCTGCCATGGCGCCCATCCTCGCAGGGCCGTGTCCGGATGGAGCCGCTCCGGGTGGGGCCGTATAGAAATGGGCCATGGGAACAGCGAAACAGCCGGTACGTCAGCCATGGGTGGTCGGGGTCTCGGGCGCGTCCGGGACGCCGTACGCCGCCTCCGTGATCCGGGCGCTGCTCGCCGCCGGGGAGGCGGTGGACCTGGTGGTCAGCCGCGCGGCCCGGCTCACCATCCTGGACGAGACCGGCATCTCCTTCCGCGACGCGCACTGGCGCGAGGACCTCGCGCGGTGGCTGGGCACGGACGACCTCGACGACGTCCGCTACTGGCCGGCCGGGGACTTCGCGGCCGGCCCGTCCAGCGGCTCGTACCCGGCCAAGGGCATGCTGGTCGTCCCCGCGACCACCGGGGCGGTGGCCGGGATCGCGCTCGGGCTGAGCAAGGACCTGCTGCAGCGGGTCGCCAGTGTCACCCTGAAGGAGCGCCGTCCGCTGGTGGTGTGCGTCCGGGAGGCGCCGCTCAACGGGGTGACGCTGAAGCATCTGGTGGAACTGGACGCGCAGGGCGCCGTCGTGCTCCCCGCCTCGCCGGGCTTCTACGCCGGCGGCTCCACCGTCCGTGAGCTGGTCGACTTCGTCGCCGGCCGGGTGCTGGACGCCGTCGGCGTGCCGCACTCGCTGTACCTCCGCTGGGAGGGCGAGTTGGGCGCGGCGGCCCGCCGGGACGGCCGCGACGCGTGAGGGGGAGTGGGGAGCCCGGTGACGGGAGAGTATGTTCTCTGCGATATCCGGGTTGGTCCGCGCATAGCGCCTTGGAATCCGGATAATGATCTGTGGGTCTGGCGAGGTTCGGAAGGACGCGGACGGTATATGGACACGGTGGACAGACAGCTCATTCAGGCGCTCCGGGAGAACGGCCGTGCGTCCTACGCCGAGCTGGGCCGACTGGTGGGCCTCTCCGGCCCGAGCGTGACGGACCGGATCAACCGGCTGGAACAGGCCGGTGTCATCACCGGCTACCGCGCGACGGTCAACCCGGCCTCGCTCGGTTTCGGCGTCACGGCCCTGATCGGCCTTCAACTCACCGACGCGGCCGACCACGAGGACGTCGCGCACCGGCTGAAGGACCTCGGCGAGGTCGAGGACTGCTGGTTCATCGCCGGGGACGACTCGTACATGCTCAAGGTCCGGGTCCCCGACGTGGAGGGCCTGGAGTCGGTGGTGAAGCGGATCTCCGGGACGAAGGGCGTGGCCCGTACCCGCACCACCGTCGTACTCTCCACCAAGTGGGAGAACCGGGTGAGCGAACTCCCCCTGGTCGAAGGAGAGTAACGACGATGGCACTGGTCGGCCTGGAGGAGCTGCGCGCGGCCCAGCGGCGGATCGCGGGGGTGGCGGTGCGCACCCCGCTGGTCCCCGCCCCCTGGGCGGGCGACGGCGAGCGCCGGCTCTGGCTCAAGCCGGAGAACCTCCAGCCGACCGGCGCCTTCAAGGCCCGGGGCGCCTACAACCGCCTCGCCGCGCTCACCGGGGACGAACGGGCCCGCGGCGTGGTCGCCCAGTCCAGCGGCAACCACGCGCAGGCGGTGGCGTACGCGGCGGGGCTGCTCGGGATCAAGGCCGTGATCGTCATGCCGGACACCTCGCCCGCCGTCAAGGTCGACGGCACCCGCTCGTTCGGCGCCGAGGCGGTCCTGGTGTCGCCCGAGGAGCGCGACACGGTGCCCGCCGAACTGGCCGAGCGGCACGGCTACGTCTGGGTGCCGCCGTACGACGACCCGTTCATCATCGCGGGCCAGGGCACGGTCGGCCTGGAGATCGCCGAGGACGCCCCGGCCGAGCTGGACACCGTGCTGGTGCCGGTCAGCGGCGGCGGCCTGATCTCCGGGACGGCGGCCGCGCTCAAGCTCACCCGCCCGGGCGTCCGGATCGTCGGGGTCGAGCCGGAGCTGGCCGCCGACGCCCAGGCCAGCTTCCGGGCCGGCCGGCGGCTCAGCTGGCCGGTCGCCGACACCTACCGGACCATCGCGGACGGCCTGCGCACCCCCTCGGTCGGGGAGCTGCCGTTCGAACACCTCACCGCGTACGTGGACGACATCGTCACCGTCACCGAGGACGAGATCCGCGCCACCGTCGCCCTGCTGGCCCGGCGCGGCCGGCTGGTCGCCGAGCCGTCCGGTGCCGTCGCCCCGGCCGCGTACTTCCACCGCGCCGACGCCGTCGGCGGACGAATGGTGGCGGCCGTGGTCAGCGGTGGCAACATCGAACCGGTACTGCTCGCCGAGCTGCTGTCGGCATAGGCGTACGCTCGTTCCGGCAAGGAATCGAAGTCGGAGGAGGCGGGGCACCGCATGGACGCAGGGCTCAAGCGCGAGCTGGAGGCGAAGGTCTACGCGGGTGAGCGGCTGACCCGCGAGGACGGGATCGCGCTCTACGAGAGCGACGACCTGGCCTGGCTGGGCGGGCTGGCCCACCACGTGCGGACGCGGAAGAACGGCGACGTCGTCCACTTCAACGTCAACCGCCACCTCAACATGACCAACGTGTGCAACGCGTCCTGCGCGTACTGCTCGTTCCAGCGCAAGCCGGGCGAGAAGGACGCGTACACGATGCGCATCGAGGAGGCCGTCCGGCTGGCCAAGGCGATGGAGGTCGACTCCCTCACCGAGCTGCACATCGTGAACGGCCTGCACCCGACCCTGCCGTGGCGCTACTACCCGCGCTCGCTGCGGGAGCTGAAGGCGGCCCTGCCGAACGTCTCGCTGAAGGCCTTCACCGCCACCGAGATCCACTGGTTCGAGAAGATCAGCGGCCTGCCCGCCGACGAGATCATGGACGAGCTGATCGACGCCGGTCTGGAGTCGCTGACCGGCGGCGGCGCGGAGATCTTCGACTGGGAGGTCCGCCAGCACATCGTCGACCACGACACCCACTGGGAGGACTGGTCGCGGATCCACCGCCTCGCCCACAGCAAGGGCCTCAAGACGCCCGCCACCATGCTGTACGGGCACATCGAGGAGCCCCGCCACCGGGTGGACCACGTGCTGCGGCTGCGCGAGCTCCAGGACGAGACCGGCGGCTTCCAGGTCTTCATCCCGCTCCGCTACCAGCACGACTTCCACGACTCCAAGGACGGCGTCGTGCGCAACAAGCTGATGGCCCGGACCGAGATGGCGACCGGCGCCGAGGCGCTCAAGACCTTCGCGGTCTCCCGGCTGCTCTTCGACAACGTCCCGCACGTCAAGGTCTTCTGGGTGATGCACGGCGTCACCACCGCCCAGCTGGCGCTCAGCCACGGCGCGGACGACATGGACGGCTCGGTGGTCGAGTACAAGATCACCCACGACGCGGACAACTTCGGCACCCCGAACAAGCTCGGCCGCGACGACCTGCTCGACCTGATCCGGGACGCCGGCTTCCGCCCGGTGGAGCGCAACACCCGCTACGAGATCATCCGCGAGTACGACGGCCCCGACCTGACGCGTCGCGAGACCCCGCAGGCGATGCGCCTCTGACGATCCGCCTCTGACCAGCGGTTCTCCGCCTCCCGAGCCCCGCACCGGGCTCGGGAGGCGTTTTCTTCACCGGGCTCGTACAGCGCCCCGGGTTTCCTATCGGCCCCCTCGTTTGGCAGGATCGGCCGCATGTCCGGTTCTCATCGCGCCACCGCGTACCCCCCGTACGAGCCGATGCCCGAGCCGGCGTACGGGGCGCCGCAGCAGTTCTCCGGGGTGTACCGGCAGCCGGTCCATCCGGACCACGGCACGCCCCGGCCGGCCGGTGAGTACGGTGTCCACACGGCCGGGGCCTACGACGCGTACCCGGCCCACGAGGACTACGAGGCGTACGACCAGCCGTTCGAGCCCGTCCACACCGAGCCCGTCCACACCGAGGCCGGCACGGTACCCGGACAGGCCGGACCGGTCGCGGACACCGCGCCCGCCGCCGTGCCGGTGGAGCCCAGGGCGGCCCGCGGCCACCGGCGCAAGCCCAAGAAGAAGCGCCACGGCCGGGCCGTGACCGCCGGTACCGCGCTGCTGCTCGCGGCCGCCGCCGGCTGGTACACCGTCGGCCAGGACTCCGCCCAGCCCGGCGTGACCAGCGCCGACGGCCCCGGCCCCGACGGCGTCGCCGCCCCCGACCAGCCCTCCCCGGCCGCCGTCCCCGGCGCCCAGCCCGCCGCCGACCGGCACACCGGGGCACCGGCCGTCACCCGCAGCGAGGCCCGGGCGGACGGCTCGGTCGCCGCGATACCCGGCGTCGGTGCCACCTTCACGGCCCGGATACCCGCCGAGACCACCCAGGTCGTGCTCGCCTCCGGCCAGGGCCGGGACGCCAACAAGACCACCGTGACGCTCTGGACCCGCACCCCCGAGGGCCGCTGGCTGGCCGGCGAGAGCTGGCAGGGCCACAACGCCAACAAGGGCTGGACCACCGACCACAACGAGGGCGACCTGCGCAGCCCGATCGGCGTCTTCTCGCTCACCGACGCGGGCGGTCGCAACGCCGACCCGGGCAGCAGGCTCCCGTACGACAAGGACCCCAACTTCGTGGTCTCCGGGCGGGGCTTCGCCGGCGAGCCGCTGGCCGGCTCCTTCGACTACGTCGTCGCGATCAACTACAACCGGGTGCCCGGCAACTCGCCGCTCGACCCGCGCCGTCCCAGCGGCTCCACCAAGGGCGGCGGGATCTGGATCCACGTCGACCACGGCGGCCCCACCCACGGCTGCGTCTCCGTCCCCGAGGACAAGATGGCCGAGCTGCTGCGCACCCTCGATCCGGCGGCCCATCCGGTGATCGTGATGGGTGACGCGGCCTCGCTGGCCGTCTGACCCGCTCCCGGCCGGGGGACGTGGCCCCAGTCCCCCCAACGGTCCTTGTTGGCCTCCTACAGGTTCCGGGGGCGGATCCTGTAGCCGGTCGCGCCCCGCGGACCAGCGGGTAACCCGGTTGAGTGGCAGCATGAGCGGTTCGCGCATTGTGGCACTCGGCCACTACCAGCCCCCGAAGGTCCTCAGCAACGACGACCTGGCGGTGCTGGTCGACACCGATGACGAGTGGATCCGCAGCCGGGTGGGGATCCGGACCCGGCACATCGCCGAGGGCGAGACCCTGGTCGACCTCGCCACCGAGGCGGCCCAGAAGGCGCTGGCCAAGAGCGGCCGGTCGGCCTCCGACGTCGACCTGATCGTGGTCGCCACCTGTACCGCGGTCGAGCGCAGCCCCAACACCGCTGCCGCCGTCGCCGCCCGCCTCGGTGTGCGCGCCCCGGCCGCCTACGACATCAACACGGTCTGCTCGGGCTTCTCGTACGCGCTGGCCACCGCCGACCACGCGATCCGGGCCGGCGCGGCGCGGCTCGCGCTGGTGATCGGTGCCGAGCGGATGTCGGACACCATCGACTGGACCGACCGGACCACCTGTGTGATCTTCGGTGACGGCGCCGGCGCCGCGGTCGTGGAGGCCCAGGAGGAGGGCGCCGAGCCCGGTATCGGCCCGGTGGTGTGGGGTTCGGAGCCGGAGAAGAGCGATGCCGTGGTGATCACCGGCTGGGACCCGGTGATCAGCCAGCAGGGCCAGTCGGTGTTCCGCTGGGCCACCACCCAGATCGCCCCGCTGGCCCGCCGCACCTGCGAGCAGGCCGGTATCGACCCGTCCGAGCTCAAGGGCTTCGTGCCGCACCAGGCCAATCTCCGGATCATCGACGCGATCGCCGCCAAGCTCGGCGCCCCCGACGCGGTGGTCGCCCGGGACGTGGTGGAGTCCGGCAACACCTCGGCCGCGTCCATCCCGCTGGCCTTCTCCAAGCTGGTCGAGCGCGGCGAGCTGTCGCCCGGCGACCCGGTGCTGCTCTTCGGCTTCGGCGGCGGCCTGGCGTACGCCGGGCAGGTCGTGCGCTGCCCCTAGAGGGCCCTGGAGGGCCCTCTACGGCCACGGACGCACACATGCCGGTGGGCGGGCACCCCTTGTGAGGGGCGCCCGCCCACCGGCATGTCTGGCGCGCTGCGGTACGTCGGCGGACCTCCCCCGAGGACACGGCCGCCGTCCGCCGTTCCCCGGACAGGAGGCCGGGGCTGCGCGCGGAGCGGATGGGTGGGTAGGCGGATCGGTCTACTTGGGCGGCTTCTTGCCGGTGACACCCAGGTACACCAGGGGAGCGAGGCTGGGCTTGAGGTCCTTGACCTTGACGCCCCAGGAGGTGAAGGCCTTCTGGTGCTCGGCCGCCGAGGCGAGCAGCGAGACCAGGGATCCGGCGACGGCGGCCGCGTCGAGCGACTTGTCCGCCTGGTTCTTCGCCTGGAGTTCCTTGATGGCCTCCGTGAGCGGCTTGGCGACCGCGTTGAGGACCGTCATGCGGATCTTGAAGAACCGCTTGTCCCCTTCGGCGGCACCGAGCGTGACCACTCGGAGAATGGCGTCGTTCTTGCGCCAGAAGGCGAGGAATCCGTCGACCAGTTCTTCCGAAGTGGCCGAGCCGGACTTCCCTGCCCAGGACTTTCCGGCCACCAGCTCTTTGAGGGTGTCGGCGTCCTTGGCCATTTCCTCGGCGATTTCGAGGACAGCGCCCTCGACATCCGGGAAGTACTGGTAGAAGGTCGCGGGGGAGGTACCCGCCATACGGGCGACGTCGATGACCTTGACGTCCCGATAGGGCGACGTGCTGAGCATCTCGCGGAGGCAGTCGAGCAGCTTCTGCCGCGTCTCCTGTCCGCGTCGCCCGGCGACGCGACCGTCGACGGTGCGAACTTGTCCTGTCATGCCGTCAGCTTACCGTGGCACGATCTTGGCGCGATTCGGTGATGCGACTATTACTCCGCCCGGGGGTTGGTATAGGGGGCGTGAAGCGCTTTGGACGGATATTCATCACCCCCCGGAGGCCCTGTTGAAGCCCCCCCGTGTGCTTATGACCCCACAGCGTGACGGCGAGTCCGCTGAGGGGTGATCGAGTGACAGAGCGTGACGATCGCGGGCCGGGTGTGACGTGGCCCGCGAAAAAGTTCCGGGCGTGTCGCGCGCAAGCCGCAGCCGGAGCGGGCGTCAGAATCCGGCCGTTCCGGAGGCGCTGACCGGACGGTGAGCGGCCGCCGGCCGACGGCCGCTCCCGGGCCGGATCAGAGCGGGGGAGGTTGGAGATGACCCGGGCGGCATTGGAGAATCGGGTCCGGCACCCCGCGGCGGGTGCGGAAGACGGGGAGGTGGCAGCGAGTGGACCAGCTGACGGCGCACGATCCGAGGCGGATCGGGCCCTTCGAGGTGCTGGGGCGGCTCGGCGCGGGCGGGATGGGGCTGGTCTACCTGGCGCGCTCCGCGTCCGGCCGGCGGGTGGCCATCAAGACCGTCCGGGGCGAGCTGGCCGAGGACGAGCTGTTCCGGGTCCGCTTCGCCCGGGAGATCGCGGCCGCCAAGACCGTCGGCGGCTTCTACACCGCGGCCGTGGTGGACGCCGACGCCGACGCCCGGGTGCCCTGGCTGGCCACCGCGTACGTCCCGGCGCCGTCCCTGGAGGACCTGGTCGGCGAGTGCGGGCCGCTGCCGGTGGGCGCGGTGCGCTGGCTGATCGCGGGCATCGCCGAGGCACTGCAGTCCATCCACGCCGTCGGGCTGATCCACCGCGACCTCAAGCCCTCCAACGTACTGGTGGTCGAGGACGGTCCGCGGGTGATCGACTTCGGCATCGCCGCCGGTGTCTCGCACACCCGGCTCACCATGACCAACGTCGCCGTCGGCACCCCGGCGTACATGTCGCCCGAGCAGGCCCGCGACAGCCGCAGCGTCAGGGGTGCCAGCGACGTCTTCTCGCTCGGTTCGCTGCTGGTGTTCTGCGCCACCGGACACCCGCCCTACCGGGGCGGCAACCCGGTCGAGACGGTCTTCCAGCTGCTGCGCGACCAGCCCGACCTCTCCGGCCTGCCGGCCGAGCTGGTGGACCTGGTGCGCGCCTGCATGCGGCCGTCGCCCGAGCACCGGCCGACCCCGGCGCAGATCCAGGCCGAACTGGCCCCGCACCTGTTCTCCCGGGACGACGCCTCCGGCGAGGCGGGCGACTGGCTGCCTCCCAACGCGCTGGAGCTGATCGAGCGCAAGCGCAGCCGCCGTCAGGTGCCGTCGGCGTCCGCTTCCGCGCCGGCCGTCCCGCCGCAGGGTGTCCCGCCGCAGGGCGCCGTACCGCAGGGCGCCGTACCGCCGGGCACCGCGCCGCTGCGCCCGGCCGAGCCGCCGCAGGCCGTCCCGACGTACGGGTACCCGCCGCAGCGGCCGGTGTCGCTGGAGCGCCCCGGCCAGGACGGCCCGGGCACCCGGCACCCCGGCGGGCCGCACGCCCCGCTCGCGGCCGGGCCGGTGCACGCCGCGCCGGTCCACCGGGGGGCGGACGCCGAGGCCGCCACCGAGAAGATCTCCGCCCGCCGCCGCCACCGCGCCCCCGGTGCCGCGGAGGACGTCGCCGAGGTGCGGCTGTCCGGCGCCTCGGTACGGATAGGCCCGGGGCCGCGCGCCGAGCAGGCCGGGCCGGGCGACGCGCCCGCCGAGACCGACTGGGTCCGCCGGATCACCCCGCCGCCGGTGCCGGCCGCCCGCTGGCGGCCCTGGCGGTTCCGGATGTCCAGCGACGTCTGGGGCACCCCGGTGGTCGCCGGCGGCACCCTCTTCGTCTCCAGCCTCGAGGTGCACGCCCTCGACATCGCGTCCGGTCAGCGCCGCTACAAGACCCTGGACGTGGCCTGGGCGCTCGCGGTGGACGCCGGCCGGGTGCACGCGGCCGACGGCCCGCACCTGTACACGGTGGACGTGGCGGACGGCACCGAGCGCTGGCGCAGCTCGCTGGACGGCTGGGTGTACTCGCTGGACGCCGCCGACGGCGTGCTCTGCTGCGGCATCCGGGGCGGCGGGGTGCGGCTGCGCTCGGCGGCCGGCGGCGCCGAGCTGTGGCGTGCCGACGACGCCCAGCAGAACTACGAGAACCCGCAGTCGGGGCCGGCCCTGGTGGCGGGTGCCGCGTACTACTACGGCGGCGGGCGGCTGCGCTGCGTGGACCCGCGCGGCGCGGGCCTGCGCTGGTCCTTCCCGGTCGGCGAGGACGTGCCCTCCCGCCCGGCCGAGCGGGCCGGGGTGCTGTACGTGACGGCCGGTACCCGGGTGTACGCGCTGGACGCGGCGACCGGCGCCGAGCGCTGGCGCTTCGAGGCCCCGGTGGTGCTGTTCACCCCGCCGGCGCTGGACGCGGACGCGGTGTACGTCGCCGACTACCTCGGCACGGTGTACGCGCTGGACGCGGCCACCGGCCGGGACCGCTGGCGCGGGGTCACCGGCAACCGGCAGGGCGCCGAGCCGGTGGTGGTCGGCGACGGCCTGGCACTGCTGGCCAGCGGCGAGGTGCTGTACGCCTTCGAGGCGGCCACCGGCCGGGAGCGCTGGCGCTACACCGCGCGGGGCGAGATCGTCGGTTCCCCGGCGGTCGCCGACGGCCTGGTCCACCTCGGCAGCCGGGACCACTCGCTGCACACCCTGGACCTGGCGAGCGGTCAGCTGCGCTGGGAGCTGGGGACCAAGGGCGAGCTGACCGGCTCACCGGTGGCGGTCGGCGGGCGGGTGTTCGTCGGCAGCAAGGACCGCTGCGTCTACGCGCTGGACGCCTTCTACGGCACGGCGGTGCCACCGCACTGACGGGCGGGCGGGCCTGCGGGCGGGGCTACCGCCGGCGGGCCCGCGGGTGGCGGGCGCACCAGCCCTCCCAGGCCGAGGCGACCATCTCCTCGACGCCGTACCTGGCGCTCCAGCCCAGCTCGCGGCGGATCAGCTCGGCGGAGGCCACCACCCGGGCCGGGTCGCCCGGCCGGCGCGGGGCGATCTCGCCGGTGGTGTCGTAGCCGGTGACCCGGCCGATCACGTCCAGCATCTCCTTGACGCTGACGCCCTCGCCGCGGCCGATGTTGAGGACCAGCGAGGTCTCGCCGGGCGGGTCGGCGGCGAGCCGCCGGGCGGCCGCCACATGGGCCGAGGCGATGTCGGAGACGTGGATGAAGTCCCGTACGCAGGTGCCGTCGGGGGTCGGGTAGTCGGCACCGAAGATCTGCGGGGCCCGGCCGGCCGTGAGCCGTTCGAAGACCATCGGGATCAGGTTGAACACGCCCTCGTCGGACAGCTCGGGCGAGG
Source organism: Kitasatospora sp. NPDC088548 (assembly GCF_044753005.1). Lineage (NCBI taxonomy): Bacteria > Bacillati > Actinomycetota > Actinomycetes > Kitasatosporales > Streptomycetaceae > Kitasatospora > Kitasatospora sp. NPDC088548. The sequence continues at coordinate 109,183 of NZ_JBIVMI010000013.1, forward strand.
CCGCGCCCGCCACGTTGAAGTAGCGCAGGGAGGCGGTGGAGATGCCGTGGGCCCGGCCGGCGGCCGCGGCCAGCCACTCGCCGGCCAGCTTGGTCTCGCCGTACGGGTTCATCGGCGCGCAGGGCGCGGACTCGGTGACCAGCTCGGTGTCCGGCATGCCGTAGACGGCGGCGGAGGAGGAGAAGAGGAAGCGCCGTACGCCCGCCTCGGCGACCGCCTCCAGCAGGTTCTGCAGGCCGGTCAGGTTCTCCCGGTAGTAGAAGAACGGCCGCTCGACCGACTCGCCGACCCTCTTCTTCGCGGCGAAGTGCAGGACGCCCCGCACGTCGTGCGCGCGGATCGCCGCGTCCAGGGCGGCCCGGTCCAGTGTGGAGCCCTCGACCAGGGCGACGCCCGGCGGCAGCCGGGTGGGGTCACCGGTACTGAGGTCGTCCAGCACGGCCACCCGCTCGCCGGCCGCCACGAGCTGGTGCACCACGTGCCTGCCGATGTATCCGGCGCCACCGGTGATCAACCAAGTCATGGCCCCGATCCTAAGGCGCCCGGGTGCCGGGCGAGTCGGGCCTCAGATTCGGGCATATCGGTGAAATGCTGACAAAGATCTCTGTAGTGGGAAACCTGCGATCCGGGTGACCCCCGTGTGGCGATGGAATCGGAGGCAGCCAAGGTGAACCGCAAGAAGGAAGCCACCCGCCCGTTCCCGGTCCGGCCGCGCCCGGCCGGGCGCGTGCCGCTCACCGCCCGCCTGGTCGTCCCCGGGGTGGCCGCCGCGCTGGCGGCACTGGTGGTGGCCGGATGCAGCAGCGGCTCGTCCTCCTCCTCGTCGGCCGCCCCGGCGACCGGTTCGGCCCCGGCGTCCGCCTCGGCGTCGTCCGTGGCGAACGGCAACCAGCTCCAGAACGCGTACCAGAAGGTGATCGCCGACGTCCTGCCCTCGGTGGTGCAGATCACCACCGCCAACGGCCTCGGCTCCGGCATCGTCTACGACGACAAGGGCGACATCGTCACCAACGCCCATGTGGTCGGCACCGCCGGCACCTTCGCCGTCACCCTGGCCAACAGCACCAAGGCCCTCGACGCCAGCCTGGTCGCCAGCTACCCCGACTCCGACCTCGCGGTGATCAAGCTGTCCAGCCCGCCGAAGGATCTCAAACCGGCCACCTTCGGGGACTCCACCAAGGTCGAGCTGGGCCAGATCACCCTCGCCATGGGCAGCCCGCTCGGGCTCTCCAGCAGCGTCACCCAGGGCATCGTCTCGGCCACCGGCCGGACCGTCTCCGAGCCCAACGAGGGGGCCTCTCCGGGCGCCACCATCGGCAACATGGTGCAGACCTCGGCCGCGATCAACCCGGGCAACAGCGGCGGTGCGCTGGTCAACCTGGACAGCCAGGTGATCGGCATCAACACGCTCGCCGCCACCGAGCCCGAGGCCAACGGCGCCGCCGCGCCCGGTATCGGCTTCGCCATCCCGGCGTCCACCATCACCAGCATCGCGGACCAGCTGATCAAGGACGGCAAGGTCACCAACTCCGGCCGGGCCGCGCTGGGCATCACCGCGCGGACCTTCTTCGACCAGAAGTTCCGCCCGGCGGGTGCCGCGATCGTGGCGGTCACCTCCGGCGGCCCGGCCGCCGCGGCGGGCCTCCAGGTCGGGGATGTGATCACCAAGATCGACGACACCCCGGTCGACTCGCTGAACTCGCTCACCACCGCGCTGGCCTCACTCACCCCGGGCAGCAAGGTCACCGTCACCTACGTCCGGGACGGCCAGAGCAGGACCGCCGACGTCACCCTGGGCACCCTGGCCACCCCGTAGGCCCCGTACGGCGGCCGGCCCGCAGCCGCGCAAGGGCCGCGCGGGCCGGCCGCCGTACGGGCGGAAGGAGCCGGGACCTCGTCACTGCCTCGACGAGGTCCCGGCTCTCGGCGTACCGGCGGGCTCGCGCCGCCCGGAGTCAGCGGCGGGCGGTGCGGGTCCGCCAGGGGAGCTCGATGGTCACCGTGGTCGGGCCGCCGTCCGGGCTCTCCACCAGGAACACCCCGTCGACCGCGCGGACCCGCTCGGCCAGACCGGCCAGGCCGCTGCCCGGGTAGGCGGCGGCCCCGCCCTTGCCGTCGTCCTGGACCAGCAGCATCAACTGGTCACCGGCCCGCCAGGCGTCGACCGTGGCGGTGCGGGCACCGGAGTGCTTGGAGACATTGGTCAGCAGCTCGCTGACGGTGAAGTAGGCGATGCCCTCGACCGCCGAGTCCGGGCGCTCCACGGCGCCGTCGTCGCCCTTCAGCTCGACCTGCACCCGCACCCCGCCCGGCACGGTGCAGCGGGCGGCCACCGCGGAGAGCGCCGCGTCCAGGCCGCGGTCGGTGAGCACCGCCGGGTGGATGCCCCGGGCCAGGTCGCGCAGTTCCTGCAGGGCGAGCTTCACCTCGCCGTGCGCGTTGTCGACCATTCTGGCGGCGGCGGCCACGTCGTCGGGCGTCTCGGTCTCCTTCAGCCGCTCCTTCGCCAGGCCCAGATCCATCGCCAGCGCCACCAGCCGGGCCTGGGCGCCGTCGTGCAGATCGCGCTCGATCCGGCGCAGGTCGGCGGCGGCGGTGTCGACCACCGTGCCGCGGTCGTCCTCCAGCTCGCGCACCCGCTCGGACAGCGCGCCGGGGTAGAGCAGGAGCTCCACCAGCATCCGGTCCACCGCGGCCTGGAAGCGGACCACCCACGGCAGGACCGGCCAGCCGACGATCACACAGATCAGTGTCACCGTGAAGCTCAGCACGCCCCAGGGCAGCAGCAGGATGTTGTACAGGGCCGAGCGCCAGCTCAGCGCGTCGGTCAGGTGGGCGACCGCGTAGCCCATGGCACCCGGCCTGGTCCGGCGCACCGGCTCCGGCTCGGTCACGCCGGAGTCGTACGCGGACCGGGCCCGGCGCCGGGCGAACGCGCCCAGGCCCCGGCAGCCGGCCAGCCCGGCGGCCAGCAGCGGCAGGCCGACCACCGTGATCGACAGCGCCAGCCCGATGCTCAGCATCGCGAAGGTGAAGACGAACCCCATGATGCCGAGCGGCAGGTTGAACATCAGCTGCCCGGCCTGCTTCCACATCCGCGCGCCGTACAGCGGGGCACGTCCGATGCGCGCGTCCTGCTCTCTGATGGCATCCGCGGCGCGGCGGTGCAGAGGCTTCATCTGGATCTACCGTCCCTCTTGATCGAGCTGGTGGTTCAAGCTTCCCCGGAGGGGGCGGGGCGTGGCCATGGGGGTGATACGTCTCCCCGGGCGGGGGTTAACCCCACCTTCGGGGGAGACCGCCGTGCGGCGCCGGGGTGTCCACGGGTTGTCCACCGGCCGTCTTGCGGATCGGGCGGGGTGCGGGGGTGGGGAGCCGTGCACTTAGACTCACGCATTGGCGATGGTTATGACCGTGTAAAGAAACGTCGTAGAACTGCCTTGTAGGGCGGTTTTCACGGCCGATGTGGAGGCGAAGGCATGGAGGGGCAGCAGGCGGCTGCCGCCGCGGCCGACCCGGCGGTCGGCAGCGGCTACTTCGACGCGTATGCCGCGATGGGCCTGCTCGCCGTCGTCGGCGTGCTCTTCGTCGCCGTGGCGTTCACCGCCAACCGGCTGCTGCGGCCGGTGGTGTACTCGCCGGAGAAGCTCCTCGCCTACGAGTGCGGCGTGGACCCGGTGGGGGAGGACTGGGCGCACACGCAGGTCCGCTACTACGTCTACGCCTTCCTGTACGTGATCTTCGCGGTCGACGCGATCTACCTGTTCCCGTGGGCGACCGTCTTCGCCGCCGACGGGTACGGCGCCGGGACGCTGATCGAGATGTTCGTCTTCATCGGCTTCCTCGCGGTCGGGCTGCTCTACGCCTGGAAGAAGGGCGTTCTGGAATGGACGTGACGCACAACCACTCGCACGGGCACGGCGCCGCCGGCGGCCCCGTCCCGCTGGGCCTCCCGGACCCGTCGCGCCCCGGCGCCGCGGTCGAGCCGCACGGTATCGGCCCGCTGGCCAGGCTCGCGCCGGACCCGGTCAAGGTCGTGCTCAACTGGGGCCGCCGCTACAGCCTCTGGTGCTTCAACTTCGGCCTGGCCTGCTGCGCGATCGAGTTCATCGCCGCGTCCATGGCCAAGCACGACTTCATCCGGATGGGTGTCATTCCGTTCGCGCCCGGGCCGCGCCAGGCCGATCTGATGATCGTCTCGGGGACGGTGACGGACAAGATGGCGCCCGCCGTCAAGCGCCTCTACGAGCAGATGCCCGAGCCGAAGTACGTCATCTCCTTCGGCGCCTGCTCCAACTCCGGCGGCCCGTACTGGGACTCCTACTCCGTCACCAAGGGCGTGGACCAGATCATCCCGGTCGACGTCTACGTACCCGGCTGCCCGCCCCGGCCGGAGGCGCTGCTCCAGGGCATCCTCAAGCTCCAGGAGAAGATCGCCGCCGAATCGCTGCCCGCCCGCTACGCCGCGCCCGCCGCGGCGCTGCGGCGTCCGCTGGTGGCCGGCCCGGCACCCGAGGGAGGGGCCTCATGAGCACCGCCGAGCAGTACGCGGCGTCGGTCGGCGAGTGGGCCACCGGCGCCGAGGCATACGGGCTGATCACCGTCGACGTGCCCGCCGAGCACTGGATCGAGGCGCTGACCGCCGCCCGGGACGGGCTGGGCCTGGCCTTCTTCGACTGGCTGAGCGCCGTCGACGAGCTGGCCGAGGGCTTCTCCGTGGTCGCGCACCTGGCCGCCCCGGAAGCCCCCGGCGTGCGCCACCTGGTGCTGCGCACCCGGGTACCGCGTGACAAGGCCGCGCTGCCGACCGCCGTGGCGGTGTACGCCGGTGCCGCCTGGCACGAGCGCGAGACCCACGAGATGTTCGGCATCGACTTCCCCGGGCACCCCTACCTGGCCACCCTGCTGCTGCCGGACGGCTTCGAGGGGTACCCGCTGCGCAAGGAGTTCGTCCTCGCGGCCCGGGTCGCCAAGGCCTGGCCGGGTGCCAAGGAGCCGGGCGAGTCCGACCACGGCGACGGGCCGGCGCGACGCAAGATGCAGCCGGCCGGTGTGCCGGACCCGAACGAGTGGGGGCCGCTCAAGGGCACCCTGCCGCCGGTCGCCGAGCGGCCCGCGCGTGGCGCGCGGGCGGCGGGGGCGGCGCGTACGCCGCGGGCCGCGGCCGGTGCGGCGGCCGGTGCTGGTGCGGCCGGTGCCGAGGGTGCCGCGCCGGTGCGGGCGGATCGTCCGCGGCGGACCAGGACCGTCGGCGAGGGGTCGGTCAGCCAGGGCGCCGAGGCCGCCGGGCCTGCCGCATCCGCTGAGCCCGTTGCGCCCGCTGAGCCCGCCGCGCCGAAGCCGGAGCGGTCGGCGCCCGCCCGTACCCGGTCCGCCGACGCGCCCTGGCACTCGCCGGTGCCCGCGCACGACGAGCCCGGGAGCGCGGCGGAACCGGACGGCGCGGAGCAGCCCGGGACCGGGAGCGAGAAGCCGGCCGCACCGGCCGACCAGGACGGAGACAGCGCGTGAACCTGCTCGACACGTTGCTGCGCTGCGTCGCCACGCTCGTCGTCTTCCTCACCCTCCCCCTGGTCATCGGCCAGACCGAGCACAAGGTGATGGCGCACATGCAGGGCCGCCTCGGCCCGATGTACGCCGGCGGCTTCCACGGCTGGGCGCAGCTCGTCGCCGACGGCGTGAAGTTCGCGCAGAAGGAGGACATCGTCCCGGCCGGGGCGGACCGCCGGATCTTCCAGCTGGCGCCCGCCGTCTCGCTGCTGCCGTACCTGTTCGTGCTGCTCGCGATCCCGGTGGGCCCGGACGGCTTCGTCGGCCAGGCGGTGGACGCCGGCCTGTTCTTCGTCCTCGCCGTGCTCGGCGTCGGCGTGCTCGGCAAGCTGATGGCCGGCTGGGCCTCGGCGAACAAGTTCTCCCTGCTCGGCGGCCTGCGCACGGCCGCGCAGCTGATGTCGTACGAGCTGCCGATGGTGCTCGCCGCAGCCTCCGTCGCGATGGCCGCCGGGACGCTGTCGCTGCCCGGGATCATGGACGCCTGGCAGTGGTACTGGATCCCGTGGCAGATCATCGGCGCGTTCGTGTTCTTCACGGCCGGCCTCGCGGAGCTCCAGCGCCCGCCGTTCGACATGCCGGTCGCCGACTCGGAGATCATCTTCGGCGCGTACACCGAGTACACCGGCCTGCGCTTCGCGCTGTTCCTGCTCTCCGAGTACGTGGGCATCCTGGTGGTGTCCGCGCTGACCGCGGTGCTGTTCCTGGGCGGCTGGCACGGCCCGCTGCCGGACCAGCTCGGCTGGCTGTGGACGATCCTGAAGACCTTCGCGCTGGCCTTCGTGGTGATCTGGCTGCGGGTCACCTTCCCGCGGCTGCGCGAGGACCAGCTGATGCGCTTCGCGTGGCTCGTGCTGATCCCGCTCGCCCTCGTCCAGCTCGCCCTCACCGGCATCATCAAGGTGGCGATCTCATGAGCTTCCCCGGCGCCGGCCTGGCCAAGGGCCTGGCCGTCACTCTGCGGACGATGACGAAGAAGAGCGTCACCGCGCAGTACCCCGAGGTGCAGCCCGCGCTGCCGCCGCGCTCGCGCGGCGTGATCGCGCTGCTGGAGGAGAACTGCACGGTCTGCATGCTCTGCGCCCGGGAGTGCCCGGACTGGTGCATCTACATCGACTCCCACAAGGAGACGCTGCCGGCCGCCGATCCGAACGCCCGCGCCCGCACCCGCAATGTGCTGGACCGGTTCGCCATCGACTTCTCGCTCTGCATGTACTGCGGGATCTGCATCGAGGTCTGCCCGTTCGACGCGTTGTTCTGGTCGCCCGAGTTCGAGTACGCGGAGACCGACATCCTGGAACTGACCCATGAGCGGGACAGGCTCCGCGAGTGGATGTGGACCGTCCCGGCGCCACCGGCGCTGGACCCGGCGGCCGAGGAGCCCAAGGAGATCGCCACCGCGCGCAAGGCGGCGGACAAGCTGGCCGCCGCCGCTGCCGCCGCGGCTTCGGACGAGGGGGGTGCCGCGGAATGAGCCCGCTGCTGCTCGCCGCGACCGGGCCGCTGGATCCGGCCGCCCGGTCCTTCCTCTCCCCGACCGGGGTGGAGATCGTCTTCCTGCTGGTCGGCATCGCCGTGCTCGGCTCGGCCGTGGTCGCCGTCACCACCAGGCAGCTGGTGCACGCCGCGCTCTGGCTGGTCGTCGCGCTCGGCGGGCTGGCGGTGGAGTTCCTGCTGCTCACCGCCGAGTTCATCGCCTGGGTGCAGGTGCTGATCTACCTCGGCTCGGTGGTCGTGCTGGTGCTGTTCGGGCTGATGCTCACCAAGGCGCCGATCGGGCGCTCGCCGGACGCCGACTCGGGCAACCGGTGGGTGGCCCTGGTGGTGGCGCTGGCTTCGGCCGGCACCCTGGTGACGCTGGTCGTGGACGCCTTCCGGACCTCCTGGATCGACCTCGGTGCGGGCGGCGGCTCGGCGGCCGTGACGGGCGCGAGCCTGTTCCGGACCTGGGTACTGCCCTTCGAGGCGCTCTCGGTGCTGCTGCTGGCGGCGCTGGTCGGGGCGATCGTGCTGTCGCGCGGGGCCGGGCGGCGGGTGCCGCCGCCCCGGGCCGGCCGACTGCGGGCCGGGCGGCCGGTGGGGTCCAACGTGACCGTCGCCGCCGCCGCGGCGAAGGCCGCCGGTACGCCCGGGGCGCCGGCCGGTCCCGCCTCGACGACCCCGCCGCAGGAGGGCTGATGCATCTCGCCTACCCCGTCGTCCTCGCCGCGCTGCTGTTCAGCGTCGGCGTGTACGGCGTGCTCGCCCGGCGCAACGTCGTCCTGGTGCTGATGTCGGTCGAGCTGATGCTCAACGCCGTCAACCTCAACCTCGTCGCCTTCGACGCCTGGCTGCGCGACTCACTCCACGCCGGCCAGGCGCTCACCCTGTTCACCATCACCATCGCCGCCGCCGAGATCGGTCTCGGGCTCGCCATCGTCCTGCTGCTGTTCCGGGCCCGGGGCACCGCGGACATCGACAAGGTCACCGCGCTCGGCGACCCGTCCGAGTCCACCGCCGAGGAGGCGCCCGCCGGCGCCGAGGCGCTGAAGGGCCAGGCCGCCGTATGAACCTCGCCCTGCCCGCCCTCGTCCCCGCCCTGCCCGCGCTCGGCGCCGCGGCCACCCTGGCCACCGGCCGGCGCGCCCCGGGCCTGGCCCGGCCGCTGGCGATCGTGCCGGTCGCGGTCTCGGCCGTGCTGGCCCTGGTCGTCGCGCTCCAGCTCGGCACCGGCCAGACGCTGGACGCCGCCACCCGGCTCACCCCGACCGGCGGCCCCGACATCGCGCTCGGCATCCACCTGGACGGCTTCAGCTCGCTGATCTCCGTCCTGGTCGGCCTGGTCGCCACCTGTGTGCAGGTCTACTCGACCGCCTACCTCAAGGACGACCCGCGCTACCCGTCCTACGCGGCGCTGGTCTCGCTGTTCACGGCGGCGATGTTCCTGGTCGTCTACTCGGGCGACCTGATCGTGCTGCTGGTCGGCTGGGAGGTCATGGGCATCTGCTCGTACTTCCTGATCGGCCACCACTGGGAGACCGCCGACGCCCGTTCGGCCTCGCTGAAGGCCTTCCTGGTCACCAAGCTCGGCGACGTGCCGTTCCTGTTCGGCATCTTCCTGCTCGGCGCCGACGCCGGAAGCTTCCGGATCCCCGACGTGCTGACCGCGGCCACCGACGGGCGGCTCGGCCACCCGACGCTGATCGCGCTGCTGCTGCTCGCCGGTGTGGCCGGCAAGAGCGCGCAGTTCCCGCTGCACACCTGGCTCCCGGACGCGATGGCGGGCCCGACGCCGGTCTCCGCGCTGATCCACGCCGCCACCATGGTCGCGGCCGGCATCTACCTGGTCGCCCGGCTGCTGCCGGTCTTCCTGCTCTCGGGCGCGGCGCTGGTCGTGCTCGCGGTGATGGCCGCCGTGACGATGATCGGCTCGGCGCTCTGCGCGCTCGCCCAGGACGACCTCAAACGGGTGCTCGCCTACTCGACCGTCGGCCAGCTCGGCTACATGGCCGGCGCGCTGGCCAGTGGCGACCGCGAGGCGTCCGTCTTCCACCTGGTCAGCCACGGCGCGTTCAAGGCGCTGCTGTTCCTGGCCGCCGGTGTGGTGATCCACGCCGCGCACACCAACTCGATCTCCGCGATGTCCCGGATGCCGGGGCTGCGCAGGCGCGTCCCGGACGCCTACTGGACGATGGGCATCGCGCTGGTCGCCCTGGTCGGGCTGCCGCCGTTCTCCGGCTTCTTCAGCAAGGAGGCGGTGCTGACCGCGGCCGAGCACGCCGCCAACGGCGAGGCGCTGACCAACGGCCTCGGCCCGGCCTCGGCCGTGCCGCAGACGGCCGGCTGGATCGTGCTGATCTCGGCCGGGCTCACCGCGCTGATCACCGCCGCGTACGCGACCCGGCTGTTCCTGGTGGCGTTCCACGGCCCGGCGGCCGCCGCCGGTGCTGCCGCTCCCGCCGCGGCCGCCGGGCCGGAGGCGGACGCGCCGTACTCGCCCGAGGTGGACGAGGCCGACCCGGCCACCGCCGAGCCGCCCGCGATGCGCTGGCCGCTCTGGGTGCTCGCCGTCCCGACCATGGGCTTCGGCGTCGCCGGCCTGCGCTCCGACTGGCTGCCCGCGCTGCTGGACGGCGGCTCGCTGCGGCCGGTGCCGGTCACCGCGGTGACCGGCACCGGCCTCGCCCTGGTGGGCGTGCTGCTGGCGTACGGGGCCTGGCGGTCGGCGACCGCACGGCTCGGCGCGGGCCGGCCGGCCCGCGCCGCCGAGGGCCGGGTGCCCGGGCAGGCCGGTGCCCCGGCCGCCGAGGTGATCGTCGCCGACCCCGGGCGCACCCTGCTCGGCCCGCTGTTCGGCCCGGCCCGGCACGGCTTCGGCGTCGACCGCCTCTACAGCACGCTGTTCGTCCGCCCGGTGACCGCCGCCGCGCGGCTCGTCCGCTTCCTCGACCGCGAGGTCGTCGAGACGTACGTCCGCAGCGGCGGGCTCGGCGCCAACCTGCTCGGCCGGGCCGTCCGGCTGGCGCAGACCGGCAACGCGCAGACCTACCTCAGCGCGCTGCTCGCCGGCGTCGTGCTGCTGGCCGTCCTGGTGGCGGTGTAGCGCATGCCCCAGCCGACCCACCCCGTCCAGCCGACCGCAGCCCGTAGGAGCCACCGATGAACGCAGTCCTCATCGCCCTCCTGGCACTGCCGCTGCTCGGTGCGGCCCTCACCCTGGCGCCGGTGTTCGGCACCGACCCGGCCGTCGCCGACCGGCGCGCGCTGCGGCTGAACACCGTCCTCACCGGTGCCGTCCTCGTCCTCACCGTCGTCCTGGCGGCCGGTTTCGACCACGACGAGCCCGCCCGGATGCAGGCCACCACCGACGTGTCCTGGATCCCGGCCATCGGTGTGCGCTTCCACCTCGGTGTGGACGGCGTCTCGCTGCCGCTGATCGTGCTGACCTCGCTGCTCACCTTCCTCTGCGCGCTGTACTCGGAGCGGCGGCTGCCGAGCGGGGAGCACGTGCCCTCCGCCCGGGCCTTCACCGGGCTCTTCCTCCTCCTCGAAACCGGCATGCTCGCCACCTTCGCGGTGCTGGACCTCGTGCTCTTCTTCCTGGCCTTCGAGATCGTGCTGATCCCGATGTACTTCCTGATCGCCCGCTGGGGGAGCGGGGCGAAGGTGCCGGCCGCCAACCGGTTCATCCTGTACACGCTGCTCGGCTCGGCCGTGATGCTGCTCGGCTTCCTGCTGGTCGGCAGCAAGGCGGGCACCTTCGACATGCAGGCCCTGGCCGCCGCCCACGGCAGCGGCCTGAGCCACACCACCCAGGTGATCGCCGCGCTGGCGATCATGATCGGGCTCGCGGTCAAGGCCCCCGCCTGGCCGCTGCACAGCTGGCTCCCGGACGCGCACACGGCGGCCCCGACCGTCGGCTCCGTGCTGCTCGCCGGTGTGCTGCTGAAGATGGGCACCTACGGTCTGGTCCGCGTCCTCCTCCCGGTCGTCCCCGACGGCACCGCGACGCTCGCCCCCTACCTGGGCGCGTTCGCCGCCGTCGGCATCGTCTACGGCTCGCTGGTCTGCCTCGCGCTCGCCCGGTCCGGAGCCAAGGGCGACCTCAAGCGCCTGATCGCCTACTCCTCCGTCGGCCACATGGGCTTCGTGCTGCTGGGCATCGCCTCCCTCACCCCGGTGGGCGTCAACGGTGCCCTGTTCGCCAACATCGCCCACGGCCTGATCACCGGCCTGCTGTTCTTCGTGGTGGGCGCGCTGAAGGACCGCTACGGCACGGCGGACCTCGACACCCTCGCCGGCTCCACCGGCGCCGCCCTCTACGGGCGGGCGCCGCGGATCGGCGCCCTGCTCGCCTTCGCGGCCGTCGCCAGCCTCGGCCTGCCCGGGCTGGCCGGCTTCTGGGGCGAGCTGCTCGCGATGTTCGGCGCGTTCGATCCGGCCGAGGGCCTGTCGCGCCCCGCCTTCGTCACCTACATGGTCCTGGCCGGTCTCGGCACCCTCCTCACCGCCGCGTACCTGCTGATCGTGGTCAAGCGCGTCTGCATGGGCGACCCGAAGCAGCCCGCCCCGGTGCCGGAGCTCGCCGATCTGCGCCCGTACGAGGCCGTCAGCTGGACGCCGCTGGCCGCCCTCACCCTGCTCGCCGGCCTCTGGCCCGCGCTCCTGCTCGGTCTCTCCGATCCCGCCGTCAAGCACCTCCTCGGGGGTGGCTGATCATGCTCGGCACCGCGCTCGGAGCCCAGCTCGCACTCGGACCTCACTCCACGGGGCAGCCCACTGTGACCTCCCTCGCCGTAGCCAACCCGGGCAGCCTGATCCAGTCCGTGGACTGGGTGGCGATCGCGCCCCCGCTGATCGCCGCCGTGGCCGCCCTCGCCGTGCTGGTCACCGACCTCTTCCTGCCCGCGCGCCACAAGAAGCTGCTCGGCCGGCTCACCGCGGCCGGACTCGCCCTCGCGCTCGTCTCCCTCCTCCCGCTGACCGGCGGCGGGCCCCGGGGCACCTTCTGCGTCCGGGACACCGGCACCGACGCCCAGAACGCCGGCTGCTCGTACGTGGCCGACCACTTCGCCCTGGTCTTCCAGCTGCTGGCGCTCGGCGGCGCGCTGATCGCCGCGCTGCTGTCGATGCACACCGTGGACGAGGAGGCGCCGGGCGGCGGCTCCGCCGCGGGGCTGCCCCGCGGCGAGTACTGGTTCCTGCTGCTCTCCAGCGCCACCGGTGCCGCCCTGCTGCCCGCCGCCCGTGACCTCGCCACCCTGGTGGTCGCCCTGGAGGTGGCCTCGCTGCCGGCCTTCGCGCTGGTCGCGCTGCGCCGCGACGGCCGGGGTGCCGAGGCCGCGCTGAAGTTCTTCCTCTCCTCCGTCACCGCGACCGCCGTGATGCTGCTGGGCGTCGGCTTCGTCTACGCCGCCAGCGGCAGCCTGCACCTCGCGCTGATCGGCCACGGCCTGGACGGCGTCCCCGGACAGCTCAAGCCGCTGGCCGAGGCCGGTGCGGTGCTCACCCTGGTCGGCTTCGCCTTCAAGGTCGCCGCCGCCCCGTTCCACTTCTGGGTGCCCGACACCTACACCGGTGCCCCGCTGCCGGTGGCCGGCTACCTCTCGGTGGTCGGAAAGGCGGCGGGCCTGGCCGGTCTGGCGCTGGTCACCACGATCGCCTTCCGCCCGTACGCGCACACCTGGGGTCTGGCGCTCGCGGTGCTGGCCGCCGTCACCATGACGGTCGGCAACGTGGGCGCGCTGCGCCAGCGCTTCGACACCTCGTACAGCGCGGTGCGGCTGCTCGCCTGGTCCTCCGTCGGCCAGGCCGGCTATCTGCTGGTGCCGCTGGCCGCCGCCGGCTACGCGCCCACCGGGACCGACCCGCTCGGCGCCACCGCCGCGTACGCGCTGATCTACGGCGTGGTGAACCTGGGCGCCTTCGGTGTGGTCGCCGCCGTCGGCCGCCGGGCCGGGACCAGGGTCGACGACTTCCGCGGCCTGTTCGCCCGGCGCCGCTGGACGGCTCTGGCGCTCGCCTTCTTCCTGCTCTGCCTGGCCGGGCTGCCGCCGGGCGTGGTTGGTCTGTTCGGCAAGGTGGTGGTGTTCCGCGCCGCCGTCGACTCCGGGCTGGGCTGGCTGGCCGTGGTGATGGCCGTCAATGTGGTCATCGCCCTGTACTACTACCTGCTCTGGACGGCGCGGCTCTTCGCGCCGGCGGCAGACGGCGGGAAGGCGGCGGTAACGGCCCCCGAGCCACGGCTGCCCGCCTCGCTGGCCGCCACCCTCGGCCTCACCGCCTCGGCCGCCGTGGTGCTCTCGGTGGCTCCGCAGCTGGTCCTCCAGGTGGCCGGCGGCACGCTGTTCTGAGCCCCGGCCGGCGGTGCGGGGGATCCGGCGACCGGGTGTCGCGGTGGTCACAAGGGAACAAGGCCGACGGCCCCACCCGTTGAGCGGGCAGAGGGACGAGGCAGAAAGGGCTTCCCCACCGCGCACCATTGGAGGGCCTGCCGTGCACCGCCGGCACAACGGACTGAGGACCGCCGCACTGCTCGGCGGCCTCTCGGCGCTGATCCTGGTGATCGGCAGCTTCTTCGGCCGTACGGGTCTGGCGATCGCCCTGCTGGTCGCCCTCGGGACCAACGCCTACGCCTACTGGAACAGCGACAAGCTCGCCCTGCGCGCGATGCGGGCCCGCCCGGTGAGCGAGATCGAGGCGCCGCAGCTGTACCGGATCGTCCGCGAGCTCTCCACCTCGGCCCGCCAGCCGATGCCCCGGCTCTACATCTCGCCGACCCCGGCCCCGAACGCCTTCGCCACCGGCCGCAACCCGCGCAACGCCGCCGTCTGCTGCACCGACGGCATCCTGCAGCTGCTGGACGAACGCGAGCTGCGGGGCGTGCTGGGGCACGAGCTGAGCCACGTCTACAACCGGGACATCCTGATCTCCTCGGTCGCCGGGGCGCTCGCCTCGGTGGTGATGTTCCTGGTGAACTTCGCCTGGCTGATCCCCTTCGGCCGCAGCGAGGACGACGACGGCCCGGGGCTGTTCGGGATGCTCGCGATCATGATCCTCGGCCCGCTCGCGGCCTCGCTGATCCAGCTGGCCGTCAGCCGTTCCCGCGAGTACCAGGCCGACGCCGACGGCGCCCGGATCACCGGTGACCCGCTCGCCCTGGCGAGCGCCCTGCGCAAGCTGGAGATCGGGACCAGGCAGCTGCCGCTGCCGCCGGAGCCTCAGCTACAGACCGCCAGCCACATGATGATCGCCAGCCCGTTCCGGCCCGGCGAGGCCGGCGCCAAGCTGTTCTCCACCCACCCCCCGATGGCCGAGCGCATCGCCCGGCTGGAGCGGATGGCGGGCCACCGCGGCTGAGCCGCCGGCTCGCGGCCCGGGTGGCCCTGGCGGCCCTCTGTCGGCCCTGGCGCGGCCCGGGTCAGCCGGTCACGCAGCGCGCCCGTACCTGAACGGGGGTACGGGCGCGTGGACGGGCCTGTGGTGCCGGGTGGCGCGGAGCGCGGTCAGTGCGCGGCCTGCTCCGGGCGGTAGACGCAGAGCGCCCAGATGATGAAGACGTCGAGCGCGATCACGACGAGCGACCAGAGCGGGTAGTACGGCATGGACAGGAAGCTCTCGGCGGCGCTCAGCACGGTGAGGACGATACCGGCGTACCGGGCCCAGGCGGCTCCCCGGAGGACGAAGAGACCGACCACCGCGACCAGCGCGCCGACGACGATCTCGATCCAGCCCCATCCGGTGAGATCGAACCGGAACACGTACCGCGGGGTGGCGATGAACAGCTCGTCGTTCGAGACCGCCATGATGCCCCGCAGCACCTCCATGAAGCCGTTCAGCAGCATCAGGACACCCGCGAACATCACCAGGCCGGGGGCCCAGTCGCTGAACCGCTGCCCGGGCGGGGCGCCGGACCCGGCGCGCCAGGGCTGTGGCTGCTCGGGGCCGGCCGGCGGGGTGCCCGAAGCGCTGTTCATCTGCTCCTCCAGGGCCGAACGGACATGTGCTCCTCCAAAAGCCGAACGGACATTCGGACTTCGACCGTCTGCCGGGCCCGGGCGGCCGGCAACCGGGCCGCGCCTGTTCGGGTGACGCGTCGTGCGTGCCCCGGACGCCCACCGGCGGCGACTGGTAGTGGTTGTCCGACCACTGTCCGGGCCCGGTCCGGCCCCGAGCACGGAAGGCGCGGTGCGTGACTCTTCTGCCGCAGGACGTCGTGGAGCAGGCCCCGCACCCGTCGCACGCCCCCCGGCTGGACCGCTGGCTCTCCGTCCGGCGGCGCCGCCGCGGCCAGGCCCTGGTGGGCTGGCTGACCACCACCGACCACAAGCGCATCGGCACCCTCTACATCACCACCGCGTTCCTGTTCTTCCTGGCCGGCGGGGTGATGGCGATGCTGATGCGGATCGAGCTGGCCCGGCCGGGGCTCCAGCTGCTCTCCAACGAGCAGTTCAACCAGCTGTTCACCATGCACGGCACGATCATGCTGCTGATGTTCGCGACGCCGCTGTTCGCCGGCTTCGCCAACTGGATCATGCCGCTCCAGATCGGCGCGCCCGACGTGGCCTTCCCCCGGCTGAACGCGCTCGCCTACTGGCTCTACCTGTTCGGCTCGCTGATCGTCATGGCGGGCTTCCTGACCCCCGACGGCGCGGCCGACTTCGGCTGGTTCGCCTACGCGCCGCTGAACGGAGCCGAGCACAGCCCCGGTATCGGCGCGGACCTGTGGATCATGGGGCTGGCGTTCTCCGGCTTCGGCACCATCCTGGGCTCGGTCAACTTCATCACCACCGTCGTCTGCTTCCGGGCCCCCGGGATGACGCTGTTCCGGATGCCGATCTTCGTCTGGAACATCCTGCTGACGGCGGTGCTGGTGCTGTTCGCCTTCCCGGTGCTGGCGGCGGCGCTGCTCTGCCTGGAGGCGGACCGCAAGTTCGGGGCGCACGTGTTCGACGCGGCCAACGGCGGGGCCCTGCTCTGGCAGCACCTGTTCTGGTTCTTCGGCCACCCGGAGGTGTACATCATCGCGCTGCCGTTCTTCGGCATCGTGACCGAGGTGATCCCGGTCTTCAGCCGCAAACCCGTCTTCGGCTACCCCGGCCTGATCGGGGCGACCATCACCATCACCGGGCTGTCGGTCACGGTCTGGGCGCACCACATGTTCGTCACCGGGCAGGTGCTGCTGCCGTTCTTCTCGATCATGACGATGCTGATCGCGGTGCCGACCGGGGTGAAGTTCTTCAACTGGATCGGCACCATGTGGCGGGGCTCGCTGAGCTTCGAGACGCCGATGCTCTGGACGGTCGGCTTCCTGGTCACCTTCCTCTTCGGCGGTCTGACGGGCGTTCTGCTGGCGGCCCCGCCGATCGACTTCCACGTCTCGGACTCGTACTTCGTCGTCGCCCACTTCCACTACGTGGTCTTCGGCACCGTCGTCTTCGCGATGTTCGCCGGCTTCCACTTCTGGTGGCCCAAGTTCACCGGCAGGATGCTGGACGAACGGCTCGGGCGGATCCACTTCTGGACGCTCTTCGTCGGCTTCCACACCACCTTCCTGGTGCAGCACTGGCTCGGCGCCGAGGGCATGCCCCGCCGCTACGCCGACTACCTCGCCACGGACGGCTTCACCACCCTGAACACCGTCTCCAGCATCGGATCCTTCCTGCTGGGGATCTCCACGCTGCCGTTCCTCTACAACGTCTGGCACACCGCGCGGTACGGCGAGAAGGTCACCGTGGACGACCCGTGGGGTTACGGCCGCTCGCTGGAGTGGGCCACCTCCTGCCCGCCGCCGCGGCACAACTTCGTCACCCTGCCGCGGATCCGCTCCGAGTCCCCGGCCTTCGACCTGCACCACCCCGGGATCGCCGCGCTCGACCGGCGGGAGAACACGCGCGAACCGCTGCGCTGACCGGCCGGGCCGCCGCGCTGCCGGGCCGCGCTGCCGCCCCGGGCCGCTCGTTAGGATGACAGCGTGTCCCGCCGGCCGCGGGGCGCACCATCCGGAGGGAGTGGCCGTCATGGCAGAGGAGAGACACGGCCAGGCGGCCGGGGATCCGCGTGCCCGGCGGCGCGGCCAGGGCGAGCTGGAGGCCCAGGTCCTGGCGGTGCTCCAGCGAGCGCCGGGACCGGCCACGGCGGGGTGGGTGCAGGAGCGGCTGGACGGCGACCTGGCGTACACCACCGTGATGACCATCCTGTCCCGGCTGCACGCCAAGAAGGCCGTCTCCCGGACGCGTTCGGGCCGTTCGTACCTGTGGCAGGCGTCCTCCGACGCGGCGGGTCTGGCCGCGCTGCGGATGCGCCGGATGCTCGACGGCGAGGCCGACCGGGACGCCGTGCTGGCCAGCTTCGTCAGTGCTCTGCTGCCGCACGACGAGGAGTTGCTGCGGGCGCTGCTCGACACCGCGTCCGCCGATCCGGCAGTGGCCGACCGTGAGAGCTGACCCGTGGGCTTCTTCGTCTTCCTCCCGCTCATCCTGCCGCTGACGGCGGTGCCGATCGCCCGTCTCACCGAGCAGCATCTGCATCCGCGGGCCGCGACCCGCCTGCTGACCGTGATCAGCGCGGTGATGGCGGTGTGCAGTGCGCTCTGCCTCGGCCTGATCGGCGTGGTGGGCACGGCGCAGATCCCGGGCAACCCGCTGCCGGACAGCTGGTCCGACCCGGAGGTGCGGGCGGCGCTGCCGTACCACGAGACGGTCGGCACGGCGGCGATCTGCCTGCTGGTCGTGGTGACCGGGGCCTGCCTGCGGACGGTCGTGCGGCATCTGCGGGTGCGGGCCCGGGCGCGGCGGGCGCTGGACGGGCTGCCGGCCGGGCCGGCCGACGATCTCGCGGTGCTGCCGGACGAGAGCCCGTACGCGTACGCGCTGCCCGGGTCGCCCGGGCGGGTGGTGGTGTCGACGGGCATGCTGGCCGGGCTGGCCGAGGACGAGCGGGAGGCGCTGCTCGCGCACGAGCGGGCGCACCTCGTCCACCGGCACCACCGCTATCTGCTGACCACTCAGCTGGCGGGCAGCGTCAACCCGTTCCTGCGGCCGTTGCGGCAGGCGGTGGCGTTCAGTGCGGAGCGCTGGGCGGACGAGGAGTCGGCCCAGGCGGTGGGGGACCGGCGGATCACGGCGCGCGCGGTGGCGCGGGCGGCGCTGGTCTCGCGCCAGGCGCCGACCCCCGGGTTCGCGGCCTTCGCCGCCCCGGCGCCCGTTCCCGGCCCGGTGCCGCGCCGGGTGGCCGCGCTGCTCGGCCCGGTGCCGTCCACGCGGAACTGGCCGCCGGCGCACACCCGGGCGGGGCTGGCCGCGATGGTCGCCGCGGTGGGTACCGCGGCGTCGGCGCTCTGCGCGCTCAACGCGGCGGTCGCGCTGCTGCTGGTGCTGAAGGCCGTTACGCCGCTGTAGGCCCGCCGTGCCCTCGGGGCCGGCCCTGGCCTGGTCGGCGGCCGTCGATCGAACGTTTGTTCCTTCCTGTTCTATTGAGGCAGGGGTTCGTATGCATGGCGCCCAAGGGGGCGCCCGGCTGCATATGAGGGCGTGCGCGGCGTTTTGCACGCCGGTGCCGGGCTGTGCGGAATCGATTCCTCCCTTGGTGAGGGCGTGCCTTCCGTGGAGAAACCGCCGTTCCGGGCCGGTCTGCGGGTCCGAAAAAACCGGCCGACCGGCCGATCGATAGTCATATTTTCTTAACTATCGATTTGTGATCTGAACTTATCACTCCTAGGGGTGACGGGGCTGGACAGGCCGCCGGGGTGTCGACAATCTTGACGCGAAGTAAGGACCAATCACGTATGCCGAGTTGACCGCAGGCCGGTCAGCGGAATTCTTGGGAGACATCCCGTGGCGGAAGCCCGAGCAGAGTCGGCCCCCGTTATCCAGCAACGTGACACCAGGCGTCAGTTACGCACCGCCCCGATCGCGGCCACCACCCTGTGGGCCGGCACCCTGGCCGAGGTGTTCGATGCCCGGCTGTTCCGGGCCAGTACCGAATCGGTGGCCAGCCGGCTGGAAAAGCACCTGGCCGACGTGGCGATCCGAGGGCTCGAACTCACCGATCCCGAAATCCTGACCAAGACGGCCCGCGGGCTGATGACCCCGGAACGGGACCGGATCGCCGCCTTCGACGAGGAGCGGTTGTCGGCAATCGTCGACCTCTATGTCCGGACCGGAATCCAGGTCCACTCTCCCGGGGCCATGGGGCGGCAGTTCTCGGGGGTGATCCCGCTCGCCGGGGTCGTCGATTTCGTGAGTTCGGTGGTCAATCAGCCGTCCTCGTTCTACGAGGCGGGCCAGCTGCCCAATGTGGCGGAACGCATCATGGCGGAGGAGCTCAACCGGTTCATCGGGTGGGAACCGGACAGCTTCGCCATGGTGACGACCTCCGGGGGCTCCCTGGCCAATCTCACCGCGCTGCTGGCGGCGCGGAACAAGCACTTCCCGGACTACTGGTCACAGGGCGGCGGCGCGCTCGCCGGGCGGCCCCGGCCCGCCATCGCGGTCGGCGCGGACGTGCACTACAGCGTCTCGCGGGCGGCCGGGGTGATGGGGATCGGCGACGAGCAGCTCGTCCGCCTGCCCCTCGACGCCGACCAGCGGATCTGCCTGGACCGGGCGCGTGCGGCGCTGGCCGAGGCCGAGCGGCGCGGGCTGGAGGTGTTCTGCCTGGTCGCCTCGGCCGGCACCACCGCGGTGGGCGCCTTCGACCCGATCGACGGGCTCGCCGACCTCGCCCGGGAGAAGGGCATCTGGCTGCACGTGGACGGTGCCCACGGCGCCAGCCTGCTGGTCTCCGACAAACTCCGGGGAAAGCTCGGCGGAATCGAGAAGGCGGATTCGCTGACCTGGGACGCGCACAAGATGATGTTCGTCCCGGCGCCCTGCACCCTGCTGTTCTACCGGGACAAACGGGACAGTCTCGGGGCATTCCGCCAGCAGGCCAGCTACGTTTTCGACGAGCAGCCGGACATCTACACGGCGCTGGACAGCGGGGACAAGAACTTCGAGTGCACCAAGCGCCCGATGATCATGCCGCTGTGGGCGCTCTGGAGCATCCACGGGCGGGCCCTTTTCGCGGAGAAGATCGAATACCTCTGCCAGCTGACCGAGGATATCCACCGCATTCTGGTGGACGAGCCGGACTTCGAACCCGTGCACCGGCCGGAGGCGAACATCCTCTGCTTCCGGCACCTGCCGGACGGCCTCGGCGAGAACGAGGTGCACCGCCTCCAGCTGGATATCCGGAACCGGCTCAAAATCCAGGGCAATTTCTTCATCTCCAAGGTCGACATCGACGGGGTGGCCGCCCTGCGGGTGGTCATGATGAACCACCGGACCACCACCGAGCATTTCCGGATGCTGCTCGGCGAGATCAGGCGGGCCGGATACGACCTGCGCCACCGCGACCACAGCAGCGACAGTGAATAGGAATTCGACGATGAGCCCAGTGAGCGTTCCGCAGACCCGGACGCCGACCGTCGACGCCGCCGAGCTGGCGGTCCGGCTGATCCCCGACTGGGAGCTGAAGCCGGACTCGGTCGACGCGGTCGGCAAGCTCCCCACCTTCCTCAGCCGGATGCGGGAGGCCGAGCGGGCCTGCCACGCCCCGTACAGCGAGCTCCCGCACGAGGTGCAGGACGCGCTGGTGCTGCGCCGGCTGCAGCAGATGGTCAACACCGCGCTGCTCAACCCGCTCTGGCGCGAGCGGCTGGCCGGTGGTGGCATCGCCGGCGCCCCCGCGACGTACGAGGACTGGCAGCGCGTCCCGCTCTCCGACAAGGACGTCCAGCGCGACTTCTTCATGGACGGCCGCCCCGGCATGGTGGTGCCGATCGCGGCGGGCGGCTTCGAGATCGTGGCCAGCGGCGGCACCACCAGCGGCCGCCCGCTGGAGACCGTCTACTCGCTGCGGGAGCTGCGCGACACCTACGAGGTGGCCGGCCACTTCATGGGCACGTACCAGCTCGACGAGTACCTGGGCGGCACCGATCCCAAGTGGCTCTACACCACGCTGGCCGACTACCAGATGTGGAGCAGCGGCACCATGGTCGGCGGGGTGCTGGCCAACGTGCCCGGCATCAACTACATCGGCGCCGGCCCGGTGACCGCCCCGGTCCTGGAGCACATGTTCTCCTACCCAGGCCCCAAGGCGCTGATGGGCATCACCGCGGGCATCGCGATCCTCGGTGAACTCGGCGCCGGGATGAGCCGGGAGGCCAAGGAGAGCTTCCGGGTCGCGCTGTACGGCAGCGGGGTGCTGCCGCAGCGCAAGCGGGCCGAACTGCAGGCGATGTACCCGAACCTGGCGATCCTCAGCTACTTCGCCGCCACCCAGGCCGAGACCATCGGCCTCCAGCTGCGGGAGGAGTCGCCCTTCCTGGCCGCGGTCCCCGGTCTGCACCTGGTGGAGATCGTGGACGAGCCCGGCCGCTGGGTCGCCGAGGGCGAGGAGGGCGAGCTGGTCGTCACCCGGCTGCACGCCCACGAGGCGCCGCTGCTGCGGCTCAAGCTCGGCGACCGGATGGTCCGCCGGCCGCGGCTGGACGGGCCCGGGCTGAAGGCCGAGCAGTTCGAGTTCGCCGGCCGGACCGGGGACATCCTGCACCTGAACGACAGCCAGTACTCCGCCCGGCGCGCCTACGAGGCCCTCCGGGACGAGCTGCGGCGGGCCGGGACGGTCGACCTGGACGAGGTGGCGCACGAGATCCAGTTCGTGAACCACCGGGAGAGCAGGACCATCACGCTGCTCGCCTCGGTGGACGACGTGCCCGGCCTGACCTACCGGGCGGACACCGGGCTCGGGCCGTACGGGCTGCAGCGCGTCTTCGTCAACGCCCTGCCGCGCGCCCTGTCCCTGTTCAACCAGGGCGAGGCGAACCCGGCGTCGATCGAGAAGACCGGCTACCGGTTCCTGCTCACCTTCGTGCCCCGGTCCTCGACCGAGATCGAGCGGACGAGCGTGGGCAAGGTGCCGCTGGTCCGGGACCGCGGCTAGCGCGGACCCGACACCGAACAACCGTAGAGGACAGGAGTGTTATGAAGCCGCAGGTCAACATCGCCGTGGTGGTGGACGTCATCGGGGCGCTCTCGGCCGGCACGCTGCTCGACGGGAACCTCACCCTGGTGGACGACGGATCGTTCCAGAGCACCGGCCAGGGCACGCCCGAGCTGTGCACCGTCGTCGCCCCCGGCCAGGTGATCCAGTGGTCCGCGCTCGCGGTGGACCTCCAGACGCCGGTCGACATCAGGAGCATCACCTTCCTCGGGGCGGGCCACGGCGCGGAGCCGGACCCGGAGGACTTCACCGAGGAGGGCGAGAAGCTCGACCTCGACGTCTGGACCGGCGTGGTGCCGCCGTACATGACCCCCGGGGTGCCGTACCGGTACCGCCTCGAACTGCAGATGTACGAGGGCCCGCACAGCGTGCTGCACATCGACTCGCCCGCGCTGATGTGCATCTGACGGCACGCGCCGTCCACGGCACGCGGATCTGACGGAACTCCCCCGAACGACAACGAGAAAGGCGGGCTCATGCCCCAACAGCTAGCGGTCATCGTGCTGGTGGACGTCGGCAACGCGCTGGCGGCCCGGACGCTGCGGGACAACACCTACCTGTTCGACAACATGAAGCTGCACGGCTCCGAGGGCGAGGGCACCGGCGACCTGGTGACCATCATCAACGGCTCCTACTGGCAGGACGGCTCGCAGGCGAGCGAGCAGGTGCTCAACTGGCTCCCTTGCAGCCTCGGTTCGATCCCGCCGACGGTCCCGCGCGGCTACCACGCCGACCGGGCGCGGCAGGCCGACCAGCAGGCGCTGACGGAACTGGCGGCGCTGGCCGACGGATCGGGCACGGTCAGCGCGGCCGATCTCGGCCGGATCCGGCGCACCGCCGGCAAGCGGGTGCGCACCACGGCCGGCACCCGCGGCCTCTCCGGCCAGAAGATGCTGGACGTGACCGGCCAGCTGGTCGCCGACGGCGGGACGTCCGCGCACAGCTACCCCTCCCCGGTGATCACCGACATCATCGGCGAGGCGGTGGACCAGAAGATCATCTACCCGGCCGAGTACGGCTCGCCGGACCTGGTGACGGACGGCTGGTACTGGTCCGCGACGATCGACACCTCCCGGCCCGGCACCTACCGCTACACGATGAAGATCCAGCTCCACGACCTGGTGCGGAAGGGGGAGGACTGGGTCTGGGAGCCGGTGAACCTCAGCTTCGACTCCCGGCTCAAGATCGTCACCGAGCCGCGGCGCAACGCCTTCACCGGGACGGGCATGGGCTACCTCCCCATCCCGCTCGGCGCCCCCGCCTGATCCGCCACCGTCGACGAACGAGGAGGAGAGCAGATGACCACCCCCGCGAGCAACAGCGGTAGCAGCACCGGCGGCGGCAAGGCCAAGCAGGCCCCGCGCAAGGCCGGTTCGCAGCGGCCGATCTCGATCACCGCCGTCGTGGACTGCGTGGGCGCCCTGGCGTCCCGCAGCACCAGCGGCCATCTCTACCTGTACGACACCAACAGGGCCGGCGGCTCGACCGGGTTCGGCACCGAGGAGCTGCGTACCAAGGTCAAGGCCGGCGACCAGCTGCTCTGGAACGTCCTGGCGCTGGAGTGCGAGGCGTTCGTCGCCATCGACGACATCGTGATCGACCCGGACATCTGCGAGCCGGAGCGCAAGGTGTACCCCGGCACCGACGTCGCCTACTGGACCGCGACGGTGAAGAAGGACGCCGGCGGCGTGGTCCCGTACCGGCTGAAGTTCAAGCTGGGCACCCGGGACGCGCCGATCACCGCCGCGCTGTCGCCGGCCCTGGTCGGCTAGACCACTTTCGCACCCAACTCCACACCGAAGGAGGAACGTTGACGAGCGAGAAGCTCAACAGCGTTGAGGAGAAGCAGAATCCGGGCCAGCTGAACTCGGTCCAGCTCAACGTCGTCACCCTGGTCAACATGGAGCGGGCGGCCGCCGCCGGCTCGCTCGCCGACGCGATGTACATGATGGACAACAGCGTCGGCGGTTCCGGCCAGGGCACGTCGCACCTGGAGACGGTCTGCAAGCAGGGCCAGGTCCTGAACTGGATCATCCGCCCGATCGACATGGAGAAGCGGCTGGACGGCACCTGGCCGCCCATGCCGAAGATCAACAACATCGTCTTCCTGGACACCGAGGCCGGTGACGAGGAGGACGTCGCGGAGCGGAAGATCTTCACCGAGCTGAAGATCTACGGCATGCCCGACCGCATGCGCGACAAGTTCACCCCCGTCTACTACTACTGGGCGGGCACCGTGCTCAGCACCGCCAAGCCGGGCCTCTACCGGTACCGGCTGGTCGTCGAGCTGGAGCAGGAGCACACCAAGGAGAAGCTCTACCTGAACACGGTCGACCACCCCGCCCTGCGGGTCCTCGCGGTCTGACCCCCGCCCACGCCCTCCACGACGGCCCGCCGGTCTGCCCCCGGCGGGCCGTCGCGGCGTTCCGGAGCCGGTGGGGACCCACCGGAACGGGTATAGGCCACCGGGGGAGACCGTCCGTGGGAGGCTGGGCAGTATGAAGGTGATCGATTTCGTCCTGAACGTGCTCTGGCTGATCTTCTGCGGCATCTGGATGGCCATCGGCTATGTCGTCGCCGGCATCATCTGCTGCGTCCTGATCATCACCATTCCGTTCGGCATCGCGTCGTTCCGCATCGCCGGCTATGTGATCTGGCCGTTCGGCCGCACCACCGTGGAGAAGCCGGGCGCGGGCGCGCCGTCCTGCGTCGGGAACGTCATCTGGCTGGTGTTCGCCGGGTGGTGGCTGGCGATCGGGCACCTGATCACCAGCATCCCGCTGTTCCTGTCGGTCATCGGGATCCCGTTCGGCTGGGCCAACCTGAAGATGATCCCGATCTCGCTGATGCCGCTGGGCCGCGAGGTCGTCGCCACGGACGAGCGGTTCGGCGGGCGCTGAACCCGGCCGGCCGTCCGGCCGGGGGTGCGGGGTGGCGCCGGGGGCCGCAGCATGGAGGGCACGGGGGGTTCGACGTCCGGGCGCCGGGCGGTGGCGTGAGGAGATGCGATGGAGCCGAACGAGCCGCCGGACGCGGAGCGGTCGGCCGAGGCCGAAGCGCGGGTCGAGCTGCTGCGGGCGATCACCGACGAGGTCCACGCGCTGGGCGGGTACCCGGGGCAGCACCATCGTGCCCTGGTCGAGCTGGCGCACGCGTACGCCCTGGTGACCGGCGGCCGGGGAGCGGCCGCCACCTCCAGCCCGGAGCAGCAGCTGTAGCCGGAGCCGGAGGTGGCGTGATGGCGGGCGGTTCCGAGAGGAGTGGCGGCACGCCGGGGGTGGACCCCCGGCTGCTGGGCTCGGTGTTCACCGGGCTCTCGGCCGGCCTGCTCGTGCTGGACCCTGGCGGGCGGATCCTGGCCGCCAACCCGAGGGCCGAGGAACTGCTGGGCCGCCGGGCGGCGGCGATGGCCGGGGAGGACGCCCACGAGCTGCTGCACCGGGGGCCGGGCGGCACGGAGATCCCGCGCGAGCTGTGCGTCCTGCTGGCGGTCGCCGAGCACGGCCGGCCGGCGTGGGGGGAGAGCGACACCTTTCTGACCGGGGACGGGAAGGTACTGCCGGTGCGGTGGTCGGCGGCGCCGGTGGCCCGGGACGGGCGCGTTCTGGGGCTGGCCGTGCTGTTCGCCGATATCGCCGGAAGCAGCGCGCCGGTCGGGCGGGAGGCGGGCCGGGTGGACCTGCTGGAGGACCTGGCCGAGCGGCTGACCCTGGTCGGCGAGGTCACCGAGGTGCTGTCGGAGACGCTCGACATCGAGGAGGCGCTGGACCGGCTGGGCCCGCTGCTCGTGCCCCAGCTGGCCGACTGGGTGGCCGTCGACCTGCGGACCGCCGAGGGCGACGTCCGCCGGGTCGCCGTGCTGGGACCGAAGGGCCGGGCCACCGCGCTGGAGGCGTGGCGGGGACCGCTCCCCCCGCCCACCTCGGAGTTCCGGTCGGCGCTGGCCCGCGTCCTGCACGGTGCGGAGCCCGTGGTGATCGACGCCCGGGAGATGGCCCGGCTGCCGGACGACCCGCTCGCCGCCGTACAGGCCGGCTTCCTGCGCGCGCTCGGGGCGACCTCGGCGGCCGTCGTCCCGTTGACCAGCGCCCGTGAGATCACCGGCGCGATGACGGCGGTCCGGACCGTTCGCGACCGGCCGTTCACCGCCCGCGAGCTCGCCCTGCTCGCCGACATCGGCCACCGGGCGGGCGTGGCGATCGACAACGCCCGGCTGTTCGGGGAGCAGCGCGACATCGCCACGGCCATGCAGCACCACCTGCTCACCGACCTGCCGCAGGGCCGGGACCTGCGGCTGGCCGCCCGGTACCAGCCCGCTCCGGCGGGGTCGCGGGTCGGCGGCGACTGGTACGACGCCTTCCTGCTGAAGGACGGGACGACCGCGCTGGTGATCGGCGATGTCATCGGCCACGATCTGCAGGCCGCCGCCCGCATGGCGCAGTTGCGGAACATCCTCCGGGCGCTGGCCTGGGACCGGGGCGAGCCGCCCGCCGCCGTGGTCGCGCGGCTCGACGACGCCATGGCGGGTCTCACGGACGTCCCGATGGCCACCATGGTCCTCGCGTATGTCGAGGGCCCGGCGGGCGGGCCCTGGCTGCTGCGCTGGACCAGCGCGGGACATCCGCCGCCGCTGCTGGTAGCGGCGGCGGCCGGCCCGGCCGGTGGCGGGGCGCCCGGTGACGGCGCGCGCTACCTGGAGGCGGGACAGGGCCTGCTCCTCGGGGCGGGAGGTGACTCCGGGCGCCGGGACGGGGTCGAGCGGCTGCCGCCCGGCTCGACGCTGCTGCTCTTCACCGACGGCCTGGTC
This sequence comes from Kitasatospora sp. NPDC088548, assembly GCF_044753005.1. NCBI lineage: Bacteria > Bacillati > Actinomycetota > Actinomycetes > Kitasatosporales > Streptomycetaceae > Kitasatospora > Kitasatospora sp. NPDC088548. Next base: position 136,064 of record NZ_JBIVMI010000013.1, read on the forward strand.
GAGGTGCCGGGCGCCGATTTGGGGGCCGGTCTGGAACGGCTCCGAGAGCTCGGCGCGGGCCTGGCGGGGCGTCCGCTGGGGAAGTTCTGCGACGGGATCCTCCGGAGCGTGCCGTCCGGCAGCACCGACGACACGGCCCTCCTCGCTCTGCGGCTGCCGTCGGCCTGAGCGTCGGCCCGGGCGCGGCCCGCTGACCGACCGCCACGGCCGGGGCGGTCGGTCAGCGGGCCGGTCAGCCGGTCAGGGAGGCGGCCAGGTCCGCCACGGCTGAGCGGGCGGCGGCCAGGGAGGCGGCGGCGAGCGGCTGGAGGCCGGCCAGGGCGGGGATGTCGTCGGCCCGGGTGAGTTCGGCGTGGACGAAGTGCAGTGCGCTGTCGGGGACGCCGAGATTGGTGAAGTAGGCGCGCAGGTAGGGGGTCTGGAAGTCGAAGGCCTCGCGCGGGGTGCCCGGGCCGTAGCCGCCGCCGCAGGCGGTGACCACCACGACGCGGGTACCGTCCAGGAGGCTCCGGCCGGTGGCGGGATCGGTGTACGCGCCGGGGAAGCTGACCCGGTCGATCCAGGCCTTCAGCGCGGCGGGAACGGTGAAGTTGTACATCGGCACGCCCAGCAGCACGGTGTCCGCTGCCAGCAGTTCGGCGATCAGCGGCTGGGTGAGGGCCCATTCGCGCCGCTCGTCCGGGCCCTCGGCCAGCGCGGACACCTCGGCGGGCGACAGCACGCCGCGGCGCTCGACCCGGCGGCCGAGGGGGGCGTAGGCGGGGCCCAGGAGGGGCACCTGGTCGGCGGCGAGGTCCCGGTAGCGGTAGCCGGACGCGCCGTGCCGGGCCCGCCAGGCGTGCGCGAAGCGGGCGGTCAGGTCACGGCTGACCGATTCGCCCGGGAGGTCTGCGCTTGAATCCAGGTGCAGCAGGGTGGTGGTGGTCATCGGGGTCTCTCCTCGTCACCTCGGTGGTGGGTGGATCGTCATCTCCGTGACGGGGTGGCCCGAGGAAAGGTGACCGATGGACGGACGCGAGGAACCGGCGGACGGGTGCGAGGAACTGGCGGCGCGGTTCGAGGGCGAGCGCGGCCGGCTGCGGGCCGTCGCGCACCGGATGCTGGGCTCGGCGGCGGAGGCGGAGGACGCCGTGCAGGAGGCCTGGCTGCGGCTCGGCCGGGCGGACGCGGCGGCGGTCGAGAACCTGCCCGGCTGGCTGACCACCGTCGTCTCCCGGATCTGCCTCGACCTGCTGCGGGCACGGGCGGTACGGCGGGAGGAGCCGGCGGGGGAGCGGCTGCCGGACGGGGCCGGCGAGGACGGTGGTCCCGAGGAGGCGGCGCTGCTGGCCGAGGAGGTCGGCCGGGCCCTGCTCGTGGTGCTGGACCGGCTCGGGCCCGCGGAGCGCGTCGCCTTCGTGCTGCACGACGGCTTCGCGGTGCCCTTCGAACAGATCGCGCCCATCGTCGGGCGCACCACGGTGGCCGCCAAGAAGCTCGCCAGCCGGGCCCGGCAGCGGGTGCGGGGCCCGGCCGCGGTGCCGGCGGCGGAACTGGCCGGGCACCGCGAGGTGGTGGAGGCCTTCCTGGCCGCCTCGCGCGGCGGCGACCTCGACGCGCTGCTCGCGGTGCTGGCGCCGGACGTGGTCCGCCGGGCCGATCCGGCCGCGCTGCCCGCCGGGCGGGCGGCGGTGGCGCGTGGCGCCCTGGTCGTCGCGGGGGAGACGCTGGTGTTCGGGCGGCGGGCGCGGTTCGCGGCGCCCGCCCTGGTGAACGGGGACGTGGGGGTGGTGGTCGCGCCGGGCGGGCGGCTGCGGCTGGTCCTGCTGGTGACGGTGGAGCGGGGGCGGGTCGCGGCGTACGAGGTGATCGCGGATCCGGAGCGGATCGCCCGGCTGGACCTGGCCCTGCTGCCGGACGGGTGACCGCCGGGGCCGTGTCCTGACTTGCCCTGTCCTGTCCTGCCCTGACCGGGCCGGTCAGGTCAGGGCAGGTCAGGGCGCCTCGGCGATCTGGACGATCATCTTGCCGGTGTTGGCGCCCCGGAGCATGCCGAGGAAGGCGTCCACCACGTGCTCGAAGCCCCGCACGACGGTCTCGTCCGGCACGACGGCGCCGGAGCGCAGATGCGGGACGAGGAAGTCGTACAGCTCCGGCCTGGCGTCCAGGTGGTTGCGGACCAGGAAGCCCTCCAGCCGCAGGCTCTTGCCGACCACGTCGAAGAGGTTGCGGGGCGCGGACGGCGGCTGCCGTAGGTGGTTGTACTGGGCGACGGCGCCGCACCAGGCGATCCGGCCGTGCTCGCGCAGCGCGGTGATCGCGCCTTCGAGGTGGTCGCCGCCGACGTTGTCCAGGTAGACGTCGAGGCCGTCGGGGGCCGCCTCGCGGAGCCGGTCGGCGATCGGGGCGTCATGGTAGTCGAACGCGGCGTCGAAGCCGAGGTGTTCGGTGAGGTGCCGGGCTTTGGCGGCGGAGCCGGTGCTGCCGATGATCCGGCCGGCGCCGAGCAGGCGGGCGAGCCGGCCGGCGGCGGTGCCGACGCCGCCGGCGGCCGCCGAGATGAAGATCGTCTCGCCGGGCTGGAGCCGGGCGACCCTGGTCAGGCCGACCCAGGCGGACAGCCCGGTGCCGCCGAGGACGCCGAGGTGGGCGGTGAGCGGGACGCCCTCGAAGGCGGGCAGCGGGGTGGCCTCGGCCGCGGTGACCACCGAGTGGGTGCGCCAGGCCCTGCGGTGGAACACCAGTTCGCCGACCGGCAGGGCGGGGGTGCGGGACTCGACCACCCGGCCGAGGGTGCGGCCCTCCAGCGGGGCGTTGAGCTCCCAGCCGCCCTCCTCCATCTCCTCGCGCATGTACGGGTCGACGGACTGGTGGATGTTCTCGACGAGCGCCTCGCCCGCGGTGAGCGCGGGGACGGTCTCGTCGAGGAAGGCGAAGTCGTCGGCGGTGGGCGGGCCCGACGGGCGGGCGACCTGGTGGACGACGCGGGCGATGGGGCGGGACATCGGGTGCTCCGGGGGTGGTGGCGGGCGCGGCGGACGTGATCACCGTAGGAAGGCGGCCGGGTCCCGGGCAGGGGCCGGCGTCGATGGAAGGCCGGGTTCCATGAGCAGCATTGATGGATGCCGGTAGATTCGGCGCATGAGCGATCTCGCCCCGCACGAACTGCGCATCCTGGTCGCCGTCGAGCAGGAACAGGGCTTCACGGCGGCGGCCGCGCGCCTGGGGATGACCCAGTCCGCCGTCTCGCACGCCGTGCGCTCCTGCGAACGGAAGCTCGGTGCGGTGCTCTTCGACCGCGGACGCCACGGCGCCCGCGCCACGGACGCCGGCGCGCGGGCCGTCACGTACGCCCGCCGGATCCTGCGGCTGCTGGAGGTGATGGGACCGGAGGTGCGCGGCGCCGGGGCCGGGGACGCGGCCGGGGAGGTGACCGGGCCGCTGCGGATCGTGGCCTTCCGCAGCGTCGCGGCCCACCTGCTGCCGCCCGTCCTGGCCCGGCTCACCGCCCGCCACCCCGGGCTGACGCCGCAGGTCCGGATCGTCCGCGAGCTCGGCCGCGGCGCGGCCGGCGAGGTCGCCGACGGCCGCGCCGACCTCGGGCTCGCCACACTCGACGACTCCGCCCCGCCGCCCGTCCCCGGTCTGCTGGCGGTGCGGCTCTTCGAGGAGTCGTACGCGCTGGTGCACCCGCAGGGCCATCCGGCGCCGCGCGGGCTGCCGCTGGTCGACTGGGACGAGAACTGCGGCTCCTACACCCGCGACTGGTGGGACCGACAGGACTGGATCCCGCCCGCAACCATCGACGTCGAGGACGACTCGGTCGCCGTCTCGCTGGTCTCCCAGGGCCTCGGCATGGCGATCATGCCCCGGACGGCCCTGCTCGGCGCCCCGGACGGCCTGGCCGTCACCGGCCTCGGTCCGCGGCCGCCGACCCGGTTCGTCGGGTACGTCACCACGCCCGAACTGGCCGGTACGGCGCCCGTCCGGGCGCTGATCCGCGAACTGCGGGCGCTCGCCCTGCCGGAGGGGTTGGAGCGGGTCTGACACATGAGGGCCGTCAGGCAGCCGAGCCGCCCGCCGATGCCCGCTCGCCCGACGCCCGCTTGCCCGACACCCGCCCGCCCGTCGTCTTCGTCAGCGCACGACCGCCGAGACCGGTCGGTGGCGTAGCGCCCAGGCGGCCGCCGACGCGGCGCAGGGCACCGCGACCAGGAGGCACACCCCGGCCACCAGCCCGACCGGCCGCCACGGCACCACCCACGGCGCCGGCACCCCGAGCAGCGCCAACCCGGTTCGCATGGCGGCCAGCTGGACGGCGGCCACCGCGCAGCCCAGCACCGCGCCGACCGCCGCCACCAGCGCAGACTCGGCCGTCGCCAGCCGCACCACCTGGGCCCGGGTGGCGCCCGCCAGCCGCCACAGGGCGAGCTCCCGGCGCCGGTCGGCGGTGGCCATGACGACGGTGTTGGCGAGCGCGAGGCCGGTGTACACCAGGGCGAGGCCGAGGACCAGGACGGTGCGCAGCCAGGCGATCCGGCCGGTGGCGGGTGCGGTGGCGGTGAGCCAGTCGTCCCGGGTGCGGACCGTCGCGCCGGACGGCCCGGCGGCGGCCCGTACCCGCGTGGTGGCGGCGGCCCGGTCGGTGCCGGGGGCGAACCGGACCTCGATCCGGTCGACCCGTGCGCCCGGGGCGTTGCGGGCGGTCACATAGAGGCCGTTGTCGCCGAGGCCGTCGCGCAGGACGGCGGCCACCCGCAGCGTCGTCCGGCTGCCGTCCGCCCGGATCACCGGCACCGGCTCGCCGACCGTCGTCCGCCCCCACCCGGCGGGCAGCACGATGCCGTCGTCGTCCAGGGCGGTCACCGAGCCGGCCGTCACGGGCAGCCGTGTGACCGCCGCCAGCCCGGCCGGATCGGCCGTCCGGGCCTCGGACCCGACGGCGATGCCGTCCGGCTCGACCAGGGCGAGCGTGGTGGGCCCCGACGGGGAGACGGTGACGTCGGGGACGGCGCGCAGCGCCTCGGTGAGCGCAGCCAGGGTCGGGGCCGGGGTCGCCGTCGTGCCGGGGACGACCACGAGATCGGCGGCGGTCCGCGCGTCGGCCTCGGCCGTCCGGGCGGCGCTCACCGTGTCCAGCGCCCCGGCCAGCGAACCGGTCAGGGCCACCGCGATCAGCACCGGCGCGGCGATCGCCCCGCTGCGACGCAGGGCCGCCGTGGCGTTCTCCCGGACCAGCCGGCCGGTGTACCGGGTCAGCCGGGCCGGGAGCCAGGTGAGGGCGCGGATCACCGGGCGGGCGAGGACCGGGGCGAGCAGCCCGCAGGCGCTGATCAGCAGCATCGGCTGGGTGGTGTAGGTCTTGCGGTGCAGGAGGTCGGCGGGGTCGGTGACGAGCGCCGTTCCGGTCAGCACGGCGGCGGTCAGCAGCAGCCCGAGGCCCCAGAGCCACCGGCCCGAGGTCATCACGCCGGTGTCGAGGTCGGCCACCCGCAGGGCGTCCAGGGGGCCGGCCCGGCCGGCGCGGCGGGCCGCCACCGCCACCCCGGACAGGGTGACGAGCAGACCGGACCAGAACGCGGCGTGCAGCGGCCAGGCCTGCTGGCCCGGTACGAAGCCGGGCGGCGCCATGCCGGCCTCCACCAGCCATCGCACCAGGCCCGGCGCGGCGAGCCGTCCGAGCGCGCAGCCCGCGGCGGAGGCGGCCGCGCCGAGGAGGAGCGCTTCGGTGAGAACGCTCCGCCGGACCTGCGCCCGGGTCGCGCCGGCCAGCCGGAGCAGGCCGAACTCGCGGCGGCGTTGGGCGACGGCGTAGGAGAAGGTGGACGCGACGACGAACGCCGAGACGAAGGCACTCACCCCGCCCGCCGTGCCGAGCGCCGCCACCAGCGAGACCAGCGCCTCCCCGCCGGGTGCGCCGACGGCGGTGGCGAGCCCCAGCAGCATCACCGCCGTCATCGCGACCCCGAGCGCGAGGGCCACGAACGCTCCGACGAGCGACGTCCAGCGGGTCTTCAGCGAGGTGATCGCGATCCGTACCATTCCCATGCCGCCAGCCAACCGTCGACGGGCACGGCCGGTCAGCGGGCCAGGGTCTACTCCGTGGGGTGGGGCGGGCCCTACCGACGCGGTCCCGGCGGGTGCCTAGGGTGGGCGTCGGCCCGAACGAGGCGGCGGGCCGGAGCCGGACCCGAACCGGCACGGGCACCCGCACCCGCACGGGAGCGGGCGCCGGCGCGGACACAGGGGGGAAGGCGGGGCGATGGACGGCGGTGGTCGTGGGCCCGGGGCGTGGGGAGCGCTGCCCCGGCCGGAGTTCATGGCGGCGGTGAATCCCTGGCGGGCGGCGGCCTACCTGCTGGCGAGCGGGACGGCCGGGCTGCTGCTCTGCGCCGGGCTGCTGGTGGCGGCGACCGCTGCCGGGCTGCTGGCGGTGCTGCTGATCGGGCTGCCGCTGCTGGCGGCGCTGGCGCTGGTCGGGGTGCCGTACGCGGCGTGGGAGCGGCGGCTGTTGAGGCTGCTGGACAGCACGCCGGTGCCCGGCCCGCATCTCGTGCCGAGCCGCCCCGGACTGCCCGCGTGGCTGCGGCTGCGCTACCGCGAGCAGGCGACCTGGCGGGAGCTGGGCTTCGCGGTGCTCGCCGCGTTCGTGCTGTGGCCGGTCGATCTGGTCGTCGCCGGCTGCGCGCTGGCGGTGCCGGGTTGTCTGCTCGCCGCCCTGCCGTTGCTGCTGCTGGACGGTGAGCAGGTGAACGTGCTGAAGCTGTTCCAGGTCCATTCCCCGCTCCTGGCCGCCCTGTTGGGACTGGGCGGCCTGCTGCTGCTCCCGTTGCCGGCCTACCCGCTGACGGCGGTGGCCGTCGGCCGGGCCGCGCTCGTCCGGCTGGTGCTCGGCCAGGGCGGGCAGGAGCGGCGGATCGGTGAACTCGTCAGCTCCCGGGCCCGGTTGGTGGACGCCTTCGAGGCGGAGCGCCGCCGGATCGAACGCGATCTGCACGACGGCGCCCAGCAGCGCCTGGTGGCGCTGACGATGGCCCTCGGGCTGGCCCGGCTGGACGCGCCGCCGGGCGGACCGCTGGCCGACCGGCTCGCCGAGGCGCAGCTGGCGGCCGGCGAAGTGCTCGCCGAGATAAGGGAGTTGATCAACGGCATCCATCCGCAGGTGCTCACCGACCGGGGCCTGCCGGACGCCTGCGCGGATGCCGCCGACCGCTCACCCGTCCCGGTGGAGGTCGGCTTCGACCTGCCCGGCCGGCTGCCGCCGCCGGTCGAGTCGGCGGGTTACTTCGCCGTCTCCGAGGCGCTCGCCAACGTGGCCAAGCACAGCGGTGCGCGCGCCGCCCGGATCCACGGGCGCTACACCGGAGGGTTGTTGACCATCGAGGTGGCGGACGACGGTCGCGGTGGCGCGGACCCGGCGGGCGGCACCGGTCTCACCGGGCTGGCCGACCGGGTCGCGGTGGTGGACGGCACACTGACGGTGAGCAGCCCGCCCGGCGGACCGACCCTGTTGCGTGTGGAGATCCCTTGTACCCAGATCAAGCCGTAGACCGGCCCCGGCCCCGACCGGCCGGACTGCGCGTGGTCCTCGCCGAGGACGGTGTCCTGCTGCGCGAGGGCCTGATCGGTCTGCTGGACCGCTTCGGCCACCGGGTGGCCGCCGCCGTCGGCGACGCCGAGGCCCTGCGTACGGCCGTCGCCGAGCACGAGCCGGACATCGTCATCACCGATGTCCGGATGCCACCGGGCCAGACCGACGAGGGCCTGCGCGCCGCCGTCGCCCTGCGCGAGCGACGCCCGCGACTGCCCGTCCTGGTCCTCAGCCAGTACGTGCAGCGCTCCTACGCCGCGGAGCTGCTGGACTCCGGGGACGGTTCGGGCGTGGGCTACCTGCTGAAGGACCGGATCGGCCAGATCGAGGAGTTCGTGGCCGCGGTCGGCACGGTGGCGGCCGGTGGCACGGTGGTCGACCCGGAGGTGGTGCGGCAGCTGCTGCGGCGTCGGCGGGATCCACTGGGCCGGCTGACCCCGCGCGAACGCGAGGTGCTGGCGCTGATGGCCGAGGGCCGGTCCAACGCGGCGATCTGCCGCGAACTGGTGGTGTCGGAGGCCGCGGTGAGCAAGCACATCGGCAACATCCTGATGAAGCTGGACCTGCCACCGGCCGAGGAGACGCACCGCCGGGTGCTGGCGGTGCTGGAGTTCCTGCGCGCCTGAGCCGCTGTCACCGCCCGGCGCCCGCCATGCGGTGCCTCACCGCGGCGCCGCTCACCGCTCCAGCGCCTCCCGCAGCCGGCGGAACTCCTCGGCCAGTGTGTCCAGGGTGTAGTGGGCGTTGAGGCCGCTCGGGTTGGGCAGCACCCAGACCTCGGTGTCGCCGATGCCCTCCGGCTGGCGGCCGACCGCCGCCCCGCGGCGGCCGAAGCCGGTCCGGTACGCGCCGATGCCGAGGACGGCCAGGGCGCGGGGGCGCAGCCGCAGCACCCGGTCGGTCAACGCGGCGCCGCCCGCGCGCAGTTCGTCGGCGGTGAGCTCGTCCGCCTTGGCGGTGGCGCGCGGGGCGACGTTGGTGATGCCGAGGCCGAGGCCGAGCAGCTCGCCCTGTTCGTCCGGGCGGAACTGGCGCGGGGTGAAGCCGGAGCGGTGCAGGGCGGGCCAGAACCGGTTGCCCGGGCGGGCGAAGTGGTGGCCGGTGGCGCCGGACCAGAGACCGGGGTTGATGCCGCAGAACAGCACCCGCAGCCCGGGCCCGGCGACGTCCGGGATGGTGGTGTCCCGGGCGGCGAGCAACTGCTCCGCGGTGGGCTTCACCGGCTGAACCGGCTCCGCGACGGGCTGTGCCGGCTTCGTGGGTTTCCGCATCCGTCCAGTCTGCCCGCCCGGCCCGGCCGGCCCGGAGGCGCCCCGTTCATCCCGGGCGCCCCCGCCACCGGGCCGCCGCTGTCACCCGGTGGCCTCTCCGGCGGCCAGGGTGAGCCGTCCGGCCCCGGCCCGCCGTTCCCGCAGCCACCGCAGGCCGAACACCACCGCCGCCGCGTACGCCCAGCCGGCGAAGATGTCGACGATGAAGTGCTCCGCCCCGTACACCAGGGTGAACGCCATCGCGAGCGGGTACGCGACGAGCAGCACCCGCAGCCACCGCGCGGCCGTCGGCCAGAAGAAGAACAGCAGCATCGCCGGGTAGGCGGAGTGCAGCGAGGGCATCGCGGCGACGTCGTTGGCGAACTGGCTGCCGTTCTCGAAGATCGACCCCGCGCGCGGCAGCCCGCTCTCGGTCAGCACGTCGGAGACCACCCGGGTGAGCTCCGGCATGTTCCCCTCCTGCCCGGTGAGCCACGGCGGGTCGGCCGGATAGAGGATGTACGTCGCGAAGCCGGCGAAGGTCAGCGCGAGGTAGCAGGTGAGCAGGTGCCGGAAGCGGTCGTGGCGGCGCCGCCAGAGCACCGCCAGGATCACGAAGATCATGAAGAAGTGCGACATGTAGACGGTGACGGCCGCGTAGTCGTACCAGTGCGGCGAGCCGGGGGTGTACAGCGCGTGCTGCAGCCGGACGGTCCAGGTCTCCCCGAGGCCGAGCAGCTCGTCGGCGCGCAACTGCGGCCGCCAGTGCGGGGCCCACGGGGTGTGCGCGCCGTAGCCGCGCAGCAGCGAGTACACCCAGACCACGGCCATGACGGGCACCCAGTCGCGCAGCACCAGCAGGAAGCCGCGCCGCCCGTGGCCGCTGTGCACGGCGGCCGCGAGCAGCGCGCCGATCAGCCAGCAGAAGACCACGTCATTGGCGTACGGCATGCCGTACGTGCGCAGGTACCAGAAGAGGGCGAGGAAATAGAGCGGCCACGCCAGTAGCCGCAGCCGGGCCAGTGCGGTGGTGTGCGCACGGGGCTGGGTCACCGGACGCAGCCGCCCGGCGCGCGCGGGTGGGGGCGGCGCCGGGCGGAGCATTTTGGTCATACCGATTGAAGCTAGCAAGGCATTCTTGGAGAACTCTTTACGTATGCGGCCTGTCGTTCAGCAAAGACTCAGACAGCGGAACGGCCCGGCCGGGCGCGCCCGTTAGGAGACGATGCCCAACTCGTGCGGCGTGTTGTTGAACCGCCGCCCGCCGTGCTCGGTGACGGTGACGATGTCCTCGATCCGCACCCCGAACCGGCCGGGCAGGTAGACGCCGGGCTCGATCGAGAAGCACATGCCGGGGACGAGCGGCCGCTCCTCGCCCTCGATCAGGTACGGCGGCTCGTGCGTGGTGATGCCGATGCCGTGGCCGGTGCGGTGGATGAAGTACTCGCCGTACCCGGCCTCGATGATCACCCGTCGGGCGATCCGGTCGATCTCCTGGCAGCTGATCCCGGGCCGGACGGCCTCGAAGGCGGTCTGCTGTGCCAGCCGGACGATGTCGTGCACCTTCCGCACCTCGTCCGGCACGTCCGTGCCGACGTGGACGGTCCTGGTGGTGTCGGAGCCGTAGCCGTCCTTGAGGCCGCCGAAGTCCAGGACGACGGTGTCCCCGGGCCGGATGACCCGGTCGCCGGCCTCGTGGTGCGGGTTGGCGCCGTTGGGGCCGGAGCCGACCACGGTGAAGTCGACCTGGCTGTGCCCGTACTGGATCAGTAGCGCGCTGAGGTCGGCGGCCACGTCGGTCTCCCGGCGGCCGGCGAACGTCACCTCCAGGATGCCCCGGTAGGCGGCGTCGGCGGCGCCGCCGGCCGCGGCCAGGCGCTCCAGCTCGTCGCCGTCCTTGACCGCCCGCAGCATCGGCAGCGCCTCGGTGAGGGAGGAGAAGCCGGTGCCGGGCAGGGCGGCCTGGAGGCCGAGCAGGTGCATGGCCCAGGCGTTGTCGGAGATGCCGTACCGCCCGGCGGGGTCGAGCAGCGGGACGGCGGCGGTGTACGGGTCCTCGCCGTCGGTCCAGTCGACCAGCCGCAGGGCGGGGGCGCCGGCCGCCTTCTCGGCGTCGGGGCGCTCCAGCTTGGGGACGATCAGGGCGGGTTCGCGCCCGGCGGTGAGGAGGAGGGCGGTCAGCCGCTCGGTGATGGCGGTGGGCTGGTAGCCGCAGAGGTAGAGCAGGTCGGGGCCGGGGGCGACGACCAGACCGGTGAGTCCGGCGGCGGCCGCCTCGGCGGTGGCCCGGGTCATCCGGGCGGTGTAGTCCTCGGTGGTGAACGGTCGTGGCACGGGTGTCTCCCGCCTTCCTTGTGTCGACGGTGTGCTGCCGGGTTCCGGTGCTGACGGCTTGTCACGGGCCCGGTGGCGGTGGTTCGGCCGGGTGGGTGAGGGGCGTTCCGGTGCCCGGGCGCGGCCCGGGCGGTCGCCGTCACGGTCGCGCGGAGTCCGCGTAGTTCCGGAGGAACAGCGCCTCCACATGGGCCATGTGCTCGATCTCGCCGGGGTCGACGCTCTCGTTGGGCGCGTGGATGAGGCAGCGAGGCTCCTCCACCCCCATCAGGATGATCTCCGCCTCGGGGTAGGTCCGGGCGAGGACGTCACAGAGCGGGATGGAGCCGCCCTGCCCCAGGAAGGACAGCGCCGTGCCGTAGACCTCCCGCACGGCCCGGTCGAGCGCGGCGTACGCGGGCCCGCCGGTGGCGGCCCGGAACGGCGATCCCGCGCTCTCCCGCTCGATCTCCACCCGGACGCCCCAGGGTGCGGCGGCCCGCAGGTGGGCGATGAGCGCCTCCTGGGCGGGGAACGCCTCGGTGCCGGGCGGCACCCGCAGGCTGACCCGGGCCCGGGCGGTGGCCGGGATCGCGGCGGCCGAGCCGACCACCGGCGGACAGTCGATGCCGAGCACGGTGACGGCGGGCCGGGCCCAGAGCCGGTCGGCGACCGTGCCGCCGCCGGTCAGCCGGACGCCGTCCAGCACGCCCGCGTCGGTACGGAACCGCTGCTCGTCGTAGCCGACGCCGGCCCAGGTGCCCCGGCAGTCCAGCCCGTCGACCCGGGTGCCGCCGTCGGCGTCGCGCAGCGAGTCGAGCATCCGGATCAGCGCGGCCAGCGCGTCCGGGGCGGGGCCGCCGAACATCCCGGAGTGCACGTCGCCGCCGAGTGTCGAGACGGTGACCAGTACGGTGGTGACCCCGCGCAGCGAGGTGGTGGCGGTGGGCACGCCGACGGCGGCGTTGCCGGTGTCGCAGACCAGCAGGGCGTCGGCGTGCAACTCGCCCGCGTGCGGGGGCAGATACGCCTCCAGGCCGCCGGTGCCCTGTTCCTCCGAACCCTCGGCGACGAGTTTGACGCCCACCGGGAGATCGTCGCCGAGCGCCCGCAGCGCGGTGAGGTGCATGACGATGTTCCCCTTGCAGTCGGCGCTGCCGCGCCCGTACCAGCGGCCGTCGCGCTCGGTGAGTTCGAACGGCGGGGAGGTCCAGGCGGCGGCGTCGAGCGAGGGCTGGACGTCGTAGTGGCAGTAGAGCAGGACGGTCGGGGCGCCGGGCGGGGGCGGGCGGTGGCCGATCACGGCGTGGCTGCCGTCCGGGGTCTCCTCCAGGTGGACGTCGCGCAGTCCGGCCTCGGTGAACGCGGCGGCGACCCACTCGGCGGCCTCGCGGCACTTCTCGGGCGGGTACTGGCGGGGGTCCGCGACGGAGGGGATGGCAACCAGCTCGGCCAGGTCGGCCTTGGCCCGGGGTATCAGAGCGGCGATCCGGCGGGCGAGTTCGTCGGTCATGGGTACGGCTCCTCGGGTACGGCCCGGGACAGGCCGTACCCGGCCAGTTCACCCGGTTGCCGAGGCCGCCGCACGCGGCGTGCGCCGCACGGGTGACCGGGGGCCGGAGCGGAGCGGCGGAGGTGCGGGCGGACGGGGCCCGGTCCTCTCGGGCTGATTCCCTTCGAGGCACGGAATCGTAAATATCGGGCCGATCGTCGGCGGGTTGAGCCAGGATGACTGAATGCCATACGAACTTCAGGCGTTGATCGGCCCGTTGGAGCTGCTCAGGGTGGCGGCCGCGGAGGTCCCGGCCGCCCGTCTCGCCCCGCTGGCCCAGGGGCTGGCGCTGATCCCGGCCACGCCCGCCTTCCTGGCCGCGCTCCGCCTGGGCGGCGACGGGGCATCCGGCCGCGCGTCCGGGTTCGAGTGGTTCCCGGAGGGCTTCGAGCGCCGGCTCGCCGCCTGGTCCAAGGCCGGCCCGATCGCCTGCGTCGAGGCCGACTACTTCGGCGGCACCGGCACCCAGCGCGCCGCCGTCTGGGCGGACGGGCGGCTGGAGCTCGGCCCGCTCACCAAGGCCGAGTCCGAACGCTTCCCGCCCGAGGGCAGCCCGATATCCCAGGCCCTGCGCCGGATCGGCGCCCGCGTGGACGGCGACCACTTCGACGAGTTCGAGGCGGTCGGCCTGCCCGCCCACCGCAGCACCGGGGGCTGGGCCCCGGCCGACTGAGCCTCCCGACACGGAAAGCCCCGGCCCCGAGGAGGCTCAGGACCGGGGCCGCGCCCGCGGGGTCAGCGGTAGTTCACGTACTGGATCGCGAAGTCCAGGTCCTTGCCCTTGAGCAGCGCCTGCACGGCCTGCAGGTCGTCGCGGCTCTTCGAGGTCACGCGCAGTTCGTCACCCTGGACCTGGGCCTTCACGCCCTTCGGGCCCTCGTCGCGAATGATCTTCGCGATCTTCTTGGCATCGTCCTGGGTGATGCCCTCCTTCACGTTCACGAAGATCTTGTATTCCTTGCCGGAGAGCTGCGGCTCCCCGGCGTCCAGAGCCTTCAGCGACAGGCCGCGCTTGATGAACTTGCTCTGCAGCACGTCCAGGACGGCCTTCACGCGCTCCTCGCCGTTGGCCTTCATCTCGATCTTCTCGCCGGAGCGGCTGATCTCGGCGCCGACGTTCTTGAAGTCGAAGCGGGTGGCGATCTCACGGGAGGTCTGGTTGATCGCGTTGTCGACCTCCTGCCACTCGACCTTCGAGACGATGTCGAAACTGGAGTCGGCCATGGGTGTTGGTCTCCTTGATGTTCTGGCTTCACTGACACGGCCCGCCCCACCGGGCGCCCGCCGCCCCAGCCTATCCAGCGCCACCCCGCCCCCGCCCGGGCCCGCCGCGCCGCGTTTCTTGATCCTCCGATGGCCAAAGGGGTGGCGAACCACCCCCCGGCATCGGGTATGGTTTATCCAGTCGAACGGGGCAGCGCCCCGCGAGACGAACATCCTGGCTGGTTGCCCGAGCGGCCAAAGGGAGCAGACTGTAAATCTGCCGGCATAGCCTACGTAGGTTCGAACCCTACACCAGCCACCGGATAGAGAACGGCCCCTGATCTGCGGAAACGTGGATCAGGGGCCGTTTTGTCGTGCCCGGGCGCAGGGGCGACGGGGCGTCAGGGGGAGCCGAGGAGGAGGGCCGCCGCGGCCGGGGTGTCGGGGGCGGTGTGGGTGGGGGCGGGGTGGTCCGCGGGGAGCGGCGGGGGTGGGGTGGGGGTGATCCAGATCGAGCGGAGGCCGGTGGCGTGGGCGCCCCGGAGGTCGGTGGCGGGGTTGTTGCCGACCATCCAGTCGTCGGGGGTGAGGGTGCGGCCGAGGCGGGCGGCGGCGAGGTGGAAGATCGCGGGGGCGGGTTTGCGGGCGCCGGCCTCCTCGGAGACGCAGACGGCGTCGACGTGGGGGAGCAGGCCGGTGCGGGCGAGCTTGGCGCGCTGGATGCCGGTGGAGCCGTTGGTGACGACGGCGATGGTCCAGCCGGCGTCGCGCAGGGCGGCGAGGGCGTCGGGGACGCCGGGGAGCAGGTGGGTGCGGGCGGCCTCGCGGGTGACGTGCTCCTCCCAGAGGGCTGCGCCGGAGTCGGGCAGTCCGTAGCGGGCGGCGATCCGGGTGAATCCGGCGGGGGAGCGGTCGGCGCGGTAGAGCTCGAAGACGGCGGGGGCGGCGTCGGCGGGGATGCCGTGGGTGGCGCAGAATCCGCCGGTCCAGGCATCGGCGGGGCCGTCGCGTTCGACCAGGGTGTGGTCGAGGTCGATGAGGAGAAGGGGACGCGAGGGGCGGGCGGGGCGATCCATGTGCGGAGCGTAGTGCGGCGGGGGTGGAGAGTGAGAATTCCTGGCATCGGCGGGCGGGCGCACTATTGCGCATTACTTGCAATTACTCCTGGCAGGCAGCAGAGTGTCCTCAGGGGTGGGGTGGGCCGTTCAGCCTCCCCGCTGAGAAGTCCCGGGCGTGCTCAGGTACGCGCCGGGAGTCCTCCGACAGTGCTGATCGTCTTCCCAACCGGCGCCCGCCGGGACATCGGCCCACCCGCCCCGTCCACGCCCCCCGGGGCCGGCCGCCGCATGGCGTCAACGGATCGTCAAAGGCACACGTCGAGGCGTCAGGAACGCGTAGGGGCAGGGGAGCGGGGCGGCACCCGGCCCGCAGGATCGGAGCAGCACCCGACTGCGGAGGTCCTGCCCGATGTCCAGCGCCACCACCACCCCGGCCGTCGCCGCGGAGCCCGAGCCCCCGGATACCGGCGCGGCCGGTGACCGGCACCGCCTCAGCGCCCTCGGCGGCCTGGCCGCGCTCTCCCTGGACGCGATGGCCTCCGTCGCGTACGGGCCCGAGTCGATCGTCCTGGTCCTGGCCGCGGCCGGGGCGTACGGGCTCGGCTTCACGCTCCCCGTGACGGCGGCGATCGCCGTGCTGCTGGCGGTGCTGGTGGCCTCCTACCGCCAGGTGATCGCGGCCTTCCCGGACGGCGGCGGCTCGTACGCGGTGGCCAGGGAGCATCTGGGCCGACGGACCGCGCTGACCGCCGCCGCCTCCCTGGTGATCGACTACATCCTGAACGTGGCGGTCTCGGTGACCGCGGGGGTGGCCGCGCTGACCTCGGCCGTGCCGGGCCTGTACGGCCACCGGGTCTGGCTCTGCCTGGGCGTGCTCGCCCTGGTCACCGCCGTCAACCTGCGGGGGATCGCCGAGTCGGCCCGCTGGTTCATGGCGCCGACGGCCGTCTTCGTGCTGTCCATCCTGGCGATCATCGCGGTCGGCCTGTTCCGGGACGCCCCGGTGAGCACCGAGGCGGCCACCGGGCACGCCTCGGCGCTGGCCGGCAACGCGACCGCGGTCGGCGCGCTGCTGCTGCTCAAGGCGTTCGCGGCGGGCTGCTCGGCGCTGACCGGGGTGGAGGCGGTGGCGAACGCCGTCCCGTCCTTCCGCACGCCGGGCGTGAAGCGGGCGCAGCGCACCGAGGTCGCGCTCGGCGCGCTGCTCGGCGTGATGCTGATCGGACTGGCCGTGCTGATCGGCCGCTTCCACCTCCAGCCGGTGGAGGGCGTCACCGTGCTCGCCCAGCTCGCCGACGCCTCGCTCGGCCACGGCGCCGGCTTCTACCTGGTCCAGTTCGCCACCGTGATCCTGCTGGGCCTGGCCGCCAACACCTCCTTCGGCGGCCTGCCCGTGCTGCTGCACCTGCTCGCCCGCGACAACCACCTGCCGCACGTCTTCGCGCTGCGCGCCGACCGCCAGGTGCACCGTCACGGCGTGCTCTTCCTCGCCCTGGTCTCCGCGGCGCTGCTGGCCGGCTCCGGCGGGGACGTCAACAGCCTGGTGCCGCTGTTCGCGATCGGGGTCTTCGTCGGCTTCACCGTCTGCCAGGTCGGCATGGTCAGGCACTGGTACGTCCGGCGGCAGCGGGGCTGGCGGGCCAGGGCGGCGCTGAACGGTTTCGGCGCGTTGCTCACCGGCGTCGCGGCGGTGGTCGTCACCGGGACGAAGTTCACCGAGGGCGCCTGGGGCATCTGCCTGGCGCTGCCGCTGCTCGTCCTGCTCTTCGAGGCGGTCCACCGCGGCTACGCGCGGATCGGCGAGGCGCTGGAGCTGGGGCGCGTGCCCGGCGCCGTCACCCGCCGGCGCAGCCTGGTCGTCGTCCCGGTCACCGCGATCACCCGGCTGACCAGGGACGGGCTGAGCGCGGCGCTCTCGCTCGGCGACGAGGTCCTGGCGGTCACCGTGGTGCACGACCCGGCGGAGGCCGAGGCGCTGCGCCGGGACTGGGAGCTGTGGCGGCCGGGCGTGCCCCTGGTGGAGATCCCGGACGGCCACCGCCGGCTCGGCCCGCCGATCGCCGCCTTCGTCAACCGGCTCGGCGCCGAGCGCGCGTACGACCGGCTCACCGTCCTCATCCCCGAGGTCGAGCCGGCCCGCCCCTGGCAGTGGGCGCTGCAGAACCGGCGCGGGGCGGTGATCGACCGGGCGCTGCGCCGCCACACCGATGCCGTGGTCTGCCGGCTCCGGATGCGGATGTAGGCCTGGGCGGGCCGTGCGTCGCGGTCGCGGCGCGGGCAAATTGCCCTATATGTGGCTAAATGTCCTATCGGGTCGTCATATCTTGACGATGTCTTAACGGGGGGGCTTAACGCCGTTGATACGCCCGGCAGGTGCGTGCTCATAGCGGCTCCGACCTGCGGGAACGCTCCTCCCGATCGGCGTGCCGGGCCTTTTCGGCACGCCTTCGGGGCCCATTGTCAGGCTGTTTTCGGCCCTTACGCTCGCCCATGTGTTCAACGTGCCCCAGGCGCTCAAGCGTCTAGTGATCGGCAAGGCCATGCGCAGCGAGGAGCTGGGCGAGACGCTGCTCCCCAAGCGGCTGGCGCTGCCGATCTTCGCCTCCGACCCGCTCTCCTCGGTCGCCTACGCGACCCAGGAGATCCTGCTGGTGCTCACCGTCGGTGGCACCGCGTTCCTCTACCTGACCCCGTGGGTCGCGGCCGGTGTGGTCGCGCTGATGGCGGTCGTGGTGATGTCGTACCGCCAGGTCGTGCACGCCTACCCCAGCGGCGGCGGCTCCTACGAGGTGGTGTCCCGCAACCTGGGGGCCAACTCCGGCCTGGTGGTGGCCGCTTCGCTGCTGGTCGACTACGTGATGACGGTCGCGGTGTCGGTGGCCTCCGGGGTGGACAACATCATCTCGGCGCTGCCCGCGCTCGCGGACCACCGGGTGGAGCTGGCGGTCGGCTTCGTCGCGCTGCTCGCGGCGATGAACCTGCGCGGTGTCCGGGAGTCCGGCAAGGCCTTCGCGGCGCCGACGTACCTCTTCATCGGCGGCATGCTGCTGATGGTGGTCACCGGTCTGATCCGGGTCGCGTTCGGCCACGCGCCGGTGGCGTCCAGCGCCTCGTACGGGGTCCTGCCGGTGGACGGCAAGGACACCCTGGCCGGGCTGGGCCTGCTGATGCTGGGCCTGCGGGCGTTCGCGTCCGGCTGTACCGCGCTGACCGGTGTGGAGGCGATCTCCAACGGCGTGCCGGCCTTCCGGGCGCCGAAGTCGAGGAACGCCGCCACCACGATGGCCGTGATGGGCACCACGGCCGTGGTCATGTTCGTCGGCATCACCGCGCTGGCACTGATCTCCAAGGTCCACATCACGGACGACGCCTGCCAGTTGACCGGGTTCCCCGGCGACTGCCACACCGCCCCGCAGCAGACCGTGATCGCCCAGCTGGCGGCCGCGATCTTCGGCGGCGACCACTCCGTGCTCTTCTACTTCGTCCAGGCCGTCACCGCGCTGGTGCTGATCCTGGCGGCCAACACCGCCTTCAACGGCTTCCCGCTGCTGGCCTCGATCCTGGCCGAGCACCGCTATCTGCCCCGGCAGATGCACACCCGCGGCGACCGGCTGGCGTTCTCCAACGGCATCATCGCCCTCGCGGTGGTGGCCGGCGGGCTGCTCTGGCTGTACGACGCGGACGTCACCAGCCTGATCCACCTCTACATCCTGGGCGTCTTCACCTCCTTCACGCTGTCCCAGATCGGCATGGTGAAGCACTGGAACCGCGTCCTGCGCACCGAGACCGAGCCGGGCGTCCGCGGCCCGGCCCAGCGTTCCCGGGTGATCAACGCCTTCGGCGCGGTCACCACCGCCCTGGTGCTGGTCATCGTGCTGCTGACCAAGTTCACCCAGGGCGCCTGGCTGGCCGTGGTCGCGGCGGTCGTGCTCTGGGTGATGATGCGCGGCATCCGGCGGCACTACGACGGTGTGGCCGAGGAGTTGGCGGTGGACGACCCGCACGCCGAGTCGGTGCGGCCGTCCAGCGTGCACGGGATCGTGCTGGTCTCCAAGCTGCACAAGCCCACCCTGCGGGCGCTCGGCTACGCGCAGGCGTTCCGGCCGGACTCGCTGGAGGCGCTGACCGTCGCGGTGGAGCAGGAGGCCACCGGCGAACTGGAGCGGCAGTGGCGGGAGCTCGACGTCCAGGTGCCGCTGAAGGTGCTGGACTCGCCGTACCGGGAGATCACCAAGCCGGTGGTGGCGTATGTGCGCGAGTACCGCCGGACCAGCCCCCGGGACGCGGTCGCGGTGTTCATCCCCGAGTACGTGGTCGGGCACTGGTGGGAGCACCTGCTGCACAACCAGTCGGCGCTCTGGCTGAAGAGCCGGCTGCTGTTCACCCCGGGCGTGATGGTGATCAGCGTGCCCTGGCAGCTGACCTCCTCCAGCAAGGCGTACCACCCGTCCCGCCGGGCCCCGGGCGCGGTGCGGCGCGGTGAGCCGGTGGGGCGGTCGGAGCACGAGAAGCTGCCGGCGCCCGAGAACTCCTGAGCGGCACCCAGGAACGCCTGCCGGCACCGGAGAACGCCCGCACGGCACCCGGAGACGTGCCCGGGCGGTCCCGGCACGACCGGCCGGAACGGGCCCCGGACAGCATCGCTGTCCGGGGCCCGAAACGTTTCCGCACACGGCCGGTCTCGGCCCGGTGACGCGGGCGTCAAGGTCGCGTCAACGTCGCGTATCCGCCCGTATGGAGGGCGTCAGGGAACCGTAGCGCCCCTCAACCGGCTGGTTTGCTGCTTCAGCCGGTCTTCCGCCGGTGCCGTGCGGTGCCTCCGGGCCCGGCCGCGGCCGTCTCCGAACCACTGTGGTGGAGCCCATGTCCGATCTCATCTACGTCGGTGTCACGGTCGCCGTGTTCGCCGTCATCGCCCTGATCGCACGGGGGGTGGAGAAGCTGTGAGCGCCGAGAACATCGCAGGTCTCATCGTCGCCGTCGCCCTCGTCGGCTACCTCGTCGTGGCGCTGATCTACCCGGAGAAGTTCTGACATGGGTTCCACCCTCGCGGGCTGGCTGCAGGCCCTCGCCCTGGTGGGCGCGCTGGCCCTGTGCTACCGCCCCCTCGGCGACTACATCGCCAGAATCCTCACCACTCCCAGGCACCTCGGAGTCGAGCGCGGCCTGTACAAGGTCATCGGCGTGGACGGCGACGCCGACCAGCGCTGGCCGGTCTACCTCCGTTCGGTGCTGGCCTTCTCGGCCGTCTCGGTCCTCTTCCTGTACGGGCTGATCCGCCTTCAGGGATATCTGCTGCTGAGCCTCGGCGTGCCGCAGATGGAGGGTCACCAGGCCTGGAACACCGCGATCTCCTTCGTGGCCAACACCAACTGGCAGTCCTACGGCGGTGAGTCCGCGATGGGCCACGTGGCCCAGATGGCCGGCCTGGCGGTGCAGAACTTCGTCTCCTCGGCCGTCGGCATCGCGATCGTCGCCACGCTGATCCGGGGCTTCACCCGCAACCGCACCGACCGGGTCGGCAACTTCTGGGTGGACCTCACCCGGATCACGCTGCGCCTGCTGCTGCCGATCGCGATCGTCTTCGCGCTGGTGCTGGTCGCCAACGGCGTGGTGCAGAACTTCCACGGCTTCCACGAGGTCGCCACGCTGGCCGGCGACCCGCAGTCGGTCCCGGGCGGTCCGGTGGCCTCGCAGGAGGTCATCAAGCTGCTCGGCACCAACGGCGGCGGCTTCTACAACGCCAACTCGGCGCACCCGTTCGAGAACCCGACCGGGTTCAGCAACCTGGTGGAGATCTTCCTCATCCTGCTGATCCCGTTCGCGCTGCCCCGCGCCTTCGGCCGGATGGTCGGGGACAACCGCCAGGGCTACGCGATCCTCGCCGTGATGGGCCTGTTCTGGGTGGCCTCGGCCGCGCTGATCACCTTCTCCGAGACGCAGCACTCCGGCAGCGCGATGCAGGCCGCCGGCGGGGCGATGGAGGGCAAGGAGCAGCGGTTCGGTATCGCGGCCTCCAGCCTGTTCGCCGCCTCCACCACGCTGACCTCGACCGGCGCGGTGAACTCCTTCCACGACTCGTACTCGCCGTTCGGCGGCGGGATCGCGATGTTCAACATGATGCTGGGTGAGATCGCGCCCGGCGGTACCGGCTCCGGCCTGTACGGCATGCTGATCCTGGCGGTCGTCGCGGTCTTCGTGGCCGGTCTGATGGTCGGCCGGACGCCGGAGTACCTGGGCAAGAAGCTCGGCGGCCGCGAGATGAAGTTCGCCTCGCTGTACATCCTGACCACGCCGACGATCGTGCTGGTCGGCACGGGCCTGGCGATGTCGCTGCCGGGCGAGCGTGCCGGGATGCTCAACTCGGGCGCCCACGGCTTCTCCGAGGTGCTGTACGCGTTCACCTCGGGTGCCAACAACAACGGCTCGGCGTTCGCGGGCATCACGGTCAACACCGACTGGTACGACACCGCGATCGGTCTGGCGATGGTGTTCGGCCGCTTCCTGCCGATGGTCTTCGTGCTGGCGCTGGCGGGCTCGCTCGCGCGGCAGCAGCCGGTTCCCGCCACTCCGGGCACCCTGCCCACCCACAAGCCGCTCTTCGTGGGCCTGCTGTCGGGCGTCGTCCTGATCGTCGTCGGTCTCACCTACTTCCCGGCCCTCGCTCTCGGGCCGATCGCGGAAGGTCTCTCCTGATGTCCACCCCTACGCTCACCCCCGCACCGCTCGAGAAGACGGAGAGCGCGGCGCCGCACAGAGTCTCCAACGGCCTCCTCGACCCCAGGCTGATAGTCGCCTCCCTCCCGGACGCGGTGAAGAAGCTGGACCCCCGGGTGATGGTCAGGAACCCGGTCATGTTCGTGGTCGAGGTCGGCTCGGTGGTCACCACCGTCGCCGCGATCGCCGACCCGTCCGTGTTCGCCTGGTCCATCACCGTCTGGCTCTGGCTGACCACCGTCTTCGCCAACCTGGCCGAGGCCGTCGCCGAGGGCCGCGGCAAGGCGCAGGCGGACACCCTGCGCAGGACCAGGACCGACACCATGGCCCGGCGGCTGACCGACTGGCCGGCCTCGCGGGCCGAGGAGGAGGTCTCCGGCACCGCGCTGGCGCTCGGCGACCACGTGGTGGTCGAGGCCGGGCAGATCATCCCCGGCGACGGTGACGTGGTCGAGGGCGTCGCGTCCGTGGACGAGTCGGCGATCACCGGAGAGTCCGCGCCGGTGATCCGCGAGTCGGGCGGTGACCGCTCCGCGGTGACCGGCGGCACCAGGGTGCTCTCCGACCGGATCGTGGTGAAGATCTCCTCCGAGCCGGGCAAGACCTTCATCGACCGGATGATCGCCCTGGTCGAGGGCGCCGCCCGGCAGAAGACGCCGAACGAGATCGCGCTCAACATCCTGCTGGCCTCGCTGACCATCGTCTTCCTGATCGCGGTCGTCACGCTCCAGCCGATGGCCACCTACGCGGGCGCCCCGCAGTCGATGATCGTGCTGGTCGCCCTGATCGTGGCGCTCATCCCGACCACCATCGGCGCGCTGCTCTCCGCGATCGGCATCGCCGGCATGGACCGGCTGGTGCAGCGCAACGTGCTGGCGATGTCCGGCCGGGCCGTCGAGGCGGCCGGGGACGTCAACACCCTGCTGCTCGACAAGACCGGCACCATCACCCTCGGCAACCGCCAGGCCGCCGAGTTCCTGCCGGCCCCCGGCGTGGGCACGGAGGAACTGGCCGGTGCCGCGCAGCTGTCGTCGCTCGCCGACGAGACCCCGGAGGGCCGCTCGATCGTGGTCCTCGCCAAGACCGGGTACGGCCTGCGGGCCCGCGCCCAGGGCGAGTTGACCCACGCCACCTGGGTGCCCTTCACGGCCCAGACCCGGATGTCCGGCGTCGACCTGGACGAGGCCGAGGCCGTCCACCAGGTCCGCAAGGGCGCGGCCGCCGCGGTCACCAACTGGGTGACCGAGCAGGGCGGTTCGGTCGGCGGCGAGGTCTCCGCGCTGGTCGACGGGATCTCCGCGGCCGGCGGCACGCCGCTCGTGGTCGCCGACAGGGTGGGCTCCGCCCCCGCCCGCGTCCTGGGTGTCATCCACCTCAAGGACGTGGTCAAGGAGGGCATGCGGGAGCGCTTCGACGAGCTGCGCCGGATGGGCATCAAGACCATCATGATCACCGGCGACAACCCGCTGACCGCCAGGGCGATCGCGGAGGAGGCCGGCGTGGACGACTTCCTCGCCGAGGCCACCCCCGAGGACAAGATGGCCCTCATCAAGAAGGAGCAGGCCGGCGGCAAGCTGGTCGCGATGACCGGGGACGGCACCAACGACGCCCCCGCCCTCGCCCAGGCCGACGTCGGTGTCGCGATGAACACCGGGACCATGGCGGCCAAGGAGGCCGGGAACATGGTCGACCTGGACTCCAACCCCACCAAGCTGATCGAGATCGTCGAGATCGGCAAGCAGTTGCTGATCACCCGCGGCGCGCTGACCACCTTCTCCATCGCCAACGACGTCGCGAAGTACTTCGCGATCATCCCGGCGATGTTCGCGGCGGTCTACCCGGGCCTCGACAAGCTCAACATCATGCACCTGCACAGCCCGCAGTCCGCGATCACCTCGGCGATCATCTTCAACGCCCTGGTCATCATCGGCCTCATCCCGCTCGCCCTGCGCGGCGTCCGCTACCGCCCGTCCGACGCCGGCTCCCTGCTGCGCCGCAACCTCGGGCTGTACGGCTTCGGCGGTCTGATCGTCCCCTTCGCCGGGATCAAACTGATCGACCTGGTCGTCCAGTTCGTCCCCGGCCTGAGCTGAGAAAGGAGCACCTGATGTCCAAGCCCCTGCCCACCACCGTGCGCACGCACTTCACCGCGCTGCGGATGCTGCTGGTGATGACGGTGATCCTCGGTCTCGCCTACCCCCTGCTGATCACCGGGATCAGCCAGCTGGTGCTCGACGACAAGGCCAACGGCTCGATCGTGGAGCTCGACGGCAAGGAGGTCGGTTCCAGCCTGCTCGGCCAGAGCTACAACCTCCCCAAGCAGAACCCGGACGACGAGAAGGAGGAGGCCAGGCCGGACCCGAAGTGGTTCCAGCCGCGGCCCTCCGCCGGCGGCTACGACCCGAAGAGCTCCGGCGCCTCCAACCTCGGCCCGAACAGCGAGGACCTGCTGAAGACCGTCGAGGACCGCCGTGCGGCCGTCGCCGCGTTCGACGGCGTCGACCCGGCGAGCGTGCCGGTGGACGCGGTCACCGCCTCCGGCTCCGGCCTCGACCCGCAGATCTCCGTCGCCTACGCGCAGGAGCAGGTCGCCCGGGTCGCCAAGGCCCGCGACCTGCCCGAGGAGACCGTGCGCAAGCTGGTCGAGAAGTACACCGAGGGGCGCTCGCTCGGCTTCCTCGGACAGGAGGGCGTAAACGTCGTACTGCTCAACACCGCGCTGTCGGAGCAGAAGTGACGATCCGTCCGAAAAATCCCTGAACAGGCCGACCCGGGCCGGGGCAGCAGCCCCCGGCCGGGGTCGGCCGCCGCCGTACCCTCCCTCGTACGAAAGAGCGCCCATGGCCCGCGACCTCACCCCCGGCTCCCGCCGAGGCCGGCTGAGGGTGTACCTCGGCTCCGCCCCCGGTGTGGGCAAGACCTACCGGATGCTGGACGAGGCCCGGCGCAGACGGGAACGCGGCGCGGACGTGGTGGTCGGCTACATCGAGTGCCACGGCCGCCGCTACACCGAGGCGCTGGTGGACGGCCTGGAGCTGCTGCCGAGGGTCAGCCGCTCCTACCGCGACAGCGACTTCGAGGAGATGGACCTCGACGCCGTCCTCGCCCGCCGGCCGTCCGTGGCCCTCGTGGACGAACTGGCCCACACCAACATCCCCGGCGGCCGCAACGCCAAGCGCTGGCAGGACGTCGAGGAACTGCTGGACGCCGGGATCGACGTCATCACCACCGTCAACATCCAGCACCTGGAATCGCTGAACGACGTCGTCCAGAAGATCACCGGCATCCCGCAGCGCGAGACCGTCCCGGACGAGGTGGTCCGCCGGGCCGACCAGATCGAGCTCGTCGACATGGCCCCCCAGGCGCTGCGCCGCCGGATGGCCCACGGCAACGTCTACAAGGCGGAGAAGGTGGACGCCGCGCTCTCCAACTACTTCCGGGTCGGCAACCTCACCGCCCTGCGCGAACTCGCCCTGCTCTGGGTGGCCGGGCGGGTCGACGAGGGCCTGCGCGACTACCGGGCCAGCCACAACATCGACCGGGTCTGGGAGACCCGCGAACGCGTCGTGGTCGCCCTCACCGGCGGCCCCGAGGGCGAGACCCTGATCCGCCGCGCCGCCCGGATCTCCCGCCCGTCGCCCACCACCGCCCCCGACGGTGACGCGCCGCGCCGCCCCTCCCTCCGCACCGCCGGCGGCGACCTGCTGGCCGTCCACGTCACCCGCAGCGACGGCCTGGCCGGCGCCTCCTCCGGCGCACTCGCCCAGCAGCGGCAGCTGGTCGAGACCCTCGGCGGCAGCTACCACGTGGTCGTCGGCGACGACATCCCCACCGCGCTGCTGGCCTTCGCCCGCGCCCACGACGCCACCCAGCTGGTCCTGGGCACCAGCCGCCGCGGCCGGATCACCCGCTTCCTCACCGGCCCCGGCATCGGCGAGACCACCGTGGACGCCTCCGAGGACATCGACGTCCACATGGTCACCCACGAGTTCACCGGCCGCGGCCGGCTGCCCTCGCTCGGCCGCCGCCACTCCCGGCGCCGCACCATCGCCGGCTACCTCGCCGGGCTCGTCCTGCCCTGGCTGCTGACGGCCCTGCTCTCGCAGGCGCCCGAGCGGGTGAACCTCACCACCGACGCGCTGATCTTCCAGCTCGGCGTGGTCGTCGTCGCCCTGCTCGGCGGTGCCACCTCGGCCCTGCTGGCCTCGGTGGTCGCCTCGCTGCTGCTGAACTACTTCTTCATCCCGCCCGTGCACACCCTGACCATCGGCGAGACCAACAACATCGTCGCGCTGGTGGTCTTCGCCGCCGTCGCGCTCGCCGTCTCCACCGTGGTCGACCACGCGACCCGGCTCACCAGCCGCGCCGCCCGGGCCACCGCCGAGGCCGAGACCCTCTCCACCCTCGCCGGCAGCGTGCTGCGGGGCGCCGACGCCCTGCCCGCCCTGCTGGAGAAGTCCCGGACGGCCTTCGGCATGGACTCCGTCGCCCTGCTGGAACGCGCCGGCGGCGAGGTGCTGGCCCGCTGCGACGGGGAGGCCCCGGCCGACGGCGCCCCCGACACCCCCGCCGCCCCCGACCGCGCCGGAAGCGCCAGAACCGGCGAGACCACCGAGGTCCCGGTCGGCGCGGACGCCGTCCTGGTCCTCACCGGCCGCCGGCTGCCCGCCGCCGACCAGCGCGTCCTCACCGCCTTCGCCGCCCACGTCGCCGCCGCCCTCGAACGCGACCGGCTCGCCGTCGTCGCCGCCGAGGTCGAACCCATCAAGGCCGCCGACCGGATGCGCACCGCCCTGCTCGCCGCCGTCAGCCACGACCTGCGCACCCCGCTCGCCGCCGCCCTCGCCTCGGTCGGCTCGCTGCGCAGCCCCGACGTCGAGTTCTCCGCCGAGGACCAGGCCGAACTCCTCGCCACCGCCGACGAGTCCCTGGTCAGGCTCACCCGGCTGGTCGACAACCTGCTCGACATGAGCCGCCTCCAGGCGGGCGCGCTCACCCTGCACCTCGCCGAGACCCACCTCGACGAGATCCTGCCCCGGGCCCTGGACACCCTCCCCGACCCGTACGCCCCGGTCCAGCCGCTCGACCTGGACACCGCGCCCGCCGTCCTCGCCGACCCGCCGCTGCTGGAACGCGTCCTCGCCAACGTCATCACCAACGCCCTGCGCCACAACGCCCCCGGCGCACCCGTGCTGGTCACCGCCAGCCACCACCGGGACCAGGTCGAGCTCCGGGTGATCGACCGCGGCCCCGGCATCGCCCCCGAGGACCGCGACCGGGTCTTCCTGCCCTTCCAGCGCCTCGGCGACACCGACAACACCACCGGCGTCGGCCTCGGTCTCGCCCTCTCCCGCGGCCTCGCCGAGGCCATGGGCGGCAGTCTGGAGGTCGAGGACACCCCCGGTGGCGGCACCACCATGCTGCTCACCCTGCCCGCCGCCCACCCGGGAGAAGCGCCCGTATGAGAGAGCGAAGCCGACGAATGACCGAAACGCGCCTGTCCCGCGAGGCGGGCGCCGGGCGACGGGGGCACCTTCCGGCCTCCGGGACCGGGGGAGTGGCGCGCGCATGAGCGAGATCCTGATCGTTGACGACGAACCCGCGCTGCTGCGCACCCTGCGGATCAACCTGAGCGCCCGGCAGTACGCCGTCCGGACGGCGGCCAGCGGCGGGGAGGCCCTCGACCGGGCCGCGCACACCGCGCCCGACGCCGTGCTGCTCGACCTCGGCCTGCCCGACCTGGACGGCATGGAGGTGATCCGGAGCCTGCGCAGCCGCAGCGCCGTGCCGATCATCGTGCTCTCCGGCCGGGCCGGCGCCGCCGACAAGGTCGGCGCCCTCGACGCCGGCGCCGACGACTACCTCACCAAGCCCTTCCTGATGGAGGAGCTGCTGGCCCGGCTGCGCGCCGTGCTGCGCCGGCCGCCGGGCGGGATCGCCCTGCCCGCACCGGTGATCGGCGACCACACCGTGGACCTCGCCGCCACCACCGTCAGCGGCCCGGACGGCCCGGTCCGGCTCACCCCGACCGAGTGGCGCATCCTCGCCCTGCTGCTCGCCAGCCCCGGCCGGCTGGTGCCCGGCCGGCGGATCCTGCGCGAGGTCTGGGGGCCGGCCCAGGAGGAGCGCGGCAACTACCTGCGGGTCTACCTGGCCGGCCTGCGCCGCAAGCTGGAACGCGACCCGGCCCGGCCGCGCCATCTGATCACCGAGCCCGGCATCGGCTACCGCTACGAGCCCTGACCGGACGGGAACCCCGCGGTGTCAACGGTCCGTCAAGGGGGGCCAGTCGCACGACAGGAGGGCGTCAAGGGCGGGCGGAACGGGTCGTCCGTGGGCGTAGCGTCAGCGCTGGGAGAGCGGCCCCGCTCCATGTGGGGGATGCCTGGGGCCGCTCCGCCGCCGGTGGGGCCCACCGACGTCATCGGCGGCCAGCAGGTGGGGGAGGGGCGCGCGGTTCAACACCGCGCGCCCCCATCTGTTTCGGCCCCGGCCCGCGGTCAGCCGCCGCCGGCGCCGCCGGACTGCCGGGGCAGGGCCAGCGCCACCGTGTCGGCGAACTCCCGGACCGCGCTGGTCCGGCTGACGATCCGTCCGCTGTGCACCACCAGGCGGCTGTGACCGCCCGCGAGCGCCCCCGCCAGGCTGTCCCCGCGCACCGCCAGCAGCTCGGCCGGGAACCCGGCGTCCACCCGGACCGGGGGGAGCCCGAGCGCCACCCGCGCCTGGTTCGCCACCGCGTCGTACGCCGCCTCCGGGGCCAGCACCCCGCTCGCCGCCAGCAGGTACGCGGCCTCCAGCGGATCGGCCCGCCCGACCGGGTTGGCGGCGTCGCGCAGCGAACCGCTGCCCGCCGCGAGCGGCACCCCGGCCTCCGTCAGCTCGCGCAGCAGCCCCGGCCGCAGCCCGCTGGGCCGGCCCTCCAGCCCGGTGCAGCAGCCGTTCTGCGGCAGGCAGACCACCCGGATGCCGTGACCGGCCAGCACCGCAGGGGAGCCCGGCGCCAGCGCGCCGCACGGGCCGAGCATCACCCGCGGCCGCAGCGGGGCGAGCGCGCTCGCCAGCCGGGCCAGCCGCGCCGGGTCGGCGGCCGTGGCGTGCAGGTCGACCGGGCAGTCCGCCTCCCGGGCGGCCTCCAGCAGCACCTGGGCGTACCCCGCCGGGTCCGGGTCCAGTTCGGGGCAGCCCCCGGCCGCGGTGGCGCCCAGCTTGAGGGCTTCGCGCAGCTGGGCCCGGCCGTCCGCCCCGGCGCGGCCGGTGAGCAGCCGGGGCATGGCGACCGCCTGGAGCTCGGCCAGGCCGCGCAGCGCCTGCCGGGCGGTGAGCACGGCCTCCAGCCGGCGCAGCCCGTGCACGTCGCCGATCCGGACGTGGGTGCGCTGGGCGGTGGCGCCGTAGCCGAGCGAGGTGAGCGCGGCCTCGGTGACCCGGCGGGTGAGGTCGGTGGGGGTCTCCGGCGGCGGAGCGGGCAGCGCGGCGGAGAAGGCGACGTCGTAGTGGGCGTGCGCCTCGGCGGGGGCGGGCAGCAGCAGGTAGCCCTTGAGGTCGATCCGGGCGCCGGTGGTGGCCGTGGGGGTGCCCGGCAGGGCGGGCAGCGGTCCGAGGCTGCCGGCGGTGCCGACGGCCTGGATCCGGTCGCCGCTGATCCGTACGTCCACCACCCGGCCGTCGGCGAGCCGGGCGTCGGTGAGCAGCAGGACGGGGCCGTGCCCGAGCGGGTTGGCCGCCGGGCCGGGTCCCGGCTGAGGCCCGTCGGCGGGTGCGCTGTCCATCGCCCGGCTCCTTCTCGCGCTGGCCCGTCTCGTACCCCGGCCCGTCCCGATCAATGAGCGACGAGCCTATGGCGGCCGGGCGCGGGGCGACGGGAGGCGGGCAATAGTCGTATCGGGTCGGGCCGCGCGGCCGGGGGGGTGGTCGAACGCCCGGCCTTCGATCGGTCATCCGCGCACCCCGCCGACCTGCGGTCTTCGCGCCGGGATACGGATTTCACCTCTGGGCGCGGAACGTGTAATCTCTTCCTCGTTCGCCCCTATAGCTCAGTCGGTAGAGCGTCTCCATGGTAAGGAGAAGGTCTGCGGTTCGATTCCGCATGGGGGCTCTGGTGAAAAGCGGTCAGCTACGGCTGTGCTGCGGATCACTGTGGCGGTGTAGCTCAGTTGGTAGAGCAAGCGGCTCATAATCGCTGTGTCACCGGTTCAAGTCCGGTCACCGCTACCCCGCGTAGTCGGTCGGGAGATCGCACTCCCGGTCGGCTACTCTTGTTGTGTTCTTATTCATTGTCCAAGGAAGGCACTCCCGTGGCTGCCACCGATGTCCGCCCGAAGATCACGCTGGCCTGCGTGGAGTGCAAGGAGCGGAACTACATCACCAAGAAGAACCGGCGTAACGACCCGGACCGTCTTGAGATGAAGAAGCACTGCCCCCGCTGCAACTCGCACACCGCGCACCGCGAGACCCGCTGACCCTGTTGCAGGGCATCGGGCCTGTGTGACTCAGGTCTTCGACTCCGGGCCGCATCCCTCACTGGGTGCGGTCCGGAGTCTTTTTTGTCACCCGTTTCCGTGACCCGCTCTCTGTGACCCACTTCGGTGGCACCGGACAGTTGAGGAGTTGCCCATGGCGCTCGACCCCTCCTTCATCGGGCGGACCTATCCGCCCACCGAGCCGTACGAGGTCGGCCGGGAGAAGATCCGCGAGTTCGCCGTCGCCGTGGGCGACGCCAACCCCGCGTACAGCGACCCGGAGGCCGCCAGGGCCCTCGGCCACCCGGACGTGATCGCCCCGCCGACCTTCCCGTTCGTGATCACCTACCAGGCCGCCGGCCAGGTGGTCGAGGACCCGCAGCTGGGCCTGGACTACACCCGGGTGGTGCACGGGGACCAGAAGTTCGCCTACACCCGGCCGGTGCGCGCGGGGGACCGGCTCTCGGTCGCGGTGACCATCGACAACATCAAGTCGCTCGCCGGCAACGACGTCCTCACGGTGCGTGGCGAGGTGACGGACGGCAGCGGCGAGCACGTGGTGACGTCGATCATGACCCTGGTGGCCCGGGCCGCCGACGAGGCGGGGGAGTAACGCGATGGCGATCAGCTATGACGAGGTCGCGGTCGGCACCGAGCTGCCCGCGCAGTCCTTTCCCGTGACGCGCGCCACCCTGGTGCGGTACGCGGGTGCCTCCGGCGACTTCAACCCGATCCACTGGAACGAGAAGTTCGCCCTGGAGGTCGGCCTGCCGGACGTCATCGCGCACGGCATGTTCACCATGGCCGAGGCGATCCGGGTGGTCACCGACTGGGTCGGCGACCCGGCCGCGGTGGTCGAGTACGGCGTGCGGTTCACCCGCCCGGTGCCGGTGCCCAACGACGGCGTCGGCGCCGTGATCGAGGTCACCGGCAAGGTGGCCAAGCTGCTGGACGACCGCAGGGTCCAGGTCGACCTGCTGGCCACCGCCGACGGCCGGAAGGTGCTGGGCATGTCCCGCGCGGTCGTCCGGCTGGCCTGAGCCCCGGGGCGTACGGGGAGAGGGGCGCCGCGCCCTCCCCGTACGCTGGTGGGCGTGCTGGTAGAACTCGACGCCCCCCTCGCCCCGCTCACCACCCTCCGGCTCGGCGGCCCGGCCCGCCGACTGGTGTCCGCGCACACCGACGACGAGGTGGTGGCCGCCGTCCGTGAGGCCGACGCGGCCGGCGAGCCGCTGCTCGTCATCGGCGGCGGCTCCAACCTGGTGATCGGTGACGCCGGTTTCGCCGGCACCGTGCTGCGGATCGCCACCACCGGCTTCGCGCTGGACGGCCTCACGCTGGAGCTGGCCGCCGGCGAGGTCTGGGAGGACGCGGTGGCCCGCACCGTCGGCCACGGCCTGGCCGGCATCGAGTTCCTGGCCGGCATCCCCGGGTCGGCCGGCGCCACGCCCGTGCAGAACGTCGGCGCGTACGGCCAGGAGGTGGCGCAGTCCGTCACCGAGGTGGTCGCGTACGACCGCCGGGCCGGCGAGGTGGTCACCCTCTCCAACGCCGAGTGCGTCTTCTCCTACCGGCACAGCCGCTTCAAGGCCGACCCGGACCGCTACGTGGTGCTCCGGGTGCGCTTCGCGCTGGAGGACAACGGCGGCCTCTCCACCCCCGTCCGCTACGCCGAGACGGCCCGCCACCTGGGCGTCGAGCAGGGCGAGCGGGTCGGCGTCGACGTCGCCTGGAACGCCGTGCTGGCGCTGCGTTCGGGCAAGGGCATGGTGCTGGACGCGGCCGACCACGACACCTGGTCGGCGGGCTCCTTCTTCACCAACCCGGTGCTGACGGCCGCCCAGTACGAGTCCTTCCGCACCCGCCCGGGCACCGAGAACGCCCCCGCCTACCCGGCGCCGGACGGTTGCACCAAGACCTCGGCGGCCTGGCTGATCGACCGGGCCGGCTTCGGCAAGGGCTACGGCGACGGCCCGGCCACCCTCTCCACCAAGCACACCCTGGCCCTGACCAACCGCGGCGCCGCCACCGCCGACGACCTGCTGGCGCTGGCCCGGGAGATCCGCGACGGGGTCCGGGCGGCCTTCGGCGTCGAGCTGGTCAACGAGCCGGTGATGGTGGGCGTCAGGCTGTAGGCCACGGGCCGGTGCCGTCCCCCAGCCAGGTGTCGATGTCCGCCAGCAGTTCCTTGCGGACGCTCTCCGGGGCGCGCGAGCCGCGCACCGACTGGCGGGCCAGCTCGGCGAGCTCGGCGTCGCCGAAGCCGAGCACGTCGCGGGCCAGGGCGTACTGGTCGGCCAGCCGGCTGCCGAACAGCAGCGGGTCGTCGGCGCCGAGCGCCAGCGGCACGCCGGCGTCGAACAGCCTGCGCAGCGGGACGTCCTCGGCGAACTCGTAGACGCCCAGCGAGACGTTGGAGGACGGGCAGACCTCGCAGGTGATCTGGCGGTCCGCCAGCCGCTGCATCAGCCAGGGGTCCTCGGCGGCCCGGACGCCGTGACCGATCCGGCCCGCGCCCAGGTCGTCCAGGCAGTCCCGGACGGACTCCGGCCCGGCCAGTTCGCCGCCGTGCGGGGCGGCCAGCAGACCG
This sequence comes from Kitasatospora sp. NPDC088548, assembly GCF_044753005.1. Classification (NCBI taxonomy): domain Bacteria; kingdom Bacillati; phylum Actinomycetota; class Actinomycetes; order Kitasatosporales; family Streptomycetaceae; genus Kitasatospora; species Kitasatospora sp. NPDC088548. The sequence goes on from NZ_JBIVMI010000013.1 coordinate 168,779, forward strand.
CCCTTGCGGGCGATGTCGAAGGCCCGGTCGAAGTCCCGGGCGAGGCCGCGGCGCTCGTCGTTGGAGAGGCCGAAGCCGACCACGCCCCGGTCGGCGTACCGGACGGCCAGCCGGGCCAGGGTCCGGGCGTCCATCGGGGACTTCATCCGGTTCGCGGCGACCAGCACCCGGATGCCCACCCCGGTGGCCTCGGCGGCCTGCTCCACGGCGTCCAGGATCAGCTCCAGGGCGGGGATCAGCCCGCCGAGCATGGGCGCGTACGAGGTCGGGTCGACCTGGATCTCCAGCCAGCGGGAGCCGTCCCGCCGCTCGTCCTGGGCGGTCTCCAGCACCAGCCGGCGGATGTCGTCCTCGCCCCGCAGGACGGAGCGGGCGGTGTCGTAGAGGCGCTGGAAGCGGAACCAGCCGCGTTCGTCGGTCGCCCGCAGTCTGGGCGGCTCGCCGGAGCTGAGCGCCTCCGGCAGCCGGATGCCGTGTTTGTCGGCCAGTTCCAGCAGGGTGGCGGGGCGCATCGAGCCGGTGAAGTGCAGGTGCAGGTGGGCCTTGGGGAGGTCCCTGACGTCTCGCGGATTTGGCAGGCGTTCCATTCGCCGATACTGCCGTATCGGGCCCGGATACGGGAACCGCCCCCTTCGCATCCCCCGAAGGGGTGAAAAGGGGGCGGTTCCACTCAATGCGCCCCGTCAATGCGCCGGGTCGGCGCCGACGGGGGCGGTGCGGCGCGGGTCAGTCGCGGGCCTCGCCGAGCAGCTTCTGGATCCGGCTCACGCCCTCGGCCAGGTCGGCGTCGCCGAGCGCGTAGGACAGCCGCAGGTAGCCCGGGGTGCCGAAGGCCTCGCCGGGGACGACCGCGACCTCGGCCTCGTCCAGGATCAGCGCCGCCAGCTCGCCGGAGGTCTGCGGGCGCTTGCCGCGGATCTCCTTGCCCAGCACGCCCTTGACGGACGGGTAGGCGTAGAACGCGCCCTCGGGCTCGGGGCAGAGCACGCCCTCGATCTCGTTGAGCATCCGCACGATGGTCTTGCGGCGGCGGTCGAAGGCGGTGCGCATCTCCTCGACGGCCGTCAGGTCGCCGCTGACGGCGGCGATCGCGGCGCGCTGCGCGACGTTGGAGACGTTCGAGGTGGCGTGCGACTGCAGGTTGGTCGCGGCCTTGACGACGTCCTTGGGGCCGATCACCCAGCCCACCCGCCAGCCGGTCATCGCGTAGGTCTTGGCGACCCCGTTGACCACGATGGTCTTGTCGGCCAGCTCGGGCAGCAGGGCCGGCAGCGAGGTGAACGTCGCGTCGCCGTAGACCAGGTGCTCGTAGATCTCGTCGGTGAGCACCCAGAGGCCGTGCTCCAGCGCCCAGCGGCCGATCGCCTCGGCCTCGGCCTCGGTGTACACCGCGCCGGTCGGGTTGGACGGCGAGACGAAGAGCACCACCTTGGTGTTCTCGGTGCGGGCGGCCTCCAACTGCTCGACCGAGACCTTGTAGCCGGTGGTCTCGTCGGCCACGACCTCCACCGGCACACCGCCGGCCAGCTGCACCGACTCCGGGTAGGTGGTCCAGTACGGGGCCGGGATGATGACCTCGTCGCCCGGGTCGAGGATCGCGGCGAACGCCTCGTAGATCGCCTGCTTGCCACCGTTGGTCACCAGCACCTGGGAGGCGTCCACCTCGTAGCCGGAGTCGCGCAGCGTCTTGGCGGCGATCGCGGCCTTCAGCTCCGGCAGGCCGCCGGCCGGGGTGTAGCGGTGGTTCCTCGGGTCGCGGCAGGCCTCGACGGCCGTCTCGACGATGTAGTCCGGGGTCGGGAAGTCCGGCTCACCGGCACCGAAGCCGATCACCGGACGGCCGGCCGCCTTGAGGGCCTTGGCCTTGGCGTCGACGGCGAGGGTCGCGGACTCGGCGATGGCGCCGATCCGGGCGGAGACCCGTCGGTCGGCGGGGCGGACGGAACTGTCGGGCTGCGGGGTGGAAGCGCTCATGCCTGCATCGTCGCAGAACCGGGACGGACCGGGCATGGCGGTTTCACCATGCGTACCCGCTCGTCCACATGGCGGCCCGGACCTGCGACGGCTCGAAGAAAAGGTTCGACCAAACACCCCCGGACCACGTACACTCACTGCTCGACGGCCACCGAGAAGCCAAAGCTTCCACTGCCTGTACAGACAGCGGCGGGAGATGAGGTAGGTTGGTGGTCGCTACCGGAGCCGCGAGGCACCGTAGGGCAATAGCTCAATTGGTAGAGCACCGGTCTCCAAAACCGGCGGTTGGGGGTTCAAGTCCCTCTTGCCCTGCTGCTTGATCCGTATTCAGCCCGTTCGCTCCACAGAGCGAGCGGGCTTGATGCGGAGAGGGCACCGATCAGCACCCGCTTTAGCCGGCCGCTCGTGCCCTGTCGGGCACGCAGGTGATGCTCGGCAGGACCCGGATTCAGGTGAGGACGAGTGACGGAGACCACGGGCTCCACCGCAACGCCTGAGAGCGGCAACCCCGAGGGTGCCGACGGCGCTGCCGAGACCACGCCCGCCGAGGGCGATGAGAAGGCCCTTTCGCGCCGCGACCGCAAGCGGGCAGACCGTTCAGGCGACAAGAAGTCCGGCAAGCGGGCCAAGAAGGGCGCGTTCGCCCGTCTTGCCCTGTTCTACCGCCAGATCATCGCCGAACTGCGCAAGGTCGTCTGGCCCACCCGCAGCGAGCTGGTCAACTACACCACCGTCGTGGTCGTGTTCGTCGTCGTGGTGATGGCCTTCGTGGCCGGCCTCGACTACGGATTCTCCAAGCTCAGCCTCTGGATCTTCGGCTGACCGAGCGTCCCACCTGTGAAACAGCTTCCCGACCCGGGCCGATCCTCGGCCCGGGTCGAGCTGTCGGCGCCGAACGTACGAGGCCGCTACCGTTGACTCGGTACTGTTGAAGTCTCCGAGACGTCTCCTGGCGCCCGCGTGAGCGGAGCCGCGCCGAAGTCGATCCCGGAGCGCGCCACCTTCACCATCTCCAGGAAAGAAGCAGCCACCGTGTCTGAGTCCCCCCTGTACGACGCCGACGAGACCGTCCGCGAGGCGGATGTCGCCGCCGAGCTGGACGCGGCCGAGCTGGCTGTCGAAGCCGAGTCCGCCGAGCAGATCGTGGACGCCGCGGACAGCGACGAGGACGAGGCCGAGGCGTACGACGAGGCCGAGGCCGGCGAGCCCGCCGAGGAGGCCGCGCTGCACGTGGAGTCCGACGAGGAGCCCGCCGCCGAGGACGCCGACGAGGCCGCCGCCGACGAGGAGGCCACCGACGAGGCCGACGAGGAGGCCGAGCCGGCCGTCGAGGTCGACCCGGTCGCCAAGTTCCGCGAGGACCTGCGCTTCATGCCGGGCGAGTGGTACGTGATCCACACCTACGCCGGCTACGAGAACCGGGTGAAGCAGAACCTGGAGCAGCGCGCGGTCTCGCTGAACGTCGAGGAGTACATCTTCCAGGCCGAGGTGCCGCAGGAGGAGGTCGTCCAGATCAAGAACGGCGACCGCAAGACCATCCGCCAGAACAAGCTCCCCGGCTACGTCCTGGTGCGCATGGACCTCACCCCCGAGTCCTGGGGCGTCGTGCGGAACACCCCCGGTGTCACCGGCTTCGTCGGCAACGCCTACGACCCGTACCCGCTGACCCTGGACGAGGTCGTCAAGATGCTCGCCCCGGACGTGGAGCGCCAGGCGGCCAAGGAGGCCGGCAAGCCCTCCCCGGTCAAGCCCAGCGAGATCCAGGTGCTCGACTTCGAGGTCGGCGACTCGGTCACCGTCACCGACGGCCCGTTCGCGACCCTGCAGGCGACCATCAACGAGATCAACCCGGACTCGAAGAAGGTCAAGGGCCTGGTCGAGATCTTCGGCCGGGAGACCCCGGTCGAGCTCTCCTTCGACCAGATCCAGAAGAACTAGTACGAAGCCACTGCTTCGGGGCGGGGCTTCGGCCCCGCCCCGAAGTCGTTTTGGTCCAGCGGCGCATCCGCGTTAGCCTGGTCCGATGTGTGTGCAGGCGGCCGGGTGTCGCCCCGGCCTCGCACGCGCCAGCAATCACCTCTCGGAAGGACCCGGAGAGAAATGCCTCCCAAGAAGAAGAAGGTCACGGGGCTTATCAAGCTCCAGATCAACGCCGGTGCGGCCAACCCGGCGCCGCCGGTCGGCCCCGCGCTGGGCCAGCACGGCGTCAACATCATGGAGTTCTGCAAGGCCTACAACGCCGCGACCGAGTCGCAGCGCGGCATGATCGTGCCGGTGGAGATCACGGTCTACGACGACCGTTCCTTCACCTTCATCACGAAGACGCCGCCAGCCGCGCGCCTCATCCTGAAGGCCGCGGGCGTCGACAAGGGCTCCAGCGAGCCGCACAAGACCAAGGTCGCCAAGCTCACCAGCGCCCAGGTCCGCGAGATCGCCACGGTCAAGATGCCCGACCTGAACGCCAACGACCTGGACGCGGCGTCGAAGATCATCGCCGGCACCGCCCGGTCGATGGGCATCACCGTCGAGGGCTGACCAGCTCTTTTCGTCCCTGTGGTAGGGCCAGCGCGGCCCGTTGATACCACAACTCCATTCATCATTCAGGAGCAGCAGTGAAGCGCAGCAAGGCTCTGAAGGCCGCGGACGCTCAGGTCGACCGCGAGCGCCTTTACGCCCCCCTCGAGGCCATCCGCCTCGCCAAGGCGACCAGCACCACCAAGTTCGACGGCACCGTCGAGGTCGCCATGCGTCTGGGCGTCGACCCGCGCAAGGCCGACCAGATGGTCCGCAGCACCGTGATCCTCCCGCACGGCACCGGTAAGACCGCTCGGGTCCTGGTCTTCGCGACCGGCGAGCGTGCCGAGGCCGCGCGTGCTGCGGGCGCCGACATCGTCGGCTCCGACGAGCTCATCGACGAGGTCGCCAAGGGCCGCCTCGACTTCGACGCCGTCGTCGCCACCCCGGACCTCATGGGCAAGGTCGGCCGCCTCGGCCGCGTGCTCGGTCCCCGTGGCCTGATGCCGAACCCGAAGACCGGCACCGTGACCCCGGACGTGGCCAAGGCCGTGAACGAGATCAAGGGCGGCAAGATCGAGTTCCGCGTCGACAAGCACTCGAACCTGCACTTCATCATCGGTAAGGTCTCCTTCACCGACGAGCAGCTGGTCGAGAACTACGCCGCCGCGCTGGACGAGGTGCTCCGCGCCAAGCCGTCCGCCGCCAAGGGCCGCTACATCAAGAAGACCGCGGTCTCCACCACGATCGGCCCCGGCATCCAGGTGGACCCGAACCGCACCCGCAACCTCCTGGTCGAGGAGGACCCGGCCGCCCTCTGAGCCTCCCGCTCCGACCGGTAGCCGCGTCCTGGGCGCAGCAGTAGTCCGTACGACGGGCCCGTACCCCCTTCACCGGGGGTGCGGGCCCGTCGTCGTTCCCGGACCGGGACCGGGGCGGGGCGCGACCGGTGCGCGGTCCGTCGTACGCTCGGCCGGTCCGCGCATGTGATCGATCAGCCGACCGCCGGAGTGTTGCCGTGCCGCCAGCCCTTCGACCCGCCGCCCTCGTGGCGGCCCTGTTGCTGCTCGGCGCCACGGCGGCGTGCAGCGGGATGGGAGTGCCGGGGAACCGCACCCCCGACGGCGAGCGGGGCACCGTCCGGCCGCCCAAGCAGGTCCTGCTCTCGGCCGTCCGGACGCTGGACGACGCCGGCGGCGCGCGGGTCGACGTGGTCGAGGAGGGCCCGGCCGGGCGGCGCACCGCGAGCGGCACGCTGGTCTGGGGCGCCCGCGACACGGCCGATCTGACCGTCACCGACGAGCTGGGCACCGGCCTGCTGACCGCCCGGAACGGCGCGCTCGACCTCGCGTACCAGGGCGGGCCGGCCAGGCACGCGGACCGGGCCGACGCCGAGTCGCTCGACCCGCGCGCGGCGGCCGGCGCCGGCCCGGGCGGCTACGCGGGCGGCTGGATGACCGGGCTGGTCGCCAACCCGGGCGGCCGGGCGTACACGATGGCGCTGACCGGCAGGTTCACCTCGCTCGGTGGCGAGGAACTGGCCGGCGGCACGGTGGCGCACTACCGGGCCACCGCTCCGGTGACCGACTTCTTCGGCGCCGACCAGGGGCTCACCGCCGACCGGCTCGCCGCGGTGCTGGCCTACTACCGGGAACGCGGGGTCACGGCGATCGGCTACGACTTCTGGGTCGCGCCGGGGGACCGCCTGCTGCGGCTGCGCGCCACCGCCCAGGGGACCGGCGCGACCGTGGTCACCACGACGGACGTCTCCGAGCCCGGGGCGGGTACGGAGCCACCGGCCGCGACGGACTGAGCCGCCGGGGGCCGCGCGTTGTGGCCGGGCGGACCTGGCGATCCGTTAGAGTCCGCTGCACATGAGCTGAGAATCAGCTTGGAGTTCGATCACACGGGGGACCCCCCATGCGCGCTCCGCGCCTCGCTTCCGTCGCCGTCACCGCGGCCGACGTGACGGGCGAGGGGGAGGCCGGGGCGATCGGGATCCGGGTGGTCGGCACGGACGGCGACCTCGGCGGCGAGAAGGACCTGCTCGCGCTCTTCGGCCGAGCCCGCCCGGCTCGCGTACGAGGGGGGTGGCGGCGGCAGGTCGCGGAGCGGGTGGCATGGTGAGCGGGGAGCGGAGCCGCCGGGACGGGTGGCCGGTCGAAAGGGGAGTCGGGCAATGGTGGTGCGGCGGCGACTGGCGGCCACGGTGGCCGCCGTGCTGCTGGCGAGCGGTCTGACGGCGTGCGGCCAGGCCTCCGGCCTCTCGCCGGAGCCGTCCGGCACCCCGACCCCGACCGCGACCAGCGCCTCCCCGACCGGCCCGGCCAAGCCGACCGACCGGTCGCCGCACGGTGTCCTGCTCTCGGCCCAGCTCGCGATGCAGACCGCCCGCCGGGCCAAGGTCAGCTACCGGCTGGGGGCGGACGCCGGCTCCGGACCGCTGTTCTGGCAGCCGAAGACCGCCCTCCAGGTCAAACGTTCCACCCCGGCCGACGCCGAGCAGCTGATCGTCGTGGACACCGTGGCCTACCAGGGCGGCGACACCGCCACCGCGGCCCGGCTGGGCGGGAAGCACTGGGAGCGGTTCTCCGGCGAGCCGGGCCAGGACGGCCACCGGGAGATCCCGTACGCGGGGCTGATCGACCTGCTCAACCCGGTCGAGGCGCTGGCCGCCGCCACCGCCGAGGGGACGGACCCGCAGTACGTCGGCGAGGAGAAGTTCGACGACTCGACGGTGGAGCACTACCGGGTCACCACCAGCGCCGAGCGGTACGCGGCCGCCCAGACCCAGCTGAGCCAGGCCCGCCGGGACGGGCTGCGGGCCGCGCTGGCCCCCGGCGGCTCGGTCTCGCTGACCCTGGACCTCTGGCTGAACGACAAGGACCAGCTGGTCAAGCTGGAGCGCACGGGGACCGGGGACAGCGGCCGGGCGGACGACTCGGTGCTCTACACCGACTTCGCCGGCCCCCTCTCGGTGCAGGCCCCCGCCGAGGCGGACACCAAGGACGTCGGCACCCGCACCGTCTCCTCACTGGCCCGCTGACCGCGCCGCCGGCCGTTCCGAGGGGCCGACCTGCGCCGATTTGCCCCGGACGGCGGAGTACGGCTACTGTTACCGGAGCCAAAGACCGCTGGTTGTCGCCGTGCCTCCGCGAGGAGTACGGGACCGAAGGATCTGCGACTTGTCGCAGGCAGCCCGCGCAGGAGTGTTTGGAGCTTGGACTTCCGGGTTCGCGCGTCTCGCGTGCACCTGTCGAGGTCGAACTGAGCCCCGTGCGCCTGCGCACCGGGGCTCATCTGCTTTTCCGCAGGAGCTTTCCTTCCGTACGACCGGTCGGTCCGAGGCGCAGATGGTCGACTTTCGCGGTCGGCCCGACTTCGACATCACGGAAGGAGGCGTAAGCCTATGGCAAGGCCCGACAAGGCTGCCGCCGTCGCCGAGATCACGGACAAGTTCCGTGCCTCGAACGCGGCCGTGCTGACCGAGTACCGCGGTCTGACGGTGAAGCAGGTTAAGACCCTGCGTCGCTCGCTGGGTGACAACGCCCAGTACGCCGTGGTGAAGAACACGCTGACCAAGATCGCTGCCAACGAGGCCGGGATCACGGAGCTGGACGACCTGTTCGCGGGTCCGACGGCTGTTGCCTTCGTCACCGGTGACCCGGTGGAGTCGGCGAAGGCTCTGCGTGACTTCGCCAAGGAGAACCCCGCTCTCATCATCAAGGGCGGTGTCCTTGACGGCAAGGCGCTGACCGCCGATGAGATCAAGAAGCTCGCGGACCTCGAGTCCCGCGAGGTGCTGCTCGCCAAGCTGGCCGGCGCCATGAAGGGCAAGCAGTCGCAGGCTGCCGCGCTCTTCCAGGCCCTGCCCTCGAAGCTCGTCCGCACTGTGGACGCGCTTCGCGACAAGGTCGAGCAGGGCGGTGCCGGTACGCCGGCTCCCGCCGCCGAGGACGAGGCCGCGGAGTAGTACCACCATGTCCCTCCAGGACGTGGCCGCAGGCTGACCGCCTCGCTGCGGGCCCGTGCCCGCCCAACCCGTACATACGGCACCACCTGCCGATTTAGTGGAAGGACGCCAATCATGGCGAAGCTGTCCCAGGACGAGCTGCTCGCGCAGTTCGAGGAGCTCACCCTCATCGAGCTCGCCGCCTTCGTGAAGGCCTTCGAGGAGAAGTTCGACGTCACCGCTGCCGCCCCGGTCGCCGTGGGCATCGCTGCCCCGGGCGCCCCGGTCGAGGCCGCTGAGGAGCAGGACGAGTTCGACGTCATCCTCGAGGGTGCCGGCGACAAGAAGATCCAGGTCATCAAGGAGGTGCGCACCCTGACCTCCCTCGGCCTGAAGGAGGCCAAGGACCTCGTTGACACCGCTGGTGCCAAGGTCCTGGAGAAGGTTGCCAAGGACGTTGCCGAGAAGGCCAAGGCCGCCCTCGAGGCCGCCGGCGCCAAGGTCACCGTCAAGTGACTTGTTCCCGGCCCTGACGGCCGGGAGGCAGTACCCCCGAGCCCCCTCTGAGGGGGCCCGAGGCCGGGCCGATCACCCTTGCGGGTGGTCGGCCCGGCCTTTTCGCGTACCCGGCCCCAGCGGGCCCCCGGGAGGCCCGCCGCCAGTGTGGCCGAGAGCCCACTCGGCACTGTCGGTGCGGGCGGGTATGGTGATCGCTGTCATCGTCTGTGGCCCCCACCACGGCTTCTGTAACGCCAGGGGGCTTCCGGCCGATGGACGGGTCGAGGTCCGCGCCGGAGGCCGGCCCTTGACGAACCAGGCGCGGCGCGCGATTCTCAAGGCGCGAGTCCGCCCGGTTGGTTCGCCGCTGGATGCATAACCAGCGGCTTCAGCGGGAAGTGACTCCACGTGAGTTATGGGGCCCGGCGGTGTCCGGGCCAGTGCAGTACCCGGTGGACGTACGCGTCCGCCGGCTACCGGGAGGAGTCTCCGATTCGGTCTCCGAATCAGAGCTGGACAGCAGTGTGCCGTTTGGCTACACTGTCCCTTTGCGCTGCCTGTTAGCTGCTCCGTGACTCGTCGCCCGGAGTCGGCGTTGCCCTGAAGGGGTCTGGCACTGCCTTCGCAAAACGGCTCTGACCTGGGATTTCGATCCCGGCGGAGGCCAGTGGCGGAAGGCGGCACCAAACCCGTCCAGGCCCGGCTGGTACGCGCGCAGTGAGCTCCGAGCCCTCGGAAGGACCCCCCTCTTGGCCGCGCCGCGCAACGCCTCGAACAATTCCGCCGCATCCACCGCCCCGCTCCGCGTCTCGTTCGCGAAGATCAAGGAGCCCCTTGAGGTCCCGAACCTCCTGGCCCTGCAGACCGAGAGCTTTGACTGGCTGCTCGGCAACGCGGCCTGGAAGTCCCGGGTCGAGGCGGCCCTGGAGAGTGGTCAGGACGTCCCCACGAAGTCCGGTCTGGAGGAGATCTTCGAAGAGATCTCCCCGATCGAGGACTTCAGTGGGTCGATGTCGCTGACCTTCCGCGACCACCGTTTCGAGCCGCCGAAGAACTCGATTGACGAGTGCAAGGACCGCGACTTCACGTTCGCCGCCCCGCTCTTCGTCACGGCCGAGTTCACGAACAACGAGACCGGTGAGATCAAGTCTCAGACGGTCTTCATGGGTGACTTCCCGCTCATGACCCACAAGGGCACGTTCGTGATCAACGGCACCGAGCGTGTCGTCGTCTCCCAGCTCGTCCGTTCCCCCGGTGTCTACTTCGACTCCACCCTGGACAAGGTGTCCGACAAGGACATCTACTCCTGCAAGGTCATCCCCTCGCGTGGTGCCTGGCTCGAGATGGAGATCGACAAGCGTGACATGGTCGGTGTCCGCATCGACCGCAAGCGCAAGCAGTCCGTCACGGTGCTGCTCAAGGCTCTCGGCTGGACCAACGAGATGATTCTCGAGGAGTTCGGCGAGTACGAGTCGATGCGCGCCACCCTGGAGAAGGACCACACCCAGGGCCAGGACGACGCGCTGCTGGACATCTACCGCAAGCTGCGTCCGGGCGAGCCGCCCACGCGTGAGGCCGCGCAGACGCTGCTCGAGAACCTCTACTTCAACCCGAAGCGCTACGACCTCGCGAAGGTCGGCCGCTACAAGGTCAACCGCAAGCTGGGCAACGCCGAGTCGCTGGACTCCGGCGTGCTCACCGAGCCCGACATCATCGGTGCGATCAAGTACCTGGTGAAGCTGCACGCGGGCGAGACCGAGTGGCGTGACGACGCCGGCCGCGACATCGTGGTCGAGGTCGACGACATCGACCACTTCGGCAACCGCCGCCTGCGCAACGTCGGCGAGCTCATCCAGAACCAGGTCCGTACGGGTCTCGCCCGTATGGAGCGCGTCGTGCGCGAGCGCATGACCACCCAGGACGTCGAGGCGATCACGCCGCAGACCCTGATCAACATCCGGCCGGTCGTCGCCTCCATCAAGGAGTTCTTCGGCACCAGCCAGCTGTCGCAGTTCATGGACCAGACGAACCCGCTGTCGGGCCTGACCCACAAGCGCCGTCTGTCCGCCCTCGGCCCCGGCGGTCTCTCCCGTGAGCGCGCCGGCTTCGAGGTCCGTGACGTGCACCCCTCGCACTACGGCCGCATGTGTCCGATCGAGACCCCCGAAGGCCCGAACATCGGTCTGATCGGGTCGCTGGCCTCGTACGGCCGGGTCAACGCCTTCGGCTTCATCGAGACCCCGTACCGCAAGGTCGTCGACGGTGTGGTCACCGAGCAGGTGGACTACCTCACCGCCGACGAGGAGGACCGCTACGTCATCGCCCAGGCGAACGCCCCGCTGACCGCGGACCTGCACTTCGCCGAGCCGCGTGTCCTGGTCCGCCGCCGTGGCGGCGAGATCGACTACATCCCGGGCAGCGAGATCGACTACATGGACGTCTCGCCGCGCCAGATGGTGTCGGTCGCGACCGCCATGATCCCGTTCCTCGAGCACGACGACGCCAACCGCGCGCTCATGGGCTCGAACATGATGCGCCAGGCGGTGCCGCTGCTGAAGAGCGAGGCCCCGCTGGTCGGCACCGGCATGGAGTACCGCTGCGCGGTCGACGCCGCCGATGTCATCACGGCCGAGAAGGCGGGTGTCGTCCAGGAGGTCTCGGCCGACTACGTCACCGTGGCCAACGACGACGGCACGTACACCACGTACCGCGCCGCCAAGTTCACCCGCTCCAACCAGGGCACCGCCTTCAACCAGAAGGTGCTCGTGGACGAGGGCGCCCGGGTCGAGTCCGGCCAGGTGCTCGCGGACGGTCCCTGCACCGACGAGGGCGAGATGGCCCTCGGCAAGAACCTGCTCGTGGCGTTCATGTCCTGGGAGGGTCACAACTACGAGGACGCGATCATCCTGTCGCAGCGCCTCGTGCAGGACGACGTCCTCTCCTCGATCCACATCGAGGAGCACGAGGTCGACGCCCGTGACACCAAGCTGGGCCCCGAGGAGATCACCCGGGACATCCCGAACGTCTCCGAGGAGGTCCTCGCCGACCTCGACGAGCGCGGCATCATCCGCATCGGCGCCGATGTCGTCACCGGCGACATCCTGGTCGGCAAGGTCACCCCGAAGGGTGAGACCGAGCTGACCCCGGAGGAGCGCCTGCTGCGCGCGATCTTCGGAGAGAAGGCCCGTGAGGTCCGCGACACCTCGCTCAAGGTGCCGCACGGTGAGTCCGGCAAGGTCATCGGCGTCCGCGTCTTCGACCGCGAAGAGGGCGACGAGCTGCCCCCGGGCGTGAACCAGCTGGTCCGCGTCTACGTGGCCCAGAAGCGCAAGATCACCAACGGTGACAAGCTCGCCGGCCGTCACGGCAACAAGGGCGTCATCTCCAAGATCCTGCCGGTCGAGGACATGCCGTTCCTGGAGGACGGCACCCCGGTCGACATCATCCTGAACCCGCTGGGTGTCCCGTCCCGAATGAACCCGGGACAGGTCCTGGAGATCCACCTCGGGTGGCTCGCCAAGCAGGGCTGGGACGTCTCCGGTCTCGCCGACGAGTGGGCCCAGCGCCTGCAGGCGATCGGCGCCGACACCGTCGAGGGTGGCACCAACCTCGCCACCCCGGTCTTCGACGGCGCCCGCGAGGACGAGATCACCGGCCTGCTGGACAACACCACCCTCACCCGTGACGGTGAGCGCCTGGTGAACTCCACCGGTAAGGCCCGGCTGTTCGACGGCCGCTCCGGCGAGCCGTTCCCGATGCCGGTCTCGGTCGGCTACATGTACATCCTCAAGCTGCACCACCTGGTCGACGACAAGCTGCACGCCCGTTCGACCGGTCCGTACTCGATGATCACCCAGCAGCCGCTCGGTGGTAAGGCGCAGTTCGGTGGTCAGCGCTTCGGTGAGATGGAGGTGTGGGCCCTTGAGGCGTACGGCGCGGCCTACGCGCTGCAGGAACTGCTCACCATCAAGTCCGACGACGTTCTCGGCCGCGTGAAGGTCTACGAGGCCATCGTCAAGGGCGAGAACATCCCCGAGCCCGGCATTCCCGAGTCCTTCAAGGTGCTCATCAAGGAAATGCAGTCGCTCTGCCTCAACGTGGAGGTGCTGTCCTCGGACGGCCAGTCCATCGAGATGCGGGACTCCGACGAGGACGTGTTCCGCGCCGCCGAGGAGCTCGGCATCGACCTGTCCCGGCGCGAGCCCAGCAGCGTCGAAGAGGTCTGACGGAGGTTGGGCCGGCTGCCCGCTGAGCAGCCGGCCCGCCCCCAGGCCCCCCTCAGACCACATGAACGACTCTCGACTTACGAAAGAGGGCTTGACGACCAGTGCTTGACGTCAACTTCTTCGACGAGCTCCGCATCGGCCTGGCCACCGCCGACGACATCCGCCAGTGGTCGCACGGCGAGGTCAAGAAGCCGGAGACCATCAACTACCGCACCCTGAAGCCCGAAAAGGACGGCCTCTTCTGCGAGAAGATCTTCGGCCCGACCCGGGACTGGGAGTGCTACTGCGGTAAGTACAAGCGCGTCCGCTTCAAGGGCATCATCTGTGAGCGCTGCGGCGTCGAGGTGACCCGCGCCAAGGTGCGCCGTGAGCGGATGGGCCACATCGAGCTGGCCGCTCCGGTCACCCACATCTGGTACTTCAAGGGTGTCCCGTCGCGTCTGGGCTACCTGCTCGACCTGGCGCCGAAGGACCTCGAGAAGGTCATCTACTTCGCCGCCTACATGATCACCTGGGTGGACGACGAGCGCCGTCAGCGCGACCTCCCGTCCCTGGAGGCGCACGTCTCGGTCGAGCGTCAGCAGATCGAGAACCGCCGCGACTCCGACCTCGAGGCCCGTGCCAAGAAGGCCGAGACCGACCTGGCCGAGCTGGAGGCCGAGGGCGCCAAGGCCGACGTGCGCCGCAAGGTGCGCGAGGGCGCCGAGCGCGAGATGAAGCAGCTGCGCGACCGCGCGCAGCGCGAGCTCGACCGCCTCGACGAGGTGTGGGCCCGCTTCAAGAACCTCAAGGTCCAGGACCTCGAGGGCGACGAGCTGCTCTACCGCGAGCTGCGCGACCGCTTCGGCACCTACTTCTCCGGCTCGATGGGCGCGGCGGCCCTCAAGGACCGCCTCGAGACCTTCGACCTGGCGGAGGAGTCCGAGCGCCTGCGCGAGATCATCCGCACCGGCAAGGGCCAGAAGAAGACCCGTGCGCTGAAGCGCCTCAAGGTCGTCTCCGCGTTCCTGCAGACCACCAACAAGCCCAACGGCATGGTGCTGGACTGCGTCCCGGTCATCCCGCCGGACCTGCGTCCGATGGTGCAGCTGGACGGTGGCCGCTTCGCGACCTCCGACCTGAACGACCTGTACCGCCGCGTCATCAACCGCAACAACCGCCTGAAGCGCCTGCTCGACCTCGGTGCCCCCGAGATCATCGTGAACAACGAGAAGCGCATGCTCCAGGAGGCCGTCGACGCGCTGTTCGACAACGGCCGCCGCGGCCGTCCGGTCACCGGCCCGGGCAACCGCCCGCTGAAGTCCCTCAGCGACATGCTGAAGGGCAAGCAGGGTCGTTTCCGTCAGAACCTGCTCGGCAAGCGAGTCGACTACTCGGCCCGTTCGGTCATCGTCGTCGGCCCGCAGCTCAAGCTGCACCAGTGCGGTCTGCCCAAGGCCATGGCGCTGGAGCTCTTCAAGCCGTTCGTGATGAAGCGCCTGGTCGACCTGAACCACGCGCAGAACATCAAGTCGGCCAAGCGCATGGTCGAGCGCGCGCGCCCGGTCGTGTGGGACGTCCTCGAAGAGGTCATCGCCGAGCACCCGGTTCTGCTGAACCGTGCGCCCACCCTGCACCGCCTCGGCATCCAGGCCTTCGAGCCGCAGCTGGTCGAGGGCAAGGCCATCCAGATCCACCCGCTCGTCTGCACCGCGTTCAACGCGGACTTCGACGGCGACCAGATGGCCGTCCACCTGCCGCTCTCCGCGGAGGCGCAGGCCGAGGCCCGCATCCTGATGCTGTCCTCGAACAACATCCTGAAGCCGGCCGACGGTCGCCCCGTCACCATGCCGACCCAGGACATGGTGCTCGGTCTGTTCTTCCTCACCTCGGACCGCGAGAACGTGAAGGGCGCCGGCCGCACCTTCTCGTCGACCGCCGAGGCGATCATGGCCTTCGACGCCCGCGAGCTGGACGTCCAGGCCCCGATCGAGCTGCGTCTGCCGATCGGCACCGTCCCGCCGCGCGGCTGGACCCCGCCGGTGGACGAGGACGGCCAGTCGTCCTGGTTCGAGGGCGAGTCCTTCCGCCTGAGCACCACCCTGGGCCGCGCGCTCTTCAACGAGCTGCTGCCCGAGGACTACCCGTTCGTCGACTACGAGGTGGGCAAGAAGCAGCTCTCCGCGATCGTCAACGACCTGGCCGAGCGCTACCCGAAGGTCGTCGTCGCGGCGACCCTGGACAACCTGAAGGCGGCCGGCTTCCACTGGTCGACCCGTTCCGGTGTCACCGTCTCGATCTCCGACGTCGTCGTCCCGCCGAGCAAGGGCCAGATCCTTGAGGGCTACGAGGCGCAGGCCGAGAAGATCCAGAAGCAGTACGAGCGCGGTCTGATCACCAACGACGAGCGCAAGCAGGAGCTCATCGGCATCTGGACCCGGGCGACCAACGAGGTCGCCGAGGCCATGAACGAGAACTTCCCGAAGACGAACCCCATCTTCATGATGGTCGACTCGGGTGCTCGTGGAAACATGATGCAGATGCGCCAGATCGCCGGTATGCGTGGTCTGGTGTCGAACGCGAAGAACGAGACGATCGCCCGTCCCATCAAGGCGTCGTTCCGTGAGGGCCTGTCCGTGCTGGAGTACTTCATCTCCACCCACGGTGCCCGTAAGGGTCTGGCCGACACCGCTCTGCGTACCGCCGACTCCGGTTACCTCACCCGTCGTCTGGTCGACGTCTCCCAGGACGTCATCATTCGCGAGGAGGACTGCGGCACCGAGCGCGGCCTGAAGCTGGCGATCGGCTCCGTGGGCGTCGACGGTGTGCTCCGCAAGGCCGACGACGTCGAGACCAGCGTCTACGCCCGCATGCTCGCCGAGGACATCACGGTGGACGGCAAGCTCCTTGCCACCGTCAACACCGACCTCGGTGACGTGCTGATCGACGAGCTGATCCGCCACGGCATCGGCGAGGTCAAGACCCGCTCGATCCTGACCTGTGAGTCGGCCGTCGGCACCTGCGCCATGTGCTACGGGCGTTCGCTGGCCACCGGCAAGCTGGTCGACATCGGTGAGGCGGTCGGCATCATCGCCGCCCAGTCCATCGGTGAGCCCGGTACCCAGCTGACCATGCGTACCTTCCACACCGGTGGTGTGGCCGGTGACGACATCACCCAGGGTCTGCCCCGTGTCGTCGAGCTCTTCGAGGCCCGTACCCCCAAGGGTGTGGCCCCGATCTCGGAGGCCCAGGGCCGGGTCCGCATCGAGGACACCGAGAAGACCCGCAAGCTGGTCGTCACGCCGGACGACGGCACCGACGAGATCGCCTACCCGGTCTCCAAGCGTGTGAAGCTGCTCGTCAGCGAGGGCGAGGCGGTCGAGGTCGGCCAGAAGCTGACCATGGGTGCCACCAACCCGCACGACGTGCTGCGGATCATGGGCCAGCGTGCCGTCCAGATCCACCTGGTCGCCGAGGTCCAGAAGGTCTACAACTCGCAGGGTGTGTCGATCCACGACAAGCACATCGAGATCATCATCCGGCAGATGCTCCGCCGTGTGACGATCATCGAGTCGGGCGACGCCGAGCTGCTCCCGGGCGAGCTCGTCGAGCGCGGCCGCTTCGAGACCGAGAACCGTCGGGTGGTCTCCGAGGGCGGTCACCCCGCCTCCGGCCGTCCGCAGCTGATGGGTATCACCAAGGCCTCGCTGGCCACCGAGTCCTGGCTGTCGGCCGCCTCCTTCCAGGAGACGACCCGGGTCCTCACCGACGCGGCGATCCACGCCAAGTCGGACCCGCTGCTGGGCCTCAAGGAGAACGTCATCCTCGGTAAGCTCATCCCGGCCGGTACGGGTCTGCCCCGCTACCGCAACATCCGGGTCGAGCCGACCGAAGAGGCCAAGGCCGCGATGTACTCGGCCGTCGGCTACGACGACTACGACCTGTCGCCCTTCGGCGCCGGCTCCGGCCAGGCGGTTCCGCTGGACGACTACGACTACGGCCCCTACACGGGCTGACGGTCTCGTACCGCAGGGCGGTCACCCCGATTCGGGGTGGCCGCCCTGCGGCGTTTCGGGGGCGGTCACCGCCGGGCGGGACGGTCGGGTACGCGGGTTGTCGCTACCGGGCCGGCTCGTCGGTGAATGGCGTAAATCGCCTCCGCCCGGCGGTGTTTCGCCCGGCTGCCCGGTGCGGCCCGAGGGGCCCGGGGAAACCGATTCGGTTTCCCGGCCGAAGTAGCGTAGAGTCAGGTTTACCGACGCGGGGTGGAGCAGCTCGGTAGCTCGCTGGGCTCATAACCCAGAGGTCGCAGGTTCAAATCCTGTCCCCGCTACTGCAGTGAAGGGCCCGGAGGCATTTCGCCTCCGGGCCCTTCGGCATTTCCGGGCGGGTGGGGCGAAGCCTGTGGTTCCAACTCGGTCTCGGCTTCCGAAGCCGTTTCAGAACGGGCGCGGAAGGCGCCTAGGCTTTCCCGGGCACACATTTCCTCCATGTCTTCTCCTTTCCTGAGTGAGGCCCGTTGTCCAGCCACGGCACCATCACCCCCGGGGACGCTCTGAGGGTCCGGCAGATCTTCCGGTACCTCGCAGAGGCGGGGGAGAGCCGGGTGAAGCCGATCCGTTCGCTCGACCAGGCCAAGCACGTGCTCTGGCTCGCTGAGGTGCCGAGGGAGACACCGCAGGTGCGGAGCTTCCTCGAAGCGCCGCTGGAAGGCGATGAACCTCATTGGCTCGCGGTAACCCGGCCGGAGCACCGGGATTGCCCACTGCCCGACGACACCCTGCGGCGCTGGCTGGAGGACGCCGACCTGACGGACCACCGGCTCGCAGGGCCGCCAGCCCTGCGGGACTCCGCCGAGCTGCCGCACGACGTGGTCCACCCGGACGGGTCGGTCGAGGAGACCACTCGGACGGTGCGGCGGTCCGAGTGGAAGGCCACACAGCGGCTGGAGGCGGACCACCAGGCCTGGTCTGCCGCGTGGAGCGACTGGGCTGCCTGGCAGAGCGCGACGGCGCCCCTGCGCCGGCTGTACGAGCAGCTGTACCGGATCCACGAGGATGCCACCGGCCTCGGCGAGAACTACGAACTCGTGCTTTCCTTCGGCTACCTCACCTGGGAGGCCTCCGACGAACCGATCCGCCGGCACCTGCTGTCCGTGCGGGCCGTGCTCGAACTCGACCGGCAGACCGGGCTGCTCACGCTGGCCGCCGACCCGGACACGCCGGGCCTGGCACTGGAGGAGGGGATGCTCGACGCAGGCCAGAAGATCCGCAGCGAGAGCCGCGAGACGATTCTCGGGCTGCTGGAGGAGGCTGGGAATGCCACGGGGCCGGATGGGATCGAGCTGGTCCACCAGGCGCTGGAGGTGTGGGCGATCGCAGCCCACGAGAGCGGCGGCTACCACCGCGACGTCCGGCAGCACCGGGCGACCGGCGGCGGTCGGCCCGTCGTGGGCTTCGCTCCCGCTGTGGTCCTGCGCGAGCGCAGCCGGCGGACCAACATCGAGGCTCTGCACGGGATAGCCCGGCAGATCGAGCAGGGCGCCGAGCCCACCGAGCTGCTCCGGTTCATCGCGGGCGCGGACACCGATGCGGAGACCGGGACGGATTCCGAGAACCCGGCCGACGGGGCTGGTGACACCGGGGAGACGTACTTCGCGCTGGCGTCCAACGAGGAACAGCGGACCATCGCCGAACGGCTGCGCGACAGCAGGCTGGTGGTCGTCCAGGGCCCGCCCGGCACCGGCAAGACCCACACCATCGCGAACCTGGTCACGGATCTGCTGGCGCACGGACAGCGGGTGCTGATCACCAGCCACACGGCACGGGCACTCAAGGTGCTGAAGGAGAAGCTTCCGGTCAGCATCCGCGAGCTCTGTGTCAGCCGGACCGACGACGGACTGGCCGCCCAGCAGGAGCTGCGTGGGTCGATCCAGGCGATCCTGGAACGCCAGGGCGGTTACGACCCCCGGGCCTATGCGCGGCGGATCGCGGAGCAGGAACAGCGACTGCGTGCGGCGCGTGGCGCCCAGTCGCTGGCCCTCGGTGAGCTGCGGGCCATCCGGGAGCAGGAGACCTACCGGCACCCGCCGGGGATCGGGGACTACCAGGGAACCCTCCAGGAGATCGCCCGGCGGCTCTCGGCGGAGCAGCCCGAGCTGGACTGGCTGGGTCCGGTGCCGGCCGAGCAGCCGCAGCCCGGAGCCGCGGCGGCACTGGCACTGCTGGCCGCGTCCCGCGCCTGCACCGCCGACCACCGGGCCGCCGTCGAGGGGGTCCAGGCGCTGCCGGACCAGGCCGAGCTGCCCGGCCCCACCGCGTTCGAGCAGGACGTGACAGCCGTGCGGAACGCCGAGCAGGGCCGCGCCGCGCTGGCCGGGAGCGAGTTGGCGGGCCTGCTCGACGAGGAGATCGAGCGGCTCGACCCCGTCGCGCAGGACACCCTGGCGACGGCGCTGGAGGCGTTCGAGACGGCCCGGGCCGTCGCCGAGAACCAGGCTCCGGCGTGGGCGGAGCCGCTCCTGGAGGAAGCGCTCACCGGCCAGGACTGGCAGTTGCGCGGCCGCCACGCGGCGACGGTACAGGCCCTGGAGGGCGCCCGGCAGGCCGTCCGGGCGCTCGGCGGTACCCAGGTGGATGGCCTGGACGCCTACGAACCGGCCCACGCACTGACCCTGGCCACCGTGCTGCGGGATGGCCTCGCGGCCGGGGAGAAGCTGCGCGGTGCACTCGGCCTGAAGACAAAGCTGCGCAAGGAGGTCGGCGACTTCCCTGAGCAGGTCCGGGTGGACGGCGCCGTCACCGACACCGAGGCGGCCGCGGCACTCGTGCTCCAGCAGGTGCTGCTCGAACGGCACCTCCAGGAGGTCGAGCGGGAGTGGGGCGAGGGTGCCCGACCGTGGCAGGCTCAGTCCCGTCGGCTGGCCGTTCTGGAGGCCGCGGCCGCCGTGCTCCAGCGGCTCGTCGACCTCGCGGCTCGGCGGGCCGACCTGATCGCGGCCCTGACCCTGGCACCGGTACTGACGGTCCGGCCCTGGCAGCGGCGGGAGACCTGCGAGGCCGCCCGGGACGTGCTGCGGGCCCACCGCGCCTTGCGGCTCGCCGAGGAGCCGCGTTCCCGGCTGGCCGGCCTCGAACAGACTCTGGTCGGCTGGGCCGACCGGCCGGGGACCGGCCGCGCGCCGCTGCTGCCGCTGCTCGGCGCCGTTCGTGCCCGGGATGTCGAGCGGTACCGTGAGTATGTCGGGGAACTCGCCGCGCTGTCTGCTTCGTTGGAGCTGTGGACCGCCTTTGAACAGGCGCGGGTGCCCGTCCAGCGGGCTCTGCCGGAGCTCGCGGACCGGCTGGCGCAGACCCCCGAGGACGGCGATTGGGACCACCGGTTGCCCCGGCTCGCCGAGGCCTGGGCCTGGTCGGTTTGGTCGGCGCGGATGCGGGAGCTGACCGACCCGGCGGCGGAGATGAAGCAACGGACCTTGCTGGCGGAGGCCGACGGCGAGATCCGGATCATGCTGGAGAAGCTGGCGGCGGACCGTTCCTGGGACGGCTGTCTGCGGCGACTGACCAACTCCGAGGCGGTGGCTCTCACTTCGTACCAGCAGAGCGTCGGCCGCTTCGGCAAGGGGACCGGTAAGTACGCCCACCGCTACCGGCAGCAGGCCCGGGACGCGCTGCGCGAGTGCCAGGGCGCCGTACCCGCCTGGATCATGCCGCTCTACCAGGTGACCGCTACTGTGCCGATGGAGGAGGCGGGCCGGTTCGATGTGGTGATCATCGACGAGGCCAGCCAGTCCGGGCCGGAGGCCCTGCTGCTGGCCTGGCTCGGCAAGAAGATCATCGTCGTCGGTGACGACAAGCAGGTCAGCCCGGCCAACGTCGGTCTGGACCAAGAGCAGCTCTTCCAACTGCAGAACCGCCTGCTGGACGCGTTGCCGGCCTCCCGCCGCAATCTCTTCAGCCCCACCGCCAGCTTCTTCGACATCGCCGGCGGGCTCGCCGGCGGGCGGGGCAAGCTGATGCTGCAGGAGCACTTCCGGTGCATGCCGGAGATCATCGGTTTCTCCAACGAACTCGCCTACAACGGCAGGCTTCAGCCGCTGCGTCAGTTCGGCGCCGACCGGCTGCCGCCGATCCGCACGGTCCACGTGCCGGGCGCCTTCATCGAGGGCACCGGCACCCGGCAGCGCAACCGGGCCGAGGCCGAGCGACTGTCCGAGGCGGTGGTTCGGTGCTGCGCCGACCCGGCGTACCGGGGCCGAACCATGGGCGTCATCACCATGCTGGGGAACGGCCAGAAACAGGAGATCGAGGACCTGCTGGCCGACCGGCTCCCGCTGGACGAGCGGCAGCAGCGGCGGATCAGGGTCGGGGACGCCGAGGACTTCCAGGGCGACGAGCGGGACATCGTCTTCATCAGCCTGGTGGTGAGTCTCGCCGACGAGCACGGCGCGCGCCGGCCGGGCCCGTTCTCCAGCGAGGCGATGCAGCAGCGGCTCAATGTCGCTGCCTCGCGTGCCCGGGACCAGGTCTGGCTGTTCCACAGCTTCACCTCGACCGACCTCGGGGCGACCGACCTGCGGCGCAAGTACCTGGATTACTGCACCCGGCCGGGCGAGGAGCAGGACGGCCTGGGCCTCGACGACGTGACGGCGGACGTCCGGCACGAGGCCTTTGACAGCCTCTTCGAGCAACGGGTGTTCCTCGCGCTGCGAGGGCGCCGCTTCCGGGTTCGGCCGCAGTACCCGGCCGGCCGGTACCGGATCGACCTGGTGGTGGAGGGGGGCACCCGGCGGCTGGCAGTCGAGTGTGACGGCGATGCCTTCCACAACGAGGAGAACGCGGACGCGGACGCGGCGCGTCAGCGCGAGCTGGAACGGGTGGGGTGGACGTTCGTCCGAATCAGGGGGAGCCGCTACTTTCTCGATCCCGAGCGGGCGCTTGAGCCGCTCTGGGCGGAGCTGGCGCGGCTCGGGATCGAGCCGGAGGGTGCGGGGGCGGTTGCGGAGCTGGCCGGGCTTGCGCCGGTGCTTCTGCCCGTGTCCGAGCCCGGGCCCGGATTGGTCCTGCGGCGGCGGCCCGTGTCGGTGAACTCGTACGAACGGGTGCAGCGGGAGCTGGCCCGGCTGGCGGAGCGTCTGCACGCCCCGGCCGGGGATGCGATGGCCCGGGCCCGCGACGAGGAGCGGCTGGAGTTCCTGCGCCACTACCTGGCCAGGGTGACCCCGGACCCGGCGCTGGCCGGGAGCGGGGTCGTCCTGCCGGGCACGATCGTCGGGGTCGAGCACGAGGGCTCGTCGGAGGTGGTCCGCTACGTGATGTCGGCGGTTCCGAACTCGGAGGCCGAGCGGATCTCACCGCACTCCGGCCTTGCGTCGGTGCTGCTCTGGTCCGAGGTGGGCGAGCGGGTGTCCTACACGGTCGGGCGGGACGGCAGCGAGCACGCCGTGGTGCGCTTCGTCGAGGACTGATCCCGCGGAGCGGAAGGCCGGGAGCCGCGTGACTCCCGGCCTTCCGCCGCGAGTTCCCTCGTAGAGGGCGCCGGGGAGACCGTTCGGGCGGGGGAGGCCCAGGGCGTGTCGGGAACCGGGACGCGGCGGAGGAGCCCCGGTGGAAAGGTGGGCGTTGACGGGGGTGGGCCGGTCGTTCGACGGCGCTGTTCACGGTAGCCGGGGAAGGACTCAGCGCATTCGGAAGACCGGCCCGCGCGGGGTGAAGGGCAGGCCGGCGCCCTGCGGGACGAGGAAGGCGTGCTCGCGGCGGATGCGCAGGACGTCGCACTCGCCGTCGGTGATCACCAGGACGGGGGCGCCGGGCGGGAAGTCCTCGGCGCGGGCGGTCCAGGATCAGTGAGTAGAACGCCTTCTGGACGTCCGGGGTGGCCGCGTTGAGCTCGTCCAGGAAGAGGCAGTACGGCCTGTCGCGGGCGATGTGCTCGGGCGGGCAGAACCGGGAGCGGCCCTCGGGGGTGAGCTGGGGGACACCGATCAGGTCCTCCGGGGCGAGCTGGGTGCCGACCAGGCTCACGCACTCCAGGCCTAGCGAGTCGGCGAACGCCCGGACCGGGCTGGACTTGCCGATGCCGGAAGCGCCCCAGAGGAACACCGGCCGGACGGTGGCCAGCGAGCAGCAGCTCGGGGATCTGGGCGGGCGAGACAGGGACGGCTCCCTGCACGGGGCTCCTTCGGTACGGTGGTGGCGGCCCGGCAAGTACGCGACGGGAGTTGACGCGGCGCATCCGGATTTCCGGTGGCGGCCGCGGCGCGGGTGCCCGTACCGTCCGGGGCATGAACGCGAAGCGCCCGCTGATCGCCGTGCTCACCGGTGCCGGCATCTCCACCGACTCCGGCATCCCCGACTACCGCGGTCCGAACGGCCTCTGGCAGCGCGACCCGGCCGCCCAGGAGCTGGTCACCATCGGCCCCTACCTGACCGATCCGCAGGTGCGCCGGCGGGCCTGGCTGATGCGCCGGGACGCGGGCGCGCTCGCCGCCGAGCCCAACGCCGGCCACCGGGCGCTGGTCGAGCTGGAGCGCGGCGGCCTGCCGGTGCGGGTGCTCACCCAGAACGTCGACGGCCTGCACCAGCGGGCCGGTCTGCCCGCCCGCAAGGTGCTCGAACTGCACGGCACCGCACGGGAGGTGCAGTGTGTGCGCTGCGGGGTCCACGGGTCGATGGCCGAGGCGCTGGAGCGGGTCGCGGCGGGCGAGCCGGATCCCGCCTGCCAGGAGTGCGGCGGGGTGCTCAAGCCCCGCACGGTGATGTTCGGCGAGGCCCTGGATCCGGTGGTGCTCCAGCAGGCCGACGCCATCGCCAGGGCCTGCGACCTCTTCGTCGCGGTCGGCACCAGCCTCCAGGTCTACCCGGTGGCCGCCCTCCCGCAGATCGCCGTCGAGTCCGGCGCCCGTCTGATCGTGGTCAACGGCGAGCCGACCCCGTTCGACGAGGCCGCCGCCGAGGTGGTCCGTGAGCCGATCTCCATCGCCCTCCCGGCGCTGGTCCGGCGGCTGCTGGCCGGATCGGTCTGACCGGGTGGGCCCCGGGGCGAACCGGCCGCATGCGTACGATAATCCTTCCGGCTTCCCCTCACAGCCTGGAGTGATCGAGCAATGACGACGACGGCGAAGTTCGACCCCTGGTCGGCGGCGTTCGTGGCCCATCCGTACGACGCGTACGCCGAGCTGCGCGAGCAGGCACCGGTGACGTACTACGAGCCGACCGGGCAGTGGCTGGTGTCGCGCTTCGAGGACGTCAGCGCGCTGCTGCGGGACCGGCGGCTCGGGCGCACGTACACCCACCGGTTCACCCACGAAGAGTTCGGCCGGCCCGTGCCCGACCCGGCGCACGAGCCGTTCCACACCCTCAACGACCACGGGCTGCTCGACCTGGAGGCCCCGGACCACACCCGGATCCGCCGGCTGGTGTCCAAGGCGTTCACCCCGCGCATGGTCGAGGGGCTGCGGCCGACCGTCCAGCGGCTGGCGGGGGAGCTGGTGGACGGGCTGCTCGCGGCCGGCGGCGGGGACCTGATCAGCGCCGTCGCCGAGCCGCTGCCGGTCGCGGTGATCGCCGAGATGCTGGGCGTGCCGACGTCCGACCGGCACCTGCTGCGGCCGTGGTCCGCCGACATCACCGGCATGTTCGAACTCAACCCCACCGAGGAGGCCGCCCGCCGGGCCGTCACGGCGAGCATCGAGTTCTCCGACTACCTGCGGACCCTGATCCGCGAGCGCCGGACCGCCCCCGGCTCCGACCTGATCAGCGCGCTGATCCAGGCCCAGGAGGGCTCGGACGCGCTCAGCGAGCAGGAGATGATCTCCACCTGCGTGCTCCTCCTCAACGCCGGCCACGAGGCGACCGTCAACACCACCGGCAACGGCTGGTGGGCGCTCTTCCGCAACCCGGACGAACTCGCCCGGCTGCGCGGCTCGGTGGACGAACTGCTGCCCACCGCCGTCGAGGAGCTGATGCGCTGGGACACCCCGCTGCAGATGTTCGAGCGCTGGGTGCTGGAGGACATCGAGGTGCGCGGGGTGACCATCCCGCGCGGCTCCGAGATCGCGCTGCTCTTCGGCTCCGCCAACCGCGACCCGGAGCGTTTCGCCGACCCCGACCGGCTCGACCTCGGCCGCGCCGACAACCCGCACATCACCTTCGGCGCCGGAATCCACTTCTGTCTGGGCGCTCCCCTTGCCAGACTTGAGCTCACCGAGTCGTACGGCGCGCTGCTGCGCCGGGCGCCGGGCCTGCGGCTGGTCCGCGAGCCCGAGTGGCGCCCGGGCTATGTGATCCGCGGGCTGGAGGAACTGCTGGTCGAGGTCTGAGGCCCCGAGAGGCCCGGGCCGCCGGGAGACCCGGGCCGGCCGAGGTCCGGGCCGCCGGAAAGGGCGTGGCGGAACCGCTCGGGCCGGTGCCGCGTCGAACCGCCATGACGAGCCGCACCAGCCGCAATCGCAGCCACCGCCGTCTCCACCGCGACGGCCGCCCGCCCGCCGCCCGCAGCTCCCGCGGCCCGGCGGCGCTGCTGCTCACCGCCGCGCTCGCCGCGTCGCTGCTCACCGGCTGCGGCAGCACCGGCGCCGCCGACCCCGTGGTCGTCCGGGTCTCGGCGCCCGAGACCCCGGCGCCCGTCGACCCCGCCCGGGTCGCCGCCACCGCCACCGCCACCAGCGCCTTCGGCCTGGACCTTCTGCACACCCTCACCGCGGCCCCCGACCAGGCCGGCCGCAACCTCGTGCTCTCCCCGTCCGGCCTGGCCACCGCGCTCGCCATGCTGCTGCCCGGCGCCCGCGGCGCCACCGCCGACGAACTCGCCAGGGTCCTGCACACCGACCTCGCCCCGGAGCAGTACGCGCTCGCCACCGGCGCCCTCAACCGCCGTGTCCCGCCGACCGACGGCCTGACCCTGCGCCAGTCCGACGCGCTCTGGGCCCAGCAGGGCTTCCCGCTCGGCCAGGACTACCTGCGCACCCTCGCCGCCGCCTTCGACACCGGCGTCCACACCACCGACTTCGCCAAGGACCCGGACGGCTCCCGCAGGACTGTCAACGCGGCCGTGGAGAAGGCGACCGAGGGGCGGATCAAGGACCTCTTCGGGAAGGGCGCGATCACCTCGGACACCAGGCTGGCGCTCACCGACGCGCTCTACCTCAAGGCGAAGTGGGCCTCGCCGTTCAAGGCCGCGCACACCTCCGACCGGCCGTTCCACCGGCTGGACGGCTCCGCGCCGAACGTCGGCACGATGGGCCAGACCGGCACCTTCCGCTATGCCGAGGGCTCCGGCGGCATCCTCGGGGAACCCTGGCAGGCCGTCGAACTCCCCTATGAGGACGGCGGGTTGGCGATGGATCTGGTGGTGCCGGCGCAGGGCGGCTTCGCGGCCTTCGCCAAGGGTCTGGACCAGGCCCAGCTCGACACGATCCTCGGCGCGCTCGCCGAACGGCCGGTCGATCTGACCCTGCCGCGCTTCCGCTTCGACACCGCCGACGACCTGGTGCCCGCGCTGCGCGCGCTCGGCGTGGCGGCGGCCTTCGACGCGGCCGACCTCAGCGGCCTCACCGGGCCGGGGGCGCACGAGTCGCTGAGGGTCGGCACGGTGGTGCAGAAGGCCACCGTCCAGGTGGACGAGGAGGGCACGGTGGCCGCCGCGGGCAGCGGCGTGGGCGTGGTGGCAACGGCCGCGCAGGCCCCGCGGCAGGCCGTCGAGCTGCACATCGACCGGCCGTTCCTGTTCCTGGTCCGGGACACCACGACCGGCCGGCCGCTCTTCCTCGGCCAGGTCACCGACCCGCAGGCCGGGTGACCGGGCGCCGGCTCACCCGGCCGGGTAGCGCCCGCCGAGCGCCGGGTGGGCCGGCTCCCGGCTGCCGAACAGCACCACCAGGTCGTCGGCGACCCGCAGCAGCGTCTCCCGGCCCTCGACCGCCTCGGTCCACTCCGCCGGCAGGGCCGAGGCGCCGTACGCCGCGCCGACCAGGTTGCCGCAGACCGCGCCGGTCGAGTCGCTGTCCCCGGAGTGGTTCACCGACAGCAGCAGCGCCGCCCGGGCCCGGTCCGGCCCGGAGGCCGCGGCCAGCAGGCAGTACACCGCGATGGCCAGGCACTCCTCGGCGATCCAGCCGAGTCCGACCCGCTCCACCGCGTCCGCCGACGGCTCGCCCTCCTCGGCCACCCGCACCGCCCGGTGCAGCGCCCGGACCGTCTCCTCGGCGCCCGGCCAGGTGCCGGTCTGCTCGATGGTCCGCCCGACCGCCGTCCACGGCTCGACCCCGTCCGCCAGCCGCTCGACCAGCGCCGCGAAGGCGCCCGCCGCCAGATAGCCGGTCGGGTGCCCGTGGGTGAGCTGCGCGCACTGGGCGGCCAGTCCGAAGGACTGCTCGACGCCCAGCCGGGCCAGCCCGAACGGCGCCGAGCGCATCACCGTGCCGCACCCCTTGGAGTGCGCGTTGACCGGCCCCGGCTGCCCGAACGCGACCGGCGCCGGGAACTCCGGGTACTGCGACACCCCGCTCAGGCAGGCGTTGCCCGGGGCCCGCCGCGCGTACAGGAACGGCTCGCGCAGCAGCCAGCCGTCGTACGGGCGGGGGAGTGGACCGGGGTCGGGCGCGTCCTGCTGCTGCGTCAGCAGCCAGCGCCGGTAGGCACCGTGGACGGCCTCCGGCACCGAGCCGCCGCCGCCCGTCCAGCCCCGGACGAAGCCGCGGATCAGCCCCTCGGCGGTGAACAGCGTCATCTGGGTGTCGTCGGTGACCTCGGCGACCCGGCCGCCGGCCGGCAGCCCGGTCACCCCGGCCGGGCCGTACCGCTCCCGGATCTGGTAGAGCTGCTGGAACTCCACCGGCCAGCCGAGAGCGTCCCCGACCGCCCCGCCGAGCAGCGCCCCGCGCACCCGGTCCGTGTACCCCGACTCCGTCATCGTCGGTCCCCGTCGTTCGCAACGGATTCCGTTCTATCAGGCCCGGCCCCACGGCCTAGCCGCGGATCTCCCCGGCCCGGCCGTGCAGGGCGGCCCGGTCGGCGGCCGCCCGCCCGGCCGCCCAGCCCTCGCCGTCGCTCACCCGCACCCGCTGCGAGACCAGCTTCGGGAACATCCGCCCGACCTCCTGGTCCACCGCCTCCGAGCGGGCCGCCAGCGCCGGCAGCAGCCGCTCGTCGGGCACCAGTTGCTCCTCGGTGCCGTCCTCGCGCAGGTGCCGCCCGGCCGCCGCGGCGCTGGTGGCCTGCTCGGTGGCGGCGGTCAGCCGCTCGCGGATCCGCGCCGCGTACGCCACCAGGAAGGACTGCCGGAACGCCTTGGTCCGCGAGGCGCCGTCCAGGTGCTGGCGGGCGCCCGACCTGTTCATGGCCGCGGTGGCCTGCACCAGCAGCGAGGTGTACAGCAGTTCGACGCCGTCCAGGTCGCCGTCGAAGCCGATGATGGTGCAGAAGCCGAACTCCTTCGCCCACACCACCCGGCACCGGTTCGCCGCCGCCACCGCGTCCAGCAGCATCGCCTTCGGGCTCTCGTACGGGTTGTCCACGCCGATCCGCAGCGACGCCGGGGCGTCCCGGTCGGCGCTGACGGCCAGCAGCGCCTCGTCGATGCTGTGCTGGGCGATCAGCTGCTGGGCCTTGGCGGTCAGCGCCTCGGCCTCCTCCGGGTACTCGGTGGACTCGGCCTTCGCCAGCAGCGCCCGGATCCGCGACAGCATCCGCGGCTCGCCCGGCACCGGGCGCCGCGCCCGGTGTTCCACCCGGGGCGGCTGCCCGGGCGCCGGGCCGACCGGGGCGATCGGCGGCAGCCGGCCCCAGGTCCGCAGCAGCTCCAGTACGGCGGTGGCCAGCGCGAAGCGGTCCAGCCGGTGCCGGTGGGCGAAGGCGGCGAGGTACGCCTCGTCGTCCGGCCACCAGGCCTCGGTCTCCAGCTCGCGCAGCTGCTCCTGCCAGCGCCGGTCCAGCGCGGCCGCCGGGTGGCGTCGGCCCTCGGCGGCGATCAGGTCCACCGCGAGCGCCAGATGGACCGGCTTCAGCTCCCGCCGCACCACCCGGGTCAGGTCCGCCGGGCGCCACCCGGCCGACCAGCACCGCCCGACCGCCGTGTCCGCGTGGCCCAGCAGCGCCCGGCTCACCGCCGGCCACTGCCCGGCCGAGGCGGCCAGCAGCGAGGCCCCGGTGTCGAGCGCGAGATCCAGCCCGTCCTCCGGTGCCGTCAGCACCGCCCGCAGCGCCTGGTCCAGCAACGGCCCGGCGCTCCCGTTCGCCCCGGCCCCGCCGTGCTGCCTGCGCTTGCCCACGGTGTGTCCCGTCCTCGTCACGCCCGGTCCCGTGACCGGGCCGGCTCTCCCGCCCATGATGCCGGAGCGCCCGGCCCCACCGCGGGGACCGGGCGCTCCGGCGGACGCTTCAGCGGGACGGGCTCAGCGCTCGACGGCCTTGGCGAGGATCTCCGGGCCGCGCTCCAGCAGCCGGCCGGCGGCCAGCCGGATGCCGAGGACGGCGACCAGGGCTCCGTAGAGCGGCCCGAGCAGCAGGACCGGCCAGGCGGGGCCGTCGGTGATCAGGGCCCAGCCGAGGTAGCCGGTGACCGGCAGGCAGAGCAGCGTCGCACCGAACACCGAGCCGAAGCTGTTGAGCATCACCAGCCCGCCCTGGCCGGGGGCGGCGTTGCGCATCGGGTTGCTGTCGGCGGGCATGGTGTACGGCGCCAGCACGCTCAGGACGGAGCCCAGCGCGATGCCGCAGCCGAGCAGGGCCAGCGCGAGACCGAGCGCGGGGGCCAGGCCGGCCCAGTCGCCGGTGACGGCGGCCAGCGCCACCGCGAGCAGCACGGTGACCGGCAGCGCGTAGGAGAGCACCGCGTACGCCCGCCCGCGCAGCTCGTCCCGGGCGTCGGCGGGGGTGCGCAGGGTGGCGGCGACCATCCAGAACGCCGAGCCGTCCATGCCGAACAGGTTGAGCATCTGCAGGCCGAGGAACATCCCGGCCATCGCCACCAGGTAGACGCTCGACCAGCCCTGGATCACCGACAGCACGCAGAGCACCAGCGCCATCCCGATGCTGGTGAACACGGCGGCCTTGGCCCGCGGCTCCCGCCAGGCGTAGCGCAGGTGACGCTGCATCACCGCGCCGGTCCGGCCCTCGGGCAGGAAGCCCCAGCCGCGCGAGGCCCGTACGCCGCGCGCCACCTCCAGGGTGGAGGCGTCCGCGGTGACCATCAGCTGCTGGAGGCTGCCGCGCCACCAGCGCAGCAGCAGCGCCAGCAGCACCGCGGTGGAGGCCAGCTGGAGCACGGCGAGCCCGTACCGCCCCTCGCCGGCGGTGCGGGCGGCGTCCACCGCCCCGACGGGCGGCACCCAGCGCAGCACGGAGGCGATCGACGCCAGCGGGCTGAGGTCGAGGCCGTGCTCGCCGGTCTTGCCGAAGACGCTCTGGGAGCCGATGTTGGCGATCTGGATCAGCAGCGCGAAGAGCAGCCCGCCGAAGATCGCGAAGTCCTTGCCGCGCCGGCTGGAGAGCAGCCGGGCGTTGCCGGCCGCCACCGAGCGGGACAGCGTCACCAGGCTGACCACCGCGAGCGGGACGCCCACCACCGCGGCCACCGCCGAGGCGGCGCCGTTCGCGCCGGACAGGGCCGCGCCGGTGACCAGCACCAGGGAGACCAGTGGCCCGGGGCCGATCAGCGCGGCCAGTACGGAGCCGCGCAGCAGCGGACCGGGGCGCAGCGGCAGCATGGTGAGCCGGGTCGGGTCGGCGCTCTCGTCGCTGGCGAACAGGAAGAGCGGCAGTGCGGCCCAGCCGATGGCGAGCGCGCCGACCAGCATCACGCCCGCGTCGCCGGCGCCGCGGTGGCCGTTCAGCAGCACCATGCCCAGCGCGATCAGGGCGGAGAGCAGCAGGCCGAGCACCGCGCCGATGATGTAGACGGCGGCCCGCCCGGGGCTGCGCCGGAGGCCGTTGCGGAGCAGCCGGAGCTTGAGCGAGACGAGGGCGCGGACCACCGCGCGCCCGTCGGGCACCGGGGTGCGGGCTTCGCGTATCCCGCCGGTCACGCCGGCCACGCCGCTCACTGCCCGCCCCCGAGCCAGCCGAGCGCCTGCCCGTCGTCCTCGCGTACGCCGATCAGCGCGAGGAACGACTCGTGCAGGCTGCGCTCGCCGCGGACGGTGTCCAGCGGGCCCTGGGCGATCACCTGGCCGGCGTTGATGACGGCGACCCAGTCGCAGAGCTGCTCGACGAGCTCCATGACGTGGCTGGAGAACACGACGGTGGAGCCGGCCGCCGCGTACCGCTTGAGCACGCCGCGGATGGTCTGGGCGGAGACCGGGTCGACGCCCTCGAAGGGCTCGTCGAGGAAGAGCACGTCGGGGTTGTGCAGCAGCGCGGCGGCCAGGCCGATCTTCTTGCGCATGCCGGTGGAGTAGTCGGCGACCAGCTTGTCGGCGTCGCCGGCCAGGTCCAGGACGGCGAGCAGCTCCTCGGCGCGGCGGTCCACCTCCGCGCCGGGCAGGCCGCGCAGCCGGCCGTTGTACTGGAGCAGTTCACGGCCGCTGAGCCGCTCGAACATCCGCAGGCCCTCGGGCAGGATGCCGATCCTGGCCTTGACCGCGACCGGGTCGGCCCAGACGTCGGCGCCGTGCACCAGGACGGTGCCCTGGTCGGGCCGGAGCAGGCCGGTGACCATCGACAGGGTGGTGGTCTTGCCGGCGCCGTTCGGGCCGACCAGCCCGATGAACGCGCCGGCCGGAAGCTCCAGGCTCAGCCCGGCCACGGCGGCCTGGCTGCCGAAGCGCTTCCACAGCCCCCGGATGCTGACGGCGGCGGGGGTGCTGGACACGGGGGCGGGGAACGGCGGCGGTGCTGACGCCTGCATGGCGGCCTTCTCTGTTCGGTGGTAGGGCTGCGGTCCAGGCCAGCCTGCCATTGCCCGGGCGGACTGTCGCCCGGGTGGGCGATCTTCGGCGGGTCTGGGCCGAACGGATGAAGGCCGAAGTGACGGTCCCTCGCCCGACCGGTGTGAGCGCGCCACATGCTCGTCGGGAAAAGTGGCAACTACTCAGGACCCCCGTTCGTCCTGCACTATGAAGGTCGGTGAGCGCGCGCGGCGCGCCGGGGCGTCGGGAGGTGGCGGATGGCCGTTCAGCCGTGGGGCGAGCAGGGCCCCGGGTACGGCGGTCGGCCGCCGCAGGTGCCGGCCAAGCCGTACGCCGGGTCCTGGCAGCCCGCGCCCACGCCGCAGTCGGCGATGCGGGCGGCGCACACGGACCGCGACCGCACGATCGACGTGCTGAAGGCCGCCTTCGCCGAGGGCCGGCTCTCCGCGGACGAGTACGGGCAGCGCTTCGAGGCGGCGAGCGGCGCGCAGACCTACGGCGAGCTGGCCCGGCTGGTGGCCGATCTCCCGTCCGGTCCGATGGTGACGCCGATGCTGACGCCGATGGGCGCACCGGCCCCGGTGGTCCCGCCGACCTTCCTGCCTCCGCCGCCGCGCCGCACCAACGGCGCCGCGGTGGCATCCCTGGTGCTCGGCGTGCTGACCCTGCCGACGATGGGGATGACCGGCCTGCCCGCCGTGATCTGCGGGCACATCGCCAAGAGGCAGCTGTCCGTCCGGCAGGAGGAGGGCGACGGCATGGCCGTCACCGGCCTGGTGCTGGGATGGCTCTCGGTCGCCGGCTGGACCCTGCTGCTCCTCGCGGGGATCTTCTTCAGCGGTGGCGGCGGCTCCGGATCGTACTGACGGCACCCCGCCCCGGGCGGTGGGAGGCGGCTGCGGTGGCGACGGGCTCCGGACTGTGGTAGAGCGGCAGGTAGGCGGTCCGACACCGGACGTCCGCTCGCGGGACATCCCCGCGACATCCGGCCGACGGCCGCGACCTGCGGCGTTGCATTTGTTTTGACCGAGCTCCATGCGCTAGGTACGCTCTGACCTTGTGCCTGGGGTGTCCCCGGGTCCTTGTGCGTGCATGCACACCGGTCGCCGCGCCGAGCCGGAGCGCCTTCCAGCGCCCCGCGCGTTGAGCGCCGTCGCTGTACATCAGCTCATGGGATTCCGTGTCGGAATAAGCCCAACACACCCGACCGCGTGGGTCGACCACGGGGCCGTGTGTGAGGGAACACCACAGGTTAGTTCCACCAAGCCTTGGCACACAGAAAACGGAGAAACGGTGCCTACGATCCAGCAGCTGGTCCGAAAGGGCCGGCAGGACAAGGTCGAGAAGAACAAGACTCCCGCGCTGAAGGGCTCGCCCCAGCGTCGCGGGGTCTGCACGCGTGTGTACACGACCACCCCGAAGAAGCCGAACTCGGCGCTTCGTAAGGTCGCCCGTGTGCGCCTCACCAGCGGGATCGAGGTCACCGCTTACATCCCGGGCGAGGGCCACAACCTGCAGGAGCACTCCATCGTGCTGGTGCGCGGTGGTCGTGTGAAGGACCTTCCTGGTGTCCGCTACAAGATCATCCGCGGTTCGCTTGACACCCAGGGTGTCAAGAACCGCAAGCAGGCTCGCAGCCGCTACGGCGCCAAGAAGGAGAAGTAAGAATGCCTCGTAAGGGCCCCGCCCCGAAGCGCCCGGTCATCATCGACCCGGTTTACGGCTCCCCGGTCGTCACCCAGCTGGTCAACAAGATCCTGCTGCACGGCAAGCGCTCCACCGCCGAGCGGATCGTCTACGGCGCCCTCGAGGGCGTTCGTGAGAAGACCGGCTCGGACCCGGTCGTGACGCTGAAGCGCGCGCTGGAGAACGTCAAGCCGGCCCTCGAGGTCAAGTCCCGCCGTGTCGGTGGCGCGACCTACCAGGTCCCGGTCGAGGTCCGTCCGGGCCGCGCCAGCACCCTGGCGCTGCGCTGGATGGTCGGTTACTCCCGCGCCCGTCGTGAGAAGACCATGACCGAGCGCCTGATGAACGAGATCCTCGACGCCAGCAACGGCCTGGGCGCTTCCGTGAAGCGTCGCGAGGACACCCACAAGATGGCCGAGTCCAACAAGGCCTTCGCGCACTACCGCTGGTAGTCCCTACCCCGTCACTAGACAGAGAGAGAACGAGCCACCATGGCTGCAACCTCCCTTGACCTCGCCAGGGTCCGCAACATCGGGATCATGGCGCACATCGACGCGGGCAAGACCACCACCACCGAGCGGATCCTGTTCTACACCGGTGTCTCGTACAAGATCGGTGAGGTCCACGATGGCGCTGCCACCATGGACTGGATGGAGCAGGAGCAGGAGCGCGGCATCACGATCACGTCGGCCGCGACGACCTGTCACTGGACGGTCGACGACGTCGACAACACCATCAACATCATCGACACCCCGGGTCACGTCGACTTCACCGTCGAGGTGGAGCGTTCGCTGCGCGTCCTCGACGGTGCGGTGACGGTGTTCGACGGTGTCGCCGGTGTCGAGCCCCAGTCCGAGACCGTGTGGCGGCAGGCTGACCGCTACGGCGTCCCGCGCATCTGCTTCATCAACAAGCTGGACCGCACGGGCGCGAACTTCTTCTTCTGCGTCGACACCATCGTGGAGCGCCTCGGCGCGACCCCGCTGGTGATGCAGCTCCCGATCGGTGCCGAGGCGGACTTCAAGGGCGTTGTCGACCTTGTCCGCATGAAGGCGCTGGTCTGGTCCGCCGAGGCCGCCAAGGGCGAGATGTACGACATCGTCGACATCCCGGCCGAGCTGCAGGAGCAGGCCGACGAGTACCGCGAGGCGCTGCTCGACACCGTGTCGAACGTCAGCGACGAGGTGATGGAGCTCGCCATGGAGGGCGAGGACGTCCCCGAGGAGCTGCTCTACGCCGCGATCCGCAAGGGCACCCTGGAGTCGGCCTTCACGCCGATCTTCTGCGGTACCGCGTTCAAGAACAAGGGCGTTCAGCCCCTGCTCGACGCGGTCGTCAAGTACCTGCCGTCGCCGCTGGACATCGAGTCCATCGAGGGCACCAAGCCCGGTGACGACACGGTCAAGATCTCCCGCAAGGCCTCGGACGACGAGCCGCTCGCCGCGCTCGCGTTCAAGATCATGTCGGACCCGCACCTCGGCAAGCTCACCTTCGTCCGGGTTTACTCGGGCCGCCTGGAGTCCGGCACCTCGGTGCTGAACGCCGTCAAGGGCAAGAAGGAGCGCATCGGCAAGATCTACCGCATGCACGCGAACAAGCGTGAGGAGATCGAGTCGGTGGGCGCCGGCGACATCATCGCCGTCATGGGCCTGAAGCAGACCACCACCGGTGAGACGCTGTCCGACGAGAAGAACCCGGTCATCCTGGAGTCCATGGACTTCCCGGCCCCGGTCATCCGCGTCGCGATCGAGCCCAAGTCCAAGGGTGACCAGGAGAAGCTGGGTGTCGCCATCCAGCGTCTCGCGGAGGAGGACCCCTCCTTCCAGGTCAACACGGACGAGGAGACCGGCCAGACCATCATCGCGGGTATGGGCGAGCTGCACCTCGAGGTGCTGGTCGACCGTATGCGCCGTGAGTTCAAGGTCGAGGCCAACGTCGGCAAGCCGCAGGTCGCGTACCGCGAGACGATCCGCAAGGCCGTCGAGCGTATCGACTACACGCACAAGAAGCAGACCGGTGGCTCCGGCCAGTTCGCGAAGATCCAGATCGCGATCGAGCCGATCGAGTCCGGCGAGGGCTACGAGTTCGTGAACAAGGTCACCGGTGGCCGCGTGCCGAGGGAGTACATCCCCTCGGTCGACGCCGGCTGCCAGGAGGCCATGGAGTTCGGTGTGCTCGCCGGCTACCCGCTGCAGGGTGTCCGCGTCACGCTGCTCGACGGTGCCGCGCACGACGTCGACTCCTCCGAGCTCGCGTTCAAGATCGCCGGTTCGATGGCCTTCAAGGAAGGCGCCAAGAAGGCCGGTCCGGCCCTCCTGGAGCCGATGATGGCCGTCGAGGTCACCACGCCCGAGGACTACATGGGCGATGTGATCGGCGACATCAACTCTCGCCGTGGCCAGATCCGGTCCATGGACGAGCGTCACGGTGCCCGCGTCGTTTCGGCGCTGGTGCCTCTCTCCGAGATGTTCGGCTACGTCGGTGACCTGCGCAGCAAGACCTCCGGTCGCGCGAGCTACTCGATGCAGTTCGACTCGTACGCCGAGGTTCCGCGGAACGTGGCGGACGACATCATCGCCAAGGCCAAGGGCGAGTAACGTCCCGACATTCGGGATGTTTGCGAACCCTTAGGCTATTAGGAGGCAACCCGGGAGAATCCGGTCGGATTCTCCCGGGGGCCTCCGGCCCCCACCCGCGGGACGGCATGGGGTGCCCACCGGCACCCCGTACCCAACCCGATCAAAGACCAACTGACGTCAGCACGGCGTACAGAACTGTCCTCAGGAGGACTGCAGTGGCGAAGGCGAAGTTCGAGCGGACGAAGCCCCACGTCAACATCGGCACCATCGGTCACATCGACCACGGTAAGACGACCCTTACCGCGGCCATCACCAAGGTGCTGCACGACGCGTACCCGGAGATCAACCCCTTCACGCCGTTCGACCAGATCGACAAGGCGCCGGAGGAGCGGCAGCGCGGTATCACCATCTCGATCGCGCACGTCGAGTACCAGACCGAGGCGCGTCACTACGCCCACGTCGACTGCCCCGGTCACGCGGACTACATCAAGAACATGATCACCGGTGCGGCCCAGATGGACGGTGCGATCCTCGTCGTCGCCGCCACCGACGGCCCGATGCCGCAGACCAAGGAGCACGTGCTCCTGGCCCGCCAGGTCGGCGTCCCCTACATCGTTGTCGCCCTGAACAAGGCCGACATGGTGGACGACGAGGAGATCCTGGAGCTCGTCGAGCTCGAGGTCCGTGAGCTGCTCTCCGAGTACGAGTTCCCGGGCGACGACCTGCCGGTCGTCCGCGTCTCCGCGCTGAAGGCGCTGGAGGGCGACAAGGAGTGGGGCGAGAAGCTCCTCGGCCTGATGCACGCGGTCGACGAGGCCATCCCGACCCCGGCCCGCGCCGTGGACCAGCCGTTCCTGATGCCGATCGAGGACGTCTTCACGATCACCGGTCGTGGCACCGTCGTCACCGGTCGTATCGAGCGTGGCATCCTCAAGGTCAACGAGACTGTCGACATCATCGGCATCAAGGAGACCAAGACCACCACCACGGTCACCGGCATCGAGATGTTCCGCAAGCTGCTCGACGAGGGCCAGGCCGGTGAGAACGTCGGTCTGCTCCTCCGTGGCATCAAGCGCGAGGACGTCGAGCGCGGCCAGGTCATCATCAAGCCCGGTTCGGTCACCCCGCACACCGAGTTCGAGGCCCAGTCGTACATCCTGTCGAAGGACGAGGGTGGCCGTCACACCCCGTTCTTCAACAACTACCGCCCGCAGTTCTACTTCCGTACCACGGACGTGACCGGCGTTGTGACCCTCCCCGAGGGCACCGAGATGGTCATGCCGGGCGACAACACCGCCATGACGGTCGTGCTGATCCAGCCGATCGCCATGGAGGAGGGCCTGAAGTTCGCCATCCGTGAGGGTGGCCGCACCGTCGGCGCCGGCCAGGTCACCAAGATCATCAAGTAATTGATGCTCTAGACCTGCCTGTACCGCACAGGCGAGCCGAAGGGCCCCGCACACTTCCGGGTGTGCGGGGCCCTTCGGCGTGTCGGGTGGCCGGGGGAGGGCCCCGGCGGGTAGGGGGTTCCCGGTCCGGATAGACTGAGCCACCCGCAGCCGTCGCCAGGGCGAGGCTGACCGAGGCTCTCCGCCCCACTGCCGAAAGCGCTCCGGAATGACCTCTGCCCCGCTTCTGACGAAGCCCTCGCTCCTCCGGCGCCGCTCTGCCGCCCGCGCGGGCCAGCCGTCCGACGGCCGCACCAAGCGTCCACGCCTCTACGCGCTGGACGGGATGAGGCTCTTCGCGGCCCTGAGTGTGATGTCCTTCCACTGGACCGCGTACGTCGGAATCCCCGGGGTGTGGCAGGGCGTCACGCCCAAGGACGTGCTGCCCCTGGTGAACCGGGTGGCGGCGTACGGCTGGCTGGGCGTCGAGCTGTTCTTCGTCATCAGCGGCTTCGTGATCTGCATGAGCTGCTGGGGCAAGCGGCCGGGGGAGTTCTTCGTCTCCCGGGTGGTGCGCCTCTACCCCGGGTACTGGGCGGGCATCGCGCTGACCAGCCTGGTGGTGCTCAACTTCAAGCAGTTCGCCCGCCTCGGAGCCGGCGACGGGCTGACCGCCAGCACCATCCTCGGCAATCTGACCATGCTTCAGACCCCGCTCGGGATGCGGCACGTCGACGGTGTCTACTGGACGCTCTGGGTCGAGATGCGGTTCTACCTGCTGTTCGCCCTCGTCGTCGCGACCGGCCTGACCTACCGCAAGGTCGTCGCGTTCTGCGGGATCTGGACCATCGCCGCCGTACTGGCACCACAGGCGCAGATCCCCCTGCTGACCACCCTCGCCATGCCGAACGAGTCGCCGTTCTTCATCGCCGGCGTCGGCATGTTCCTGATGTACAGGTTCGGCCAGAACCTGCTGCTCTGGGGGATCGTGGGCTTCTCCTGGATCCTCGCGCTGACCCGGCTGGACTCGATCCAGGAGGTCTACGTCAACGTCCTCGGCCACACGCTGTCGTGGAACGTGATGGCGGCCGCGGTGACCGCCGCGTTCGCCCTCGTCCTCGGTGCGGCGCTGGGCCTGTTCGACTGGGTGCAGTGGAAGTGGCTGACCGTCGCCGGGGCGCTGACCTACCCGCTCTACCTGATCCACCAGGAGATCGGCTGGACGCTGATCCACTACCTGCTCACCCGGCACTTCAGCGTCCAGCTGGCGCTGGTCACGGCCCTGGCGACGGTCCTGGTCGCCGCTTGGCTGATCCACCGGCTGATCGAACGGCCGGTGTCCAGGCTGCTCAAGAACGCCCTGGACC
The DNA here is from genome assembly GCF_044753005.1 of Kitasatospora sp. NPDC088548. Lineage (NCBI taxonomy): Bacteria > Bacillati > Actinomycetota > Actinomycetes > Kitasatosporales > Streptomycetaceae > Kitasatospora > Kitasatospora sp. NPDC088548. The sequence continues at coordinate 207,786 of NZ_JBIVMI010000013.1, forward strand.
GTTCGATGGCGACCTTGCGCCGCGTCTCGGACGAGCCCGTGCCCCGGAAGTCCTGACGCCGCTCCCGGGAGCCGGGTGAACGTCCGGCCCAACGCTCGTTCATGGCATGGCAAAATCCTGCTGCTAGCCTGGCCGCCACCTGGCCGGCTCCGGCCCTGAACTTCCCCTCGCATCCATCAGCTCGGTCGGCCGGGTCAACCGGCGTGTACTCCGGCATCGATCGAACGTTCTCGAAGACACAAGGGACAGGCGACAACTGATGTACAACGCAGCTGTATCGGCAGAGCAGGTGGCCGCCCAGCCGGCGCCGCTGCTGTCGGTCGTGATGCCGATCTACAACGAGCAGGAGGCCCTGCCGTTGACGGTCCAGCGCCTGCGTCCGATCCTGGACGAGCTCGGGATCGACTACGAGGTCGTCGGCATCGACGACGGCAGCACCGACGCCACCCCGGCGCTCATGCAGAAGATCCACCAGGACTGGCCGGAGTTCCGGATCGTCCGCTTCGCCCGCAACTCCGGGCACCAGGCGGCGCTCACCGCCGGCATCCACCGTGCCTTCGGCGACTACGTCGTCTCGATCGACGCCGACCTGCAGGACCCGCCGGAGAAGATCCCCGAGATGCTCTCGCTCGCCCGCGAGCGGAACCTCGACATCGTCTACGGCGTGCGCGGCGACCGCGGTACCGACACGTTCTTCAAGCGGCGTACGGCCGGCGCCTACTACTGGCTGATGCGCAAGCTCGTCGGCAAGAACATGCCCAACCAGGCCGGTGACTTCCGCCTGCTCAGCCGGGCCGCCGTGGACGCGCTCAAGGCGCTGCCCGAGCACCAGCCGGTCTACCGCCTGCTGGTGCCGTGGCTGGGCTTCCCCAGCGGCGAGGTCGTCTACGTGCGCGAGGAGCGGGTGGCCGGCAGCACCCACTACCCGCTCTCCAAGATGGTCCGGCTGGCCATCGACAGCATCACCAACTTCTCCGCCAGCCCGCTGCGGCTCGCCACCTGGCTCGGTCTGCTGAGCTTCGTGCTCTGCTTCGCCCTGGGCATCTACACCACGGTCGAGTACGCGCTGGGCAAGACCGTGCCCGGCTGGTCCTCGCTGTTCATCGGCATGCTGTTCCTCGGCGCCGTGCAGCTCGTCTGCATGGGTCTGCTCGGCGAGTACGTCGGCCGGATCTACTCGGCGGCGCAGGCCCGCCCGGCCTACTTCGTGGGCTACGACTCGGCCGAGGACCGCGGCGCGCGGACCTCGAAGGTCTCCGAGTACGTGGCGTGACCCCCCGTCCCGTCCCGCGACGGCCGGCCCGTCGCGGGACGGGACACCTCGCCGCAGCAGCCAGGCCGCCGATGCAGAGCCCGCAGGAGAAGAAGAGCGATGGGCACCACTGACAGCACCGCACCCGCCCCGGGGACGCCGACCGCGCCCGCCGGGAGCGGCAGTTCCGCGCTCGGCGACGGGCCGGGCGCCGAGGGTGCCCCGCTCGGGACCACCGCCCGGCTGGTGCGCTTCCTCCCCGCACTGGCGGCCTACGCCTTCCTGGTCGCCCTGCTGCTGGCGGCCGACACCTCGGTCGGCGATGTGGCGCGTTACACCTTCTACGTCCTCTGGGGTGTTCTGCTCCCGGGCACGCTGGTGTTCCGCGCGCTCCGCCGCCGGCCGCACACGCTGGTCGAGGACCTCGCGTTCGGTGCGGTGGTCGGTCTCGTCCTGGAACTGGCGGCCTGGGCCGTCCTGGTGGGCCTGGGCCTGCAGTCGGTGGCCACGGCCTGGCCGCTGGCGGTCGTGATCCCGTTCGCCGCGGTGCCGGGGCTGCGGCGGCACTGGTTCCCGCGCGGCTACCGGCGCACCTCGACGGCCTGGTCCTGGTCGGTCGCCGGGACGGTCGGGCTCACCAGCGCCTACCTGTACGCGGTGGTCCTCAGCAAGAACCCCATCGTGCCGGACACCGAGACCACCCGGCAGTACATCGACCTGCCGTACCTGCTCTCACTGGCCGGGAACGCCAAGCACAACTTCCCGCTCACCTTCCCGCAGGCCGCGGGGGAGCCGCTGCACTACCACTGGTTCACCTTCGTCCACATGGCGATGACCGACCTGGTCGGCCACATCGACCTGCCGGTGGTCCAGATGCGGCTGATGGTCCCCGCGCTGGTCGCCCTGGCGATGGTGATCACGGCCGTGGTGGCGCACCGGCTGAGCGGCCGGGCGTGGGCCGGTCCGGTCGCGGCCCTGCTGGTCTTCGCGGTGGGCGAGTTCAACGCCGTCTACCCCAACAACACCCCGAGCTGGACCTTCGGTGCCCCCGCGGTGCCGCTGATGGCGTGGGCGAGCCTCTCGCTGACGTACAGTCAGCCGCTGCTGATGGCGCTGATCGGCGTGGTCGGTGACGCCCTGCGCGGCCGCGGCGAGGACGACGGGGAGCGGCAAGGCCGGATCCCGTCGCTCGGCCGGGGCGCCTTCGTGCTGGCCGCCCTGTTCGCGGTGGCCTCCAGCGCGGCCAAGGCGAGCTCCCTGCCGGTCACCCTGGCGGCCCTGGCCTTCGCCGGCCTCATGGTGCTGATCGGTACCCGGCGGATCCCGTGGACCATCGTCGGCCTCGGCGCGATCATCGCCGGTGCCCAGCTGTTCGCCACCGCGGTGCTGTTCAAGTTCGAGAGCTACGGCCTCGAGGTGGTGCCGTTCGGCAACATCGAGCGGTACTGGGCGGACCCCGAGCACACCCGGACCGCGGTGACCCAGGCCGTGGTCGTCACCGCCACACTGGGCGCCTTCCTGCTCAACCACCAGCTCCGGCTGGTTGGCATGATCCCCCTGCTCTGGCGCCGGCGGCTCCGCCTCGAACAGACCCAGTGGTTCCTGCTCGGCGGCGCCCTCGCGGGCCCGTCCGTCTACCTGGTGGTCAACGGCTTCAACGCCAGCTACTTCACCCTCGCCGGCCTGCCGTTCGGCGTGCTGCTGTCGGCGTGGGGCTACTGCGAGGTCTTCGAGCGCGCCGCGCTGCCCACCCGGGCCAAGGCCGCGCTCGCGGTGGGGGCGCTGGCCTTCGTCGGCCTGCTCACCTACGGCATCTACCACTACGCGGGGGACTGGGCGACCTTCGCCCTCAAGGCGGTCGGTGACGCCAAGGGCACCAAGTCGTACACGGCGCTGGTGCCCGCGCTGGCCGCGGCCGCCGCGCTGGCGGGCATCGCGGCGGTCTGCGGTGTGCTCTGGTGGGCGGTCGGCCGTGTGCGGCCCGCCCTGCGCCGGCGAGGCGGGCTCGTCCTGCTGACCGCCGCGCTCGCGGCCGGCGCCCCCTCGCTGCTGCTCGACGTCCAGCAGACCCGGCAGATCCCGTGGGACGGGGCCTGGCCGCTGCCGGCCAGCCAGGTCGAGGCGGGCCGCTGGGTCCGTGCGCACAGCGACCCGTCGGACGTCCTGGTCACCAACGGTCACTGCCGTTCGGAGAACGACTACGCGGTGCCGGGCCAGACCTGCTGGAACTCGCTGTCCTTCTGGCTCAGCGCCTACTCCGAGCGCTCGGTGCTGGTGGAGGGCTGGGCGTACTCGCCGCGGCTGATGTCGGAGAAGTCCGGCACCTTCTGGGACCAGCCGTTGCTCAAGCTGAACGACGACGCCATCTACCAGCCGACGGCCGATATCCTCGATCAGCTGCACGATCGGTACCACGTTCGCTATCTGGTGGTGAACCGTAAGCTGGCGCCGGAGTCCCCGCTTCTGAAGACCCTTGCCACACAGGTCTTCGACAACGGCCGGATGGCCGTGTACGAGATTTCCTGACCCGACAAACCGATCACATGGGTGCTCACATGGTTTCCACCGACGAGTCGACCGACGCGGCCGAGGTGCCGACGGCCGGCCAGGGCGTGCAGCCCTCCGGCACGGGCACGGCCAAGCGCCAGATCCCGTCCTTCCTGGTGATCGGGGTCCTGAGCACCCTCTTCTACCTGCTGCTGTACGTGGTCGCCCGCCGCTTCGTCGACCCGCAGGTCGCGAACCTGATCGCGCTCGCGGTCAGCGCCGTCGCCAACACCGCCGCCAACCGCCGGTTCACCTTCGGCATCACGGGCAGCGAGGGGGCGTTGCGGCACCAGCTCCAGGGCGCCGTCGCCTTCGTGATCGGCCTCGGCCTCAGCGCGGGGGCGCTCGCGCTGCTCGATCTGGCCGCCCCGGACGCCTCGAAGGTCGTCGAGGTGGCCGGACTGATCGTCGCCAACGGCCTGGCCACCGTGGTCCGGTTCCTGCTGATGAAGGTCTGGGTCTTCAAGGGGAAGTGACGTCGGCGGGCCGCTGTTTCCCGGCGGCCCGCTTCAGCGGTCCAGGTGTCCAGCCCCTGAGGCGCATCGCCGGCCGCTCGACGGCGTACCAGGAGAGCACGGCCAGGACGCCGGTCGCGGTCAGGGCGCAGCCCAGGAACGCGGGCTTGCCGTAGCCCGCGCAGCCCAGCACCGCGAGCGCCTGCTCGACCGGAAAGCCGTAGATGTACACGCCGTACGAGAAGTCGCCGCGTCCGCCGATCCGGCGGCACCGGCCGGGCAGCCTCGCCGCCGCCCAGAACAGCAGGTAGACCAGGGCGGGCTGGCCGACCGCGGCGAAGCCGCCCCAGCGGAACGAGGCGGCCAGGGCCGGCGCGGCGGCCAGTGCCAGCCCGTCGTGGACCGGGATCCGGTCGGCGTGGAGCCGTAGGGCGCTGCCGAGCAGAAACGCGAAACCGAGTGTCGTGACGAGGTGGACGGAGAACTGGCCCAGCACCGGCAGGGTCACCCCGGGGCCGCCGGCCGGGGGCGCGCCCGCGGGGAGGTCCACCGCGCCGGTGGCGATCAGGATCCACAGCGTGAGCACCGCCGTCGGCACGACCAGCCGTCGGCCCAGCAGTCCGGCTGCGGCCAGCAGCCCGGCCAGCAGGTAGCAGAGCATCTCGTACTTCAGCGACCAGAGGGCGCCGTTGAGGCTCCGGTCGAAGTTGGTCCCGGCGCGGATGCCCTGCGCCAGCACCCCGGAGATGTCCCAGCCGGCGGTGGGCGCGCTGCCGCCCAGGCTGGTCAGGTAGCTCAGCGGGCCGTCCGGACGGCTCAGGAAGCCGTCCAGGGAGCCGTGTTGCCACCGGTACAGCAGTGGCATCAGCACGGCGGCGGAGAACAGCAGCGAGCCCGCGAGGCCGGGGACGAGGCGCAGCGTCCGGTGCCAGGCGAAGCGGCCGCCGCTCAGCCGCCGGGCGCTTTCGGTGATCATGAAACCGGAGAGGGCGAAGAAACCGAGGACGGCGGCCTTCCCCAGGTCGGTCTGCCGGCCGCTCCAGAGCCAGAGCGGGTCCGGGCGGCCCCAGCCGATGGGGTAGACGTGCGACCCGACGACGGCGACGGCCAGCAGCAGGCGCAGTGCCCCGAAGCCGTTCGCCCGCCCGTGGCAGAGCTGCGCGAGCGTGCCGTGCGGGCGGAGCAACGCGGGCCGTCTCATGGCTCCCTCGGGCGCAGCGGGCCTGGGTGGCGTCCGCGGTCGGGCTGCGGACGCCACCGTGTCGTGGGTGGGCCCGGCGTCTGCCGGGCCGCGTTTTCCCTGCCGGGCCCGGTGCCTACGGGGCGGGCGTGGCGGCCTGGGCCTGCCAGAGCTCCGAGACGGCCTGGCGCAGGGTGCGCCGGGGGGTCCAGTCGAGCCGCTCACGGGCGATGGTGATGTCGAGCTGCTGCCACTCGGTCTCCGGGCCGGTGCCGGCCGGCGCGGGCACCTCGGTGATCTCGGTGGGCACCCCGCTCTCCTCGATCAGCAGCTCGACGAGCAGCCGGGCGGAGGCGGCGGAGCCGGTGCCGATGTTGACCACCGGCGGGGCCGAGCGGTCGGTGGCGGCCAGGATCACGGCGTCGAGGGTGTCGGTGAGGTCGACGAAGTCGCGCTGCGCGGTGAGCGGCTGAAGCGAGAGCTGAGCGGTCTCGCCGGCCCGCCGGGCGGCGTCCAGCTTGGCGGCCATCACGCCGAGCAGGCTGTGGCCGGGCTGGCCGGCGCCGACCACGTTGCCGAGCCGCAGCACCACGGCGCCGATCCGGCCGGCCTCGACGGCGCGGACCACGGCCTCGGTGGCGGCGAGCTTGAGCCTGCCGTACTCCATCACCGGGGCGGCCTGGTCGCTCTCCCGCTGGCTGACGCCGATCGGCGCCATGCCGTACTCGTGCACGGTGCCGAGGTGGACCAGCCGGGCGGGGGCGGCCATCGCCGAGACGGCCTCGATCAGCCGGTCGACCAGGACCACGTTGGCCTGGTACATCTGCTCGTCGGTCAGGCCCCACATGCCGCCGGCCGCGTTGACCACCGTGTCGATCCGCTCCCGGTCGAGCAGCTCGGTGAGGTCGGCCGCGGCGTCGGAGGAGAGGTCGAAGGCGACGAACCGGCCGGGGGCCGGGTCGGCGGGGGCCTTGCGGGCGAGGCTGATGACCTCGGCGCCGTGCTCCAGGAGCCGGGCGCCGAGCACCCGGCCGATGAAGCCGGTGCCGCCGAGGACGGCCACCCGGGCCGGGGCCGTGTGCGGTGCGGTCATTGCGGGGGACTCCAGGGGTGGGGAGGGTCAGCGAGGCCGGCTGGCCGTGCTGGTGGCGTTGCGCAGCAGGGTCTTCGCGCCGTCCCACTGACCGGCGCGCATCGCACCGGGGACCAGGGTGAGGGCGTGGATCCGGGCCGACAGGTGCATCCGGGACGCCTTCGCGGCCTTCGGCCAGCCGTGCGCGTCGAGGCGGTCGGCGGCGTCCAGGAAGTACCGCCGGGCCTCGGTGAAGCGGGTGCCGCTGAAGGCGGACTTGGAGGAGATGCTGACGGTGTGCCGGCGGTACTGGAACACCCGGACGTCGTCGACGACCATCTGCTCGCCGGCCTGCAGCAGGTCGATGACCAGGGCGAGGTCCTGGATGATCTCCAGGTTGTCGCGGAAGCCGGTGGTCCTCACGGCGTCGGTGCGCCAGCAGATCGACGGGAAGTACAGCCAGTTGCCCTTGAGCAGGCTGACCGCGAGGTCCTCGCCGCCCATCAGGACGCGGCCCTGCTGCCGGGGTGCGTAGATCCGCCGCTTGGCCTCGTCGGCGAGCGAGCTGCTCGGCTTCCCGCTGCCGTCGATGACCTCGACGCCGGGCTGGATCATCGCGACGCCGGGGTACTGGGCCAGGATCGAGCGGACGGTGGCGACGTACTCGGGCAGCATGATGTCGTCGGTGCCCATGAACACCAGGTACTCGTGCTCGGCCATGCCCAGGCACTTGCGGTAGTTGCCGGTGACACCGAGGTTCCGCTCGTTGCGGAAGTAGCGCACCCGCGGGTCGCCGAGCTCCGCGAACCACTCCGGGACGCCCGGCTCCCGGCCGTCGTCCACGACGGTCAGCCGCCAGTCCGGGTCGCTCTGGGCCAGCACGCTGCGGACCGCGGCCTGCATCAGCGCGACGTCTCCGTAGTACGGAAGCAGGATTTCCAGAGTGGTCATGGTGGGGCACATCCGCTGGTCGGAGTCGGGGCCGGAGGCAGGGCGAAGACCCCGCGGCGGGCCCATCATACTGAGCCCGTGGACGGCCCTCGCCGGGGCCGGACGCCGATGCCCGGGCCGGCGCCGGAGGGCGCGGACCCGGGCATCGGATCGGTTCAGCGGGTGCGCAGGCTCTCGGTGAACGCCCGGCACTTCTCGTAGTCCGGGAGCAGACCGGTGGCGAGCGCCTCGGCCAGCGAGGGGGCGGCGGCGTCCCGGGCGGACAGCTGCGGGGCGTCGGTGGGCCACTCGATCCCGAGGTCCGGGTCGAGCGGGTGCACCGCGTGCTCGCCGGTCGGGTTGTAGGTCTCCGAGCAGACGTACGACAGCGTGGCGTCGTCGCTCAGCGCGCAGAAACCGTGGCCCAGGCCCTCGGAGAGGTAGACGGACTTGCGGTCCACGTCGTCCAGCCGGACGAACTCCCAGCGGCCGAAGGTGGGGGAGCCGACCCGCAGGTCCACGATCACGTCGAGCACGGCGCCGCGGACGCAGCTGACGTACTTGGCCTGGCCGGGCGGGACGTCGGCGAAGTGGATACCGCGCACCACGTCCTTGGCGGACACCGACAGGTTGCCCTGGGCGAGCCGCAGCGGGTGGCCGACGGCCTCCTCCAGGCGGTCGAAGCGGTACCACTCCATGAACAGGCCGCGGGGGTCGCCGTGCTGCTGCGGGGTGACCTCGACGGCGCCGGCGATGGACAGCTCGCGGAACCTCACTGGTCGCCCTCCTCGTCGAGCAGGGCGATCAGGTAGTCGCCGTAGCCGCTCTTGCACAGCGGCTCGGCCAGCTCGCGCAGCCGCGCGGAGTCGATCAGGCCGGCCCGCCAGGCCGCCTCCTCGATGCAGCCGATCTTGAAGCCCTGGCGCTCCTCGATGACCCGGACGAACTCGGAGGCCTGGACCATCGAGACGAACGTGCCGGTGTCGAGCCAGGCGGTACCGCGGTCGAGGATGGTGACGTGCAGTTCGCCGGTCTTGAGGTACTCCTCGTTGACGGCGGTGATCTCCAGCTCGCCGCGGGCGCTCGGCTTCAGGCCGGCCGCGATCTCGACCACGCGGTTGTCGTAGAAGTAGAGGCCGGGCACCGCGTAGCGGGACTTCGGCTGGGTCGGCTTCTCCTCGATGGAGATGACCTGGCCGCTCTCGTCGAACTCCACCACGCCGTACGCGGTCGGGTCGGCCACCGGGTAGGCGAAGACCATGCCGCCGGTCGGGGCGGTGCGCTGCGCGAGCCGGGTGCCGAGGCCGCTGCCGTGGAAGATGTTGTCGCCCAGGATCAGCGCGACGGGCTCCTCGCCGATGAAGTCGGCGCCGAGCACGAAGGCCTGCGCGATGCCCTCGGGCTTCTCCTGGGCGGCGTACTCCAGCTTGAGCCCGAACTGGGAGCCGTCGCCGAGCAGGCGCTGGAACTGCTCCTGGTCCTGCGGGGTGGTAATGATCAGGATCTCGCTGATACCGGCCATGACCAGGGTCGACAGCGGGTAGTAGATCATCGGTTTGTCGAAGACCGGCAGAAGCTGCTTCGAGACTGCTCGGGTCAGCGGCCACAGTCGTGACCCGGTGCCGCCCGCCAAGAGGATTCCACGCATGCCCCGCAGCTTATGTGAGTGGCCGGGCCCCCCGCTGGCCCGGGGCGATGGCCCCGGGGCGCACCGGTAGACTGCCCGCACTATGCGCATCCTCGTCACCGGCGGCGCCGGCTTCATCGGTTCAGAGTTCGTCCGGCAGCTGCTCGGCGCCGACGCAACGGATCAGATCACCGTCTTCGACAAGCTCACCTACTCGGGCGTCGAGGCCAACCTGGCGCCTGTCGCCGGTCACAGCGGCTACTCCTTCGTCCGCGGTGACATCTGCGACGTGGACGCCGTCGACCAGGTGATGCCCGGGCACGACGTGGTCGTGCACTTCGCGGCCGAGTCGCACGTCGACCGGTCGATCGAGGGCGCGGGCCCGTTCGTGGTCACCAACGTCCTGGGCACCCAGGTGCTGCTGGACTCGGCCCGCAAGCACGGTGTCGCCCGCTTCGTGCACGTCTCCACCGACGAGGTGTACGGCTCGATCTCCGAGGGCTCGTGGACCGAGGAGTGGCCGCTGGCCCCCAACTCCCCGTACTCCGCCTCCAAGGCCGGGTCGGACCTGCTGGCGCTGGCCTACCACCGCACCCACGGCATGGACGTGGTGGTCACCCGCTGCTCCAACAACTACGGGCACTACCAGTTCCCGGAGAAGGTCATCCCGCTGTTCACCACGAACCTGCTGGACGGCCGGAAGGTGCCGCTGTACGGCACCGGCGGCAACATCCGCGACTGGCTGCACGTCTCCGACCACTGCCGCGGCATCGAGCTGGCCATGCGCAAGGGCCGGGCCGGCGAGGTCTACAACATCGGCGGCGGTACCGAGATCACCAACAAGGAGCTGACCGGCCTGCTGCTGGAGGCCGCCGGCGCCGACTGGTCCATGGTCGAGCCGGTCGCCGACCGCAAGGGCCACGACCTGCGCTACTCGCTGGACATCACCAAGATCGGCGAGGAGCTCGGCTACGCCCCGCAGGTCCGTTTCGAGGACGGCCTCGCCGCCACCATCGCCTGGTATCGCGAGAACCGCGCCTGGTGGGAGCCGCTGAAGGCCAAGGCCACGCTGCGATGACGAACCCGGTGGCCAAGCTGCTGGGGGCGCTGCCCCCGGGGGTGCGGCTCGTGGCGGGGGGCACCGTGGTCCTCGGTGTCTCCTCGTACATCTTCCTGGCACTCGCCGGGCACAGCCTGGACACCACCCAGGTCGCCGGGGTCTCGATGCTCTGGACCCTGGTGATGTCCGTCGGGTACGGGCTGTTCTCGCCGGTCGAGCTGGAGCTGACCCGCCTGGTCGCCGCCCGCGACGTGGCCGGCCAGGGACCGGGGCCGGCCATCCGGCGGGTGCTGCTGGCCACCGCCGTGGTGCTGGTCGTGGTGCTGGCCGCGGTCGCGGCCGCCGCCCGGCCGATCGCGGACCGCTTCTTCTCCGGCGACCTCGGTCTGGTGGCCGGCATGGCAGGCGCGCTGGTCGGCCTGGCGGTCAGCTCGGTGGCCCGCGGGGCGCTGGCCGGACTCGGCAGGTTCGGCGCCTACGGCCTGCAACTCGGCGTCGACGGCGGGCTGCGGATCGGGCTGGCCGCGCTGATCCCGCTGTTCGGCGCCCATTCGGCCCTGGCGTTCAGCCTGATCCTGGTGGTGGCGCCGCTCGCCGCCTCGGCGATCGGGATGCGTTCGGTCCTCGCCGACCGGCGCGGCGGTCCCGCCCCGGTCTGGCGCGACGTCGTCACCGGCCTCGGCCTGCTGACCGGCTCGACGCTGCTGGCGCAGCTCATGGTCAACGCCGCGGTGGTGAGCGTCGGCGTGCTCTCGCCGTCCTCCAAGGCGCTGATCGCCGCCCTGCTGAACGCGGTGGTCCTGGCCCGGGTGCCGCTCTTCGCCTACGCCGCGATCCAGGCCTCGCTGGTCTCGTCGCTCTCGGGCGCCGCGGCGGCCGGCAACCACGCGGAGTTCCGCAAGGTGCTGCTGCGCACCGGCGGCATCGTGGTCCTGATGTGCACGGCCGCCGGGCTGCCGACGGTGATCCTCGGCCCCTGGGCGATCCGGCTCTTCTTCAAGGCACAGGACGTGCTGGGCTCGGTCGACTTCCTCTGGCTGTCGCTCGGCACCCTCTGCTACATGCTCGCCACCGTGTTCGGCCAGGCGCTGCTGTCGCTCGGCCGCCACCAGCGGCAGCTGCTCGCCTGGCTGACCGGCTCGCTGGTCCTGGCGGCCGTCACCCTGGTGCCCGGCGACATCGCCACCCGCGTCGAACTGGCCTACCTGGCTGGTGCGGGTGTGAGCGCGGCTGCCATGCTATGGGCGCTGGCCCGTTCCCTGGCCGCCCCGGCCGGTGCCGTGGCGGAGCCGAAGGAACCGCTGGCGGCGCGTCACACGTCGGAGGTGTGACGCTTCGTCCTCGGGCCTAGCACAACTGGCGGCGGCGGCCCGTTCACGCCACGCCTTTAATATGTGATTACCCTTGGCCACGCCACTGCCGCTGAAAGGCGCTTCCAGTCGTGCATCTCACCGTCATCACTTCGATCACCGGCGTGCTGGTGCTCGTCTACATCCTGGAGCTGCTGCGCCGACAGCAACTCCGGGAGAAGTACGCGGCAATCTGGCTCGCGATCGGCGTCGTCGTGGCGCCGCTCGGATTCTTCCCCACGATTCTGGACTCAACCGCGCGCCGGCTCGGAATCGCGTCCGGCGTGAGCCTGGTCCTCTTCGCGGGCTTCGTGCTGGTCCTGCTGGTCTCCCTGCACCTCAGCTGGGAGGCGTCCCGGCTGGAAGCGGAGACCAGGACCCTGGCCGAGGACGTCGCCATGATGCGGGCCCACCTGGCCGAGCACCACGGCTACCCGATCGCGCGCAGCAACAACGACGGCAGCAAGTCGACCGACCCCGGGGTGACCGCATGATCGACGGCAAGCGGGTACTGATCATCCTCCCCGCGTGGAACGAGGCGGAGGGGCTGCCCAAGATCCTCCGCGAGATCCAGGAGAAGCTCCCCGGAGTGGACACCCTGGTGGTGGACGACGGCTCGGTGGACAACACCGCGGCCGTCGCCGCCGGGGCCGGCTCCCGGGTCGCGCAGCTGCCGTACAACCTCGGCGTCGGCGGCGCCATGCGGTTCGGCTACCGCTACGCGCACCTGCACGACTACGACGTGGCCATCCAGTGCGACGCCGACGGCCAGCACGACCCCGCGTACGTGCCGGACCTGCTGGCGAAGCTCCAGGAGGCGGACCTGGTCATCGGCGCCCGCTTCGCCGGTCAGGGCAGCTACAAGGTGCGCGGCCCGCGCAACTGGGCGATGAAGCTGCTGTCGGTGGTGCTCTCGCGGATCACCGGCACCCGCCTCACCGACACCACCTCGGGCTTCAAGGCCTGCAACAAGCCGATGATCGAGTTCTTCTCGCAGTGGTACCCGGTCGAGTACCTGGGCGACACCATCGAGAGCATGGTCGGCGCCGCCCGCTGCGGCTTCGTCATCCGGCAGGTCCCGGTGGCGATGCGCGAGCGGACCACCGGCACGCCGAGCGCCTCCCCGATCAAGGCGACGATCTACCTGGCCCGCGCCGGCCTGGTGCTGCTGCTCGCGATGATCCGCCGGATGCCCAAGCACCTGAAGTCCATCCAGCCCGCCACCCGTGCGGCGGCCAACCGGCGCGAACTCGTCGGCAGGGCGTAGGACGGTTCGTCCGCGCCCCCGGCGCCCGTGCGGCGGCGGGCCCGGACCACTTGCGCAAACGGTTCCGCTCCGGCGGTCGGCACAGTGCCGACCGCCGGAGCGCGTTATGGCACATTCTTTGCCCGCCGTTAGGGTGAGCGCTACGCGGAGTGTGCTAAGGGAACAGACCGTCGGGGACGGCGGTCCGTGTGCGACCGCCTCCGAGGGGTGCGCGGGCGCCGGGTCTGCGCGAGTTGTTAGCGTGACCTCCACAACTGGTCTGCCGAGTGGAGCCCCGCGGGCTGCCGGGCGGGCCGCGGACAGGCCGGCCCGGCCTGCCGCATCCATCTCAGAGCCGGGCTACCAGGGGAAGAGTCGGAGATCAGTGCAGACTTCAACAGAGACCGTCGAAGAGCACCCGGGCGGTGCCCCGGGGAGTAGGACTCCGGCGGCCGCCGCGACCCGCCCGTCGGGCCTGCCGGGCCGGGTGGTGCGGCGGTTCGACGAGGCCCGGGGCCGCCGCTGGTTCTGGCCGGTGGCGCTGCTCGTCGGCTACGCCGTGGAGGTGCTCTTCCGGCTGGTGCTCGTCCGGCACCTGAGCTACCCGTCGGTGCACGCGGACGAGGACGGGTACCTGGTCCTGGCCCGGGTGCTGGCCGGCCGGCCGACCACCGAGATGCCGGTCGGCGTGGTGATCCCCGGCGGCTACCCGCTGCTGATCTCCCCGGCGCT